>JBGSJT010000039.1:0-27272 GCA_041741715.1 Pirellulaceae bacterium | reverse complement strand
CCAGTGTCCGCAGGCAGATTGCGGAATAAGTTCTCTAAAGATTCGAGCCCACCGGCTGATGCGCCTATGCCGACGATGAACGTGGGCCGTGTAAAAGCGGGGCGTGGGATAGCAAGGGAGGGGGCTTCTAAACTTCCTGTTGCGTCGGGCATTTTTACAGGTCTTTCTGGCGTAGTGCTTTGTCACTGTCAACAGTAAGGGGCCGTAGTGGACGAGGTCACGAGTCCCCTTCGGATAGTAGGAATCGTCTGGGGACTCGTAACCTCGTCCACTACATAAAACTGACATCGGCCAAGCAGTGCATATCGATCAGCCGATGGTATGCTGTTGTTTTTCAATACTGGCAAAGCTCAAGCCAGATTAGCAAAGCCCATAACCGCGTACTCAGCCGAGTGTCGGTTCTTGAGCAAGGCCGTCGATGGGCTGCGAAGCGTCCTCGTCGTCTGACTTTCGATCGCGCCGTCGCCGCGAGCGATAGCTAGTCTGCTTGCGTTCGATCTCCTGACTGAGGGTGTAGGCGCTGCGATGGGCCACGCGCAGCAGCATGTTGAGGATGCTTTCGTCGGCGTCATGAATGACAATCGGCGGACGTCGCTTGAGGTGCAGCACGCAACAACATTGTTTGTCAACTCCGCCGCGCGGTCCGTTGACGTCTTGGACACTGACCATCACGTAGCGAATATGCGAAGCAAAACGCTCCAGGGCGGAGGTGAGCACTTCCACCGCTTCCGTCTTGAGCGTCGGAGTGGCTTGTGGTGTGTTGAAATGCAGTGTGAGATTCATTTCGACTCCTGTTTTTAGTCGATTGGCAATTGTTTGAGCCACTCAAATGAATGGTTCTAACAGAACTCTACGCCGTCGAGCGTCTGGTGACTAATTCGTCCGACCAGTTTTACAGATAGCTTTTCTCTATCGATTTGACGACAACCATTCCCTGCAACCGCATCGACAGGTAGAGATCGCTTCTCGATGCGCCAAACCGAAGGCCACTCGATTGAGTAAGCCAGGAAATCGTTGCCGACTGGCTCAAGCTAAAGTACTTTGATGTATCGCTTAAATCTATGGTTAGCGCAAAACTTTTCTATTTGTTGAAACTGTTGGCCGCGCCTATCATGGAGACAGCGGAAGTGATTGCACAGTCCACAGCTCCACTCCCGTCGTATTTGTCTCCTGTTGCAAAGGTCGATCGGATGATGCCCACCATGTTGAGAAATGAAGCTTGCAAACGTCTTGTGCCTACTGGCGAGCGAGTGCGCTCGTTTGGTAAGTTTGCCTCCGTGCGAAATCTCGCGATCGCTTATTTTGCGGACGAGAGCTTCCAGAATTCTGAGCAGATGGATCGCCGTGGTTTTCGTTTTAGTACCTATGCCTACGCAGCCATACAGCGTTCGATGTTTGGTGCTCTGCGTCGCAGGCATCGCCAACAACGGGGTTTGTTAGTGGACGGTCACGAGCTAACCGCCAGCGCCATTGGGGACGCTTCCAGTGCCGACCGCCAGTGCCTTGAAGCGGCCGAGGCACGGCATGAAGTGCAACGCTTGCTCCAAGTGCTCGAGCCGCGCGAACGCGAGATCTTGTTGTTGCGATTCGGGTTTGGTGCCGACTCGCAGCCTGTTTCGTTTCAAGCGATTGCCCAGCAGATCGGCCTAAGCAAACAGCGTGTCGCATCGCTGTATCAAGAGATCATGACCAAGTTGCGGAGCGCGATTGGGACGGCTGCTGCTTAGTTCAACGAAGCGAGATGACTCAACAATTCGTCAGGCCGCAACGGCTTTTCGAACCAACGGCTGACGCCGCGATCGCCGCTGGGTACGTGCATGTCGACCTGCTTAGTACCGCTGACGATGATTAACTGAATATGGTCCCAGTGTGGATTGCTACGGATGGCCTTAACGGTTTGCCAGCCGTCCAACTGTGGCATTTGCATATCCATGACCACAACCTGAGGTTTTACACTTTGGCTCTGCAGATATTCGATGGCCAGCAGTCCATTGCAGGCGGTTTCGACTTCGTACCCGCACAAACGCAGGTAGCCAGCCAACAGCTCGCGTTCATTGTCGTCGTCTTCTACCAGCAGGGCGAGCGGTTTTGACTTTACAGCAGCACTTTCAACGGGTTGCTTGCCAAGCGCTCTGGGCAAGCCCCCAGCGGACATGCGATCGAGCTCTGCAAAGAAGTCGAGCGCCTGCACGAGAGCTTGCTCGGCATCTTCCATTTTTCCAGCCTGAATTTGTTTTTGTGCTAAATGCAATGCCAAGCTGGCTTTGTTCAGTCGGTTTCTCAGAACATGATTGCCACGAGAGTCGGCTAACTCGGGAAAATCCGAGCCTGTGCCGCTGCCGTTCTTGGCCAATTCGCCGCGCAGGATTTGCAACTTTTCTGGAGCGCGCACGCCGACACTTACGGATCGGCCAGCCACGCGCAGAATCTCGACAGAGATGCCGAGGTTGGGGAAAACGATGGTTTCGTTTTGTTTACGAGAGAGGACTAGCATATAGTGGGTTTCCTTTCCGATATGCGACGCACCTCTGCGTCGCTCCAGGCAATTGCGAGCCTGGCAAATGCCCAACATCCTGTCGAGCAAGGTGGAAATAATGGAGTGTCCCTTCCATACCACGTGCCAAGGGGAGCGAATATATCCGCACTGGGACTTTTTGTGCAACGTCAACTCTCGCATAATTTCGCGAAACTATTTGCTAGCACGATGCATGCCCCTGCGATGGGAGAGTTCGTAGTGGACGAGGTGATGAGTCCCCACACTAAGCGCCTATCCGACGCGCGAGGGACTCGTCACCTCGTCCGCTACTGTTCGAGTTCAAAAGCGTTGCGTCTAACTTTTATAAAAAGCGAAAGAGTCTAGGCATGCTTGACTGGTTAAACTATCACCATTTGCACTATTTCTGAGTCGTAGCCAAGGAGGGGGGGGATTACCGTAGCGGCTGAGAAACTGCATTTGGCCCAGCCGACGTTGAGTTCTCAGATTCAAAAATTAGAGAAGTCGATGGGGGTGAAGCTGTTCGATCGCGTCGGTCGGGGGCTGGTGCTGAGCGAGACTGGACAAGTTGTATTTCGTTACGCGGACGATATTTTCAGCTTGGGGCGCGAGTTGACTGAGACTCTTCAAGGGAGACCGACGCACGACGATATCAAGCTCGTTGTGGGCGTTCCCGATATCGTTCCCAAGTTGATCGTCTATCAATTGTTGAAGCCAGCCCTGGCGCTAGAAGACAAAGTGCATATCGTGTGCTACGAAGGTAAGCTGCAAGAGCTGCTCTCCGACTTGGCGCTCCATCGACTTGATATCGTGTTGGCTGACTCCCCCAGTACCTCGAATTTAAATGTTCGCGCGTTCAACCACTTGCTGGGCGAGTGTGGCGTTTCTGTGTTGGGGACGAGCGCTTTGGCCAAGCGTTTCAAGAAGGACTTTCCAGCATCTTTGGAAGGCGCACCGATGTTGCTTCCCACTCAAAACACCCCACTGCGACGCGCCTTAGAGCAGTGGACCGGTCCAGGGCCACTGCTGCAATTCCCGACGCCCGCGAAGAGTTACGATTCCAAGCAACAACCAAAGACACCAGCGGGCGATCCGAACGACGCTGCCGCGAAACGTGCTCGCTCTGATCGCTATGGTAGCTCTGGGCTGAGTGATGAGCAGGAAGCGGATGGCAAGTACGCGCGGACGGCTGTCGCCATGTTGGAGGAATTCGCGAGGAATGGCGAGCGTCAATTTTTCTTGTCGCTGGGTTCCAGCCGCCCGCACACACCGCTCATCTGCCCGCAAAAGTATATCGACATGTACGATCCGCGAAAAATTCCATTGCCGCACGCTCCCCGCGCGGCAGATCAAGGAGTGCCCGATCTAGCCGTCCGCTTTGGTCGTTCGGCTGATATTTGGATGAGTCGCAAGCCAAGCGATGATGAAGTCAAGGCGACCATCGCTGCCTACTATGGATGCGTTACATTTCTTGACACGCAACTCGGCTTAGTCCTCGACTCGCTCGAGAAATCAGGTTTAGCCGACAATACGATCGTCATCTTCTTCTCCGACCACGGCTTTCATTTGGGGGAACATGGTCATTGGTCGAAATACACACTGTTCGAGCAATCGACGCGCGTGCCAGTGATTGTCCACATTCCCGGCAATGCATCCAATGGCAGTCGTTGCGACGAAATCATCGAACTCGTAGATCTTGTTCCCACGATGGGCGAACTTCTGGGGATGGCCGTCCCGGCGAAGTTGGAGGGTACCAGTTTTGTACCGCTGCTGCGCAACCCCGCGCAACCCTGGAAGAAGGCCGCCTTCAGTGTCTATGGCAACGAAGGACAATACAATTCCGTTCGCACCAAACAACATCGCTACACCGAATGGAAACACGATGGAGCAATCATCAAGGAACTCTATGATACGGTGGCTGATCCATGGGAAACCGTCAACTTGGCGGACAATGCGAAAGTCGGCGAGAAGCAAGCCGAGTTGACCGAGTTGCTGCACCAAGGTTGGTCAGCCGCCCTGCCGAAAGAGTAGGGCAGCCGGGATGTGGCGGACTCGAACAAGATCCGACGGAAGCTAGGTCTTGTGCTCGTCCACGAATGCACTCGGCGTTATGAGGTAGCTAACCAGTCATGAACCCACCGCTGCAAGATCGGCGTTCAGCCATTCAATCCCCTAACACGTTTGTGGAAGCTGTCTTTGCCAAGCCTAGTAGTTGACGGGATAGAGTAGCCAAGCGTTGGCGACTGAGTTGTTTATAAAATGCTTTTAACATGGCTGCTGCCTGGCCTTGCTTGAGATGCGCGACCAGTTGTGGAACGACTTCGTCGACCACGCTGGTATCAACGGCATGCGACTCGCCCACGTGAACACAGGCGTAACCCGCAACTGCGGTCCCAAACAATTCCTTGGCGTAAGTTACTGCGGCCGCGATCGACTCTTCCTTGAGCTGCGTTGGATTCCGCCAGTCATAGGGTGGAGACCACTCGCGAACAGGACGCAGTAGATCAATGTGTGTCAGTACAACCACAATAGCGGGGGGACGGAGCTTAGTTGTTTTGCGATAGTGTTCGGCCAATTCGTGAACGACACGCACGTCAGCGTCTCGCGCAGAAACGTTGGCGGCCAGAACTAGCAAAATGATATCGGCCTGTTCACTGGCGATTCGAATTTCTTTAAGTTGCCGTTGGCTCACGTCTGCTTCGCAATAGCCGGGCGTGTCGAGTAATGTTAGTGCGCTGGTCGACCCTGGCAACGCGTATCGATAACGCTGCACTTCACGCGTCTCGGGCAAACCACCCGTCACCGCCACTTGCTCACCCATCAGGGCGTTAATGAGACTCGATTTGCCCGCCTTGACTTGTCCCATGATCGCCACGGTAGTATTGACGGCTTGCATAAGCTCGATACGGTCTATGTCAGGGCCGACTTTGTGAAGGGCCGACGTCATCTGACCAAACTGGCTACGATATCGCCGCGATCCGCCCTGCAGGCGACCACTGTTCATTTCAATGAGATAGTAGCCAACCTGCCTCAGGTAGCGCTGATAGAAGGCGCGTACCATTTCGTTCTGCAGCTCCACTATCACTCGTCCCGACTTGCGCCATAGCGGATAGGTCAACAACTTCGATGGATTGAGAATCGCCGATGCAACGAAGGCTACTTTTTGGACAAAATCCATGGTGTTGACAATCGTCGGTATGCTGCCCAGTTGTCCGATGGTAGCGAGATCACTACCTGGCACATTCTCAATCATCCACTCCTCTAAATCTTCGACGGCCAGGTGAATGACAGAAAGTATCTCGACGAGTGTCAGGGGGTTGAGCAAGTTGACGTGGTCTTTCCCGTGATAGTGGATTGCCAAACGGTCCGCTAGGCCTCGTGCATCGCGAACGTATCGGTCAACATCGGTGATGTTTTGAAAGTCGACCGTTGCGACCGAGCCGCGATAGTCCTCGACGATCGCAATTGCCTGCTCATCGCGTGGTGTCCAGAACTGCGGCGCGGCAATGGGTTTACCATCAATAGCGTGGTGGCGTGGTTTGGCGGGTTGCCACAGTTTGCCGATCAGCCAAGCCGCCACCCACATCGCAGGTAGCAGCCAAAAAAAGAATGGTAGCCAGCCTGTCTGGTACATCGCGATGGAGCCGATGATGACGTAAGCCAGTACCGGGAGTGTCCACAACAGGACGAGTATAACCAAACGCGGACGTAGGTAGCGGAGCCATGTCATTTTGCTCTCCACAGTTCGTGTCCGCGCTTTAGCTCGGCTGCAAATATCTGTTTCAACTTTTCAGGATCCGGCACATTGCCTTTGCGAAGATCGGCGAAATACCACTCCCACGACATTCCTAAAGCGTAGGTGAAGGCGAATGACCCAGCGGCTCCGACCGCCATCCCCAGCCAGGGAATGAATTTGAGACCTTCACGCACCGCCAGACGCAGGGCGATACGCGAGCCAGCCGCACTGCTGAGAATCGCCCACCGCGCGGCAGTCAGTTCCTGGTCGTAAATCTTTGCAATTTTGACAGCTAGATGCGCTTGAATGCCGAGAACCACGGGGATGTCGACCCACGGTATTGGTACTGTGCCCGCCGTGCCAGCCAGCGCGCTCGACGCGAGGACTTGCCATCGCGTTTCCCTTCTTCGTTGCGACTCACCTACCGGGATTGCGTTGAGCGCCAACAATGCTTGCCGGTATGCGTGCGGGAGTTTCTCCAGTATAGCCGCTTTTAAGCGTTCCCCGCCGAAGTCGGGATCTGCGAAGCCATCTTCGACAGGCGTAAGATCAATTGGCACCACTGCGTCATGGAGACCCGCGAATTGTGCTCTCTTTTCATCGATCAAGGTCTGCAACCGAGCAGGAATGGCTGGGAGCGGTCCATGGTCCAGCGCTGCTTCGTCGAAATCGTCGAAATCGGCGAAGGGATCGAGCCCTTCGGACAAATCAAGGTTGCCAGTCGCTTCGTGTATGCAAGTCAAGACCAGCAGCACGGGACGCGCGGGGGACGACTTGCGAATCCGGCGCAGAGGTTCGAGTAGCTTTTCCAACGCGTGATCGGTCACCTTGACCGTGACCAGCATAAGTTGCGTTGAAGCTGAGAATTGCTGGATGTCGTCGGTCGGATCGTAGGCGACTTCCTCCAATCCTCGTGTATCAACAAAAGTGAGCAGGGGTTCAATCGCGTCGGGGAAATCCAAGTGTTGTGAGGTTCGCGTTGTGGGGCGATAGCCGTCGCCAATAGCTATGCTCTCGACACCCGTTAGGTAACGCACGACAGAGCTCTTACCACTTCCTGTCTTGCCAAATAGCCAGATGCCGGGTGTTGGCATTTTTTCGCGTAAACGAGCAATTTGTTCCGCGTGGTACTCTTTTGAAGGCCGTGTCTTGCGCCAGTTCCACCATGAAAATGCCATGCGACAAACCAACGATCTGGGATTAGGGTGTTTTACTACGGGCGGCTTGGAGCAGGCGTTGACGAATGACGTACAAACGCGTGCTCTCTTCAATCTGCTTGCCATCCATGTCGGTCACGTAAAAAACGTCGACGACTTGATCCAGGTGCGTGCTGATCTTGGCGAAATGTAAAATCAATTGTAGGTCAAACAGGACTTTCGATACGGCGTACAGCAATCCCATGCGGTCATAGGCAAAGAGTGTAATGATGGTGTGATTGTCCGATGTGCTGTTGTCAAAGCGGACTTGGGTGGGCTGCGTTTCTAAATCGGCAGCAGCCGCGAGACTCTTGCCGATGTTCCACTTTTTTGGAAAAGTTGGAGGAGTCGTATTGTCAGGGTCAAGCGCGGCGTTGATGCGCTTGCAGATGGCGTCGATACGCGTTTGCGGAGGAGGGCCTTCAAACTCCTGATCCTCGACAATAAAACGATCCCAAGCGATCTCGCCGGGTTGGGTATGAATATCAGCGGCGTTGATCTGCAGTCCCATGCTCGACAACGCGCCGGTAATGCGGTGGAAGGTTCCAATCGGTCGACCGCTTTGGCGAGTGGCAATGGTGTACTCGACCGCTTGTTGGGCTTCGATGTAACGCCCCCAAGCTAGTGAGGGTTCGGTATCCAGTCGTTGCAGGTTGGCTAGTTCACTGACGGCCAAGTGAGGCGGGGTGCGCATTAAGTAGCCGATGGGGAGAGCGTCAATCTGCGCTTGCCACCAATCCCGTTTCTGCTCCGCACCGCTGACCTGGGCGTCGGCGGGAATCGCGTTCATGATCGCGCGACGCCGCTCTGTGATTTCCGCGCGGAAGCCCTCGCCCGGTTTATCATCGCGAAAG
Source organism: Pirellulaceae bacterium (assembly GCA_041741715.1). Classification (GTDB taxonomy): domain Bacteria; phylum Planctomycetota; class Planctomycetia; order Pirellulales; family Pirellulaceae; genus Aureliella. Next base: position 18,992 of record JBGSJT010000039.1, on the reverse strand, counting down.
TTCGCGTCGGTTTGATGATAGAGTTGCAGCAGCAAGTCGACTTTCCATTGATTGACCACATCGGGACCCACGCTGGCTAAATCGGCATAGGTCAGCAGCAACAACAACTGCAGTCGCTCGCTGGAGCCGACCACCGACGCGAACTTAACCGCCGCATCGCGATTGCTCAAATCAAACCGAAAAGCGGTATTGGCCAGTAGTAGATGCTGATGAACTAAAAAGACCAAAGTCTCTTTGTCTTGCGCACTGAGTCGCAATCGTTCGGCGGTCTTTTCCGCAATGCGTTTGCCGACTTCGCTGTGATCTTCGGCAAAGCCCTTTCCTAAATCGTGGATCAGCAGCGCTAAATGCAATATGGTTTTCTTCTTCAAACCGCGATAGATGATCCCCAACAGTCCTTGGTCGTCGTCCAAATCGGTGACGCATTCAACGGCCCGAATGGAGTGTGCATCGACGGTGTATTTATGGTATTGATTAAATTGCAATAGACAGCGGGCATGAGTCATCTCGGGGATGATCTGCTCGAGCACGCGCAATTCGTGCAAGCGGCGGAGTTGGTCGGCCAAGTTGCCGGAGCTGGACATCAATTCCATGAAACGTTGAATGGTGACGCGATCGATCTCGGTAATGCGTCGCGTGAGCATAGCCGATCGGATTTCGCGCCAGGTCTGGTGTTCAATCGGCTTGCCAAAGCGACTGGAGACGGCCATGAGTTCGAGTACCGAGGCGGGGTCGCGGCGGAGACGCACCAATCCCGACTTGGTAGCCCACACGTGTCGCCAACCAACCCGATAATCGCGCTGGACGGGGATTCCCAGCGAGTGTTCGATCGACAGGGCGACTGGGGATTGCCACTGCGCGGTCTCGGTGAAATGCGCGCTGCAATAACGAATTTCGCTGGTGTGTTCAAAATATTTCTGCATGAACTGTTCGACGGGGAGAATTCCTTCCGCCCCCTGAAAGCCGCTCCACTGCGCCAATCGCATTTGTAGAGCGCGGTCGAGCTGATCTTGCAACTTGCCAGCTTCAAAATGCATCTGATTGCGAAGTCGCAGCAAATACTGGTAGCCACGACGGAGCGATTGAAAGTCCTCGGTATCCAAGTGCCCGAGTTCATGTAGTCGCTCCAAATCGCATTCCCCGTATTGGGCAAAGCCGATCCAACGAATCAACTGAATATCGCGCAAGCCACCGCGCGAACGTTTGATGTTGGGTTCGAGCAGAAAGACGGTCTCACCGTATTTGCGACGTTCGTCCCGCCGCGCTTGTTCTACCGCGCGGATCAGCTTCTTGCTGCGTCGCCGTGCTCCCTGCCGCAGTCCTTGCATGTAGCGCGTGAACAGATCGATGCTGCCGGTCAGTAAGCGACTTTCGGCCAACGAACTGAACACAACTGGGTCGCTCCAGGCCAAACTCCAGGCCTGGGCCGACGTCCGCAACGAGAAGCCGAGTTGACAGCCCACGTCGACAATCCACTGACTCAGTGACTTGGCCAACGCGGCCGCTTGGGAAGCGTGCGGCTTGGTGTGCAAGAGCATCAAGTCAACGTCGGAGTAGGGGGCCACATCGCGCCGACCATAGCCGCCATGCGCGACCAACGCGAATTGCCCCGTTAACTCGCAGAGGTTGGCCTGCTCCAGTGCAGCTTCGAACAGGTCGAGCACGATGGAATCGAGCAAGTCGGTTTGATGCACGCAGACTTGAACGCTTGGCGAACCGCTGTCGTGCTGCGCACGGAGCTTGAGTCGCCCTTCTTTGAGTCGTGCACGCGCCTGTATTACCGCCGATGGCAAGCCACCTGCCGCCGCCATTAGGGCCTCACTTAAAGAGCTTCCTCGCCCGATTCACCCGTGCGAATGCGAATGGCATTGCTGAGTTCCGTTACAAAGATTTTGCCGTCACCAATTTGACCGGTCTGGGCTGTTTGCAGTACCGTATCGATAACAGTCTGCAAATTGGCGTCGGTGCAAATCACCTCGATCTTGACCTTGGGGACGAAATCGACAGCGTATTCAGTCCCACGATAAATCTCTGTATGCCCCTTCTGACGACCATATCCACGCACTTCGCTGACCGTCATCCCATGAATGCCAGCCTCAGTGAGAGCGTTCTTGACATCTTCCAGTTTAAAATGCCGTACTATGGCTTCGATCTTCTTCATCCGTCGATCTCCAAGGGGTTGTCAGCGCTGCGTGCCATTCGATGGCGAAACCAAGCGATGGATTTTACTTAACTTACGATTGCCTCGCGACACCTGACTATTGTTCCGCCACAACGAGAGCGACCGACCGGCAATGATACCCAGTTTAGCGTGTGCGGGTTGAGCGCGGAAGCGGTTATGCGGAGGTCAGGCAGGAAAGCCTGACGTACGGAATGAGGTCAGGCAGGAAAGCCTGACGTACGTGGGGGGAGCCAGGGAGTGTCGGGTAGGGAAAGGGCAAAGTTGACGTAGCGGGCGAAGACAAAAAGCAGGTCGCTGAGGCGATTCAAATAGATCAATATCAAACTGCAGTCGTGTACCTCAGGGTCATGGGATAATTGCACCACCTGCCGCTCGGCGCGGCGACAAACCGTCCGCCCGAGCTGCAGCAGGGCCGATCCCTGACAACCACCGGGCAAAATAAAGTTTTCCAGTGGCGGAAGCTGAGTCTCCAAACGGTCGATCCAATGCTCCAATTCTACCACGCGCGCGGTACTCAGTAGGCACATACCGTGTTTCACTGGATCTGGCGTGGCCAGCTCGGCACCGACGGCAAACAAATCGCTCTGCACGCCACTCAGGCATTCTGCCAGGGCAATCAAACTGGCATCTCCGGCGGTTGGCTGTGATTTCGTTTCGGCTTCGTCCTGAAGAGTTGCCACAATCACCCCTAATAGCGCGCTCAATTCATCGACGGAGCCATAGGCTTCGATCCGTGGATGATCCTTGGCGACGCGCGGCCCAGCAAACAATCCAGTCGTTCCGCAGTCACCGGTCTTAGTATAGATCTTCATGCTTGGGTTACTTGGCTGCTTCGAGGATGGCCAGCAAGTCCGAGAGCTCCTCGGGGGTTAATAGTTCCGCTAGACCACTGGGCATGATAGAAAGCTGACTAGCCTCCTGCTCCGCCACATCGTCCGTGCTGAGGACCAACGACTTGTCGGCAGTCAATTGCATCTCGAATTGCTTCGGCGAAAGATGCCGAGTGATCAAACCATTGAAGACCTGGCCATCATGGGTCAGAATCTTCGTCGGTTGATAACTCTGCTCGAGCCGCGCGCTCGGGAAAAGTATTGCCTCAAGTAAGGCGCGGCGGGTGCGCGTGGAGCCAATGCGTGTAAGGTTGGGACCAATCTCACCCCCCACGTAACCCAACCGATGACAGCCGCTGCAGGCGGTCTTGTTGCTTCGGAAAAGCTGCAGACCACGTATCGGATCGCCACTGGTAAGTCGAGCTTGTACCTCGTCCAGCTTCTGCTCAATATCACTCGGTGGTCGGCTGAGATTAACGACTGTCTCGGCGGCTGCCGTCCGAAGTGCGTCCGATCGAGCGCGATAGGGATTGAGCAGTTGTTCCTCGGACATTGTTCGGGCCGCTGGGATGTCACGCAACTTGGCGAGCATGTCCAGATTGAGTCGATCATCGTCGATGCGACTAATCGCTTCGAAGGTGGTGGGGAGCAGGCGCGGTGGTTGCTCGTTCAGACTATCGAGCAATCGTTGTCCGCTGGTGGGACTGAGCTCAATGCGCTGCAGCACCCGCATCGCGAAGTTCTGGTTGTTGTCCGAGTTTGCTTGGCTGGAATGTTGTATTGAGGTCTGAGGCCGTAGAGATTGTAAAATCGTATCCTCGAGTTGCGGATCGTGGCAATTGGCCCCTACGGGTAGCGCCGCTAACAATTGAATTCGTCGCTGCGGATCCTCCGTTGACTTGGCCAGTGCAAGCAGTTGCCGGGTGATGAGATCGGCGTGAGCTAGTTTCAATTGCGCGAGAACTCGCGCCAAATGCAATTGCTGATCGGCAGTAGCTTGGCTGAGCCAACTGGCGAGCAAAGTGTTCCAAGGGGTCGGGAGCGGCGTGTTGGCGTAGGTGGACAAAAGTTCTAATAGGAAATGTTGTTGGGCAACTGGACTATTGGAAACATCGGTCAGCCAATTCGTCATCAGTGAATGCACCGTTTGTGTCTCACGCCATCCCGAGATGATGGTGATGAGTGCAGTAGCCGCAGGAGAACGGCTGTCGTTAATGGCCTGCTGGTACAATTCATCCATGGCGGCTTGGTATTTTTCCGACCACTCAGGATGCCGCGCGAGAATCTGGCTAGCGGTTCGACGACAATCCTCATTGGCGGAATTCAGCCCGTCGAGCAGCATGGCGGTCGTCAACTGCTCCGCCGCGCCTAGCTCTTCAATCGCGATCATGGCCACCATCTGCTGCGCGTCCGAGTGACTCTGTGACGATTCAGGATTTGCCAACCACTGGAGCAACTCATCGACGGCATTGAGCTCGATCAAGGCATAGGTGACGGAGTGTTGCCAGTGTCGATCGGCCACACCGGTCTTCTGCAGTGAAGCAAGTAGTGCGTGGACCACATCGGCGTCCCCCAGTCGTCCGAGCGCTTCCGCCGCCGCGCGACGCACCTGCGGCGACGAGTTCCCAAGGAGAGTCAACAAGGGTTCCTTCGCCGCAGTGAAGCGATGCAAGGCCACCATGTGGCAGGCCGCTTGTTGCAACCGCTGATCGGTCGAAGCACTGCTTTCCGCTGCGGACAATTGTTGCGTGATGGCTACGAGTGCGGATTGGCTACCGATCGTACACAGGCCCCACAGACATTTTAGTCGATCGTCGATGGGTAGTGCCGTATCATTGACCAACAGTTGCAATGCGTGCACATCGCTTTTCTCCGTGAGACTTGGCCGATGAAGTAATTGGAGTTGAGCTTGGCGGGCCTCCCACGGACGCTGGTCAAGGAGTCGTTGCGCGATGCTTGGCTGCGCATCAACTTCATTGACACGCGCCATGGTTGGAGAGGGTTCTTTTCGCGACAAACGATAGATACCACCGGCGGCTGTCTGTTGATCGACGCGTGACGATGGACAGCACAGATTGTACCAGCCACCAGTATCGACAATAAGCAAGCTCCCGTCGGCGTCTTGAAGGACATCGGTTGGATGAAAATCGATACGATCGGCGACCACCAAATCTTCATCTCGACTGACAAACGACGCGCCTTGCGGGGTGAGGTGGTGGGCGGTCACTTTTTGCAAATTGAATAGTGCCGCGACTAGCATCCGCTCGCCAGGCTGCGTGTGCGGAAGAAAGTTCGTGTGCTCCGCGTAGATCAATCCGCTGGGGGCCGCCGCTCCTAAATTGACCATGATAGGCATGAGCTCACCCGTTCGCACATGACCATCGAGGACATCGTGGGGCTTGCCGAATAGGCCACCGTAAATCGCGTGGGCCACTCCATCCCGCAAGCCTTGCCCCGGGGTGTGCAGGAAAGTGCTAGTGAAAAAACGTTCCCCTTCCGGCGTGCTGGCCACTTCTACTGGATTGTCCATCCCACCTGTCATTACCGGTTCCAGTGGGCCGCCGGAGAGTTGTCGCCGAAAAATATGTGCGGCAGTAGTTTTCAATTTGCCGCCACCCAGCAGTTCGTGTTGTTGCTCAGCGAAGGCTCCCTTGCACCAATAGATCCAACCATCGCGACCGAGATAGGGGCCATGCAAATCATTGGCACAGCCCGTGATGGTCTGGCCATCGAACCACACTTCGCGAGCGTCGTACAGCCCATCGCTGTCGCTATCGATCAAGCGATAGATGTTGGGAGGGGCGGTCACCAATAGATCTTGTCCAAGGCACAAGATACCTTCCATGAACGGCAGATCGTGAGCGACGACAGTTCGTTTGTCGAAAGTGCCATCGCCGTTTTCATCTTCGAGTCGCACGATGCGATGCAACATCTGTTTGTTATGTTCTTCGATCGGCTTGCTCACTCCGCCCGATTCGATGACCAGCAGACGCCCCTGTTGATCCCAGTCGACAACGATCGGCCAAGTAGTCTCAGCTTCCGATGCAACACGTTCCAGATGCATCCCAGTGGGGATCGTGAACTGGTAATCGCCGATGCGCAGCGTTCGCGTCTGTGCGGCAACCGTCGAAACCAACCATGCGTTGAGCGTTAGCACGCAGATGATCGCGATGCCCAGAGAATGCGTTAGCGGAGTGCGACGAGCCAGCATGACAACTTCCCTTGATAGGAGCGAACGGTTAGATGATATTGAAGTGGAATTAGGACACCTGTCGCTGATCGCCGGTACCAATAGGAGTTTTCACCCTCCCGCGCGCCCGAGCTCTCGATCAAAAGTGCATGTTTTCGCGGGAGGGTCGCTAGGTGAGTTCTACGAACCTGGTGGGGAGGGCAAGTATGTGTTTCCCCTCCCCGGAAAGCTCGCATTACTCGCTTGCCGACCCTCCCGCGAATTCGTCGATTTCCTCGTTTTATCCAACGCGCGGGAGGGTACTACCAACCTTTGTACCGGCGATCAGCGAGAAGTGACGGAATCAACTATTGTATCAACGAATTGTCACGCGAGCGAGTCGATAGCCGCGATGCCTGAGGGCCATCAGCAGTGCCGCCAGTAGTGTCATCGTCGCCAGTAGTAGACCGGCCAGTAGACTTATCCAAAGCTGATACACTAAAGCCAAGCCGATCGATTGAAACACAATGAACATGACCAATATCAGTGCCGCTGCACACAACAGATGTCGCCACGGACGCATCGCAGTGGGTGTCAAGCAGGCCATGTACGAACCAATGGAGATCGTCGACAAGCCAAAGATGATCGGAATGCCAGCAGCCAATTCAATCCATTGTGGTTGGTAGCGGGGAAACCAACGCACAAAGGCAGCCAAGCAGGCGACGCCAAAACTAGCCAACATCATTTGTCGAATCGTAAATCGTTGTTGGTGCCATCTTGAAAGCAACGCTCTCCAGGTAAGCTGCGAGCGGTCAACGAAAAGTCCTTGACCAGTCTCTGTGTCGATTAGCTTTCTGCGTCCGCTCGATTTTTCGTGAGCTTCGGCGATCGACTTTTGCCAGCGATCGTCAAGCCCTTCGCCACGCAGCAGCCCACGGATTTGGGCATGATTCAGTAGTTCGGCACCATGGCGGTCAAGAAGCGTAAACCATTCATCCAATGAGCGACCTGTAGAGGTATCTAACAATTCACGATCGACATCTTGAATCAGTTGTATCAAGCGGAAGTCGAGCCAGCGCAGGACGCTCAACACGGTTGCTACGGCTGCATTGACGAGTGTCACTCGCACAATCCAGCTTGTCTCCATTTCCGGGGATGCAGAATTCGCGGCGGCATTCACAAAAATGATCGCTGACCCAACCAAAAATAGTCCACTGCGCGCGATCCAATGATTGGGCACGAAGCTGGAGGCAATAATTCCCGTTCCGATGATGGCGGCCATGACCAGCGAGAGCTCGCGCGAGGCGACCATGCCGACGACGCACCCTTGCACAAAGCTAACGGTCAGAAACAATGGCATCCGCACGACGAGTGCTGATCGCCCCAATGCCAGCCAACTCGCCAGTAGGCACAGCGAAACCAGAAAAGCCGTGCAAATCGCGAATAGCAGTGTGGCTATCGGAATAAGAAATACGATGTGCATTTGCGCCAAGGTTTATTTATGACACGACTGATTGAAGCGGGTGGGTTTCTGCTATTTCACCCAGGGGAGGCCCCCAGTTTTCTATTGATGCAACATGCCAATCGCTGGGATTTGCCCAAGGGGCATGCAGAGAATGGCGAATCGATCCTGCAGACTGCGCTGCGCGAAACAGAAGAAGAGGCAGGCATCGATGCAACGAGTATCCAGGTCGATCCTGACTTTCGCTATGTCTTAGAGTACCAAGTGTCTGGGGCCAAGCGTGGAGATTACCTCAAGCGTGTCACCTATTTCTTGGGTTTTGTGCGGCAGCCCTATTCCCCTGTACTGACCGAGCATATCGGATATCGGTGGTTTCAGTGGCCACCCGCTGAACCGATCCAGGCCAGCACGATTGATCCACTGCTAACAGCCGCTGCCGAGCATTTTGGGCGTTTTCCTGAACGTCTGCGCAATTAGTTGGACAGTAGAAATAGTTAGGCAGCATCATTAGTTAAAAATCGACACATCTCGCTGAACGCCACCACGAAAAGGCTCGTTCCCAGGCTCGTTCCCAGGCTCTGCCTGGGAACGCACTGTCTTGGAGGCTCCGCCTCCCGCGTCGTTGGGACCAACGCCACTTCGGCAGTCAGAGCCTGGGAACCAGTGGGTGAACAGTCAGGCGACCCACTCGCTGGCGCGTCGAGCTGAACTGGGGCTGACCTATTGTGCGGATAGAATTTTAACTTGCAGCCCGCTGAGCTCGCGGAAAACGGGCAGGATGGCAACGTAGGGATTCTCGCCAGCCAGATCGCTGGCGAGAATTTTTAGTCGATCGACGGCGACGATTTGCCCCGTGGTAGCATCCAGGCCCACCCAGCGTCCGGCGAGCCAGGCCTCGGTCCACATCGCAAATCGCATCTGCAGTTTGTTTTCTGGATCGATGGCTAAACCACTCGCCACGCGGGCTGGGATCTGTTGGCTCCGCAACAGTGTAGTGAGCAACAACGCTTGATCAACACAATCACCTTTTAGTTGGCGAATCGTTTGCAGCGGACTAGCCACTTCACGATCCAGTGGAGTCACTGTTACTCGGGTGTGCAACTCGCTGGTAAGCTGCAGAGCTGTGGACAAGGTATTTTCCATGTCGGCGCCGATTGAATTGTTACCAGACGGGTCAAGCAACAGCTCTGCGGCCCATTGTTTTAGCTCCGGATTGTCAGCGGGGAGGAGTGGTGAGGGACCGCGAAAGGTATGGTCGGGGGCCTCCTCCTGCGTCGGTTCAGCCGCAGCGCTGAGCTGATCTAGGGCCAGTTTCTTCACTGTCGCTTCGGCGGTGAGCGCGTTGAGGGAAGTCACGGTTTGTAATGGCGATTTCGCCAGCAAACTATACACCTCTGCGCCGGTAGATTCGGCGCTACGCGAAACACCGTAGAGCGCTTGCTGCGCGCCGGACGAAATTTCTCCTCCCTGCAGCTCGACACGCTGACGCAGTTGTTCCGCCAGCTCTAATTCGTCGCGGACACGGTGGGCAACTTCGGCGGGTGTCCAAAAGGTGCTCATGCTTGGGCCGGACAACGAGATCGTCTTAAGTACCTCACCCTTAGCATTGATCCAATTGCGAGACCGCAAGCCGCTGTCTTCTGTCCACAAGATGACCTCGACCGGCAGCAATGATTCTGTCCTTCCACCGGGGAGCGTGGTGACGTCGGGCTGACCGGCCAGCAATTCGGCTTTGGCGATCTTGTACAATTGAGGAATAAAGACTTGGGCTTCGAGCAGCTCGCCAGGCTGGGGCGGGCGTTGCATCAGGATGGCTTGCAGGCCCATGAGACCCCATGCTTCCACATCCCAGGCGACCGCATTGGTGGTGACCGCTTCACCGATCGTTGTCGTGGCGTTAAACGTGTTTTTCGTCATCGTCCCTTCGGTTTTTGCGACGTTGTCGAGCGACTGAGAAACGTCGCTCATGGAGATCAAGCGACCATCGTTGTACTCCTTCGAATCGATGGTGCGTTTGAAGATCGCTTGGGTTCCATTTCCAACCACTTCGATGCAATCGGTACGACGGATGTTGATGAGCTTGGAATCACTGTGCAGTGTCGATTGGTCGACGTGCACATGGGAGTAGCCAATCCGTTTGCCATCCAGGTATTGCAGATACCATGCTTCCCATGGGAGTTGGTCGAAGGCAATCCAGGATTTGACCCCAGCGGCCACTTTGGTTGGGGGAGGTAAGGCATCTTCGTCCGACGGTTCTGGCTCGGATGGAGGAGCGGGAATGGCGGGCACCTTGCGTGGTCCCCGGTCGGCGGCCGGAGGTGACGCAGAGGGTTCGCAACCAAGTTGACTTATCAACGCCAAGAGGAGCGCGGCAACCGCAGCCGGTCGAGAGCTGGTGAGCAGGGTGGATTGCATTCGCTATATCCTTACGAATTGAGTTCACTGAGTGATGCCATCTAACAACAATTGTAGTCAGTGCGAGTCGATTTTTCGCAACATGGTCAAGGTCGCTGATGGGATTATGGGGGCTGTACCAATCGTGCCCGCTGATTCCACCAGGAAAGTTACCAAGTTCTCGTTTAAGTTAATTCTGCACGGACCAGTGACCTAGTTTTGCTTGTCCGCGACATGGGACTAGTGATCCTTGTCGCACACCTCCCCCCGACCACTGATTTCAAGAGAACGATTATGGGTTCGCAACAACGATCTCAAACATCCAAGCAGAACGCTCCCCCGAAGGCCGATGCACTTACCAGCTTTGGTAGCTTGACCGACGAGCAGCTCGAGGCCCATTTGCAAGTCTTCCGTTACGGTGCCTTCGATCTGACCGAGGCGATTCGCCCGGCAGTTGATCTGCAAGTCGTCCCTCGACAGGGTTTTCGGCATGACGTCTACGTCGACCCGACGACCAAGACGAAAGTCCCTGTTATTATGGCTGCCGCTTCGAGCGAACGCTTGTTCGATCTGTTTATCGATATGATCGATTCACTCGGACCCGTGGTGGACGTGGTGCTCGAGACCAGCCACTACCATACCGGTGGCCATCAGGACCACTACCGCGAACACATCGACATGCCGGTGCTCAAAAGCATCTTGTATGATTTCGAGGAAATGCTGCTCAACGATGGTTGCACGGGGATCGCCGTTTTAAATCCCAAGCGTCAACAGGAAGTGCAGTTCGATGAGCACAAGTTGGTCATCGCCTACGGTTCACCGCTGGAATCCTACGAGCGAATATTGATCAAGAACGATGTCTATGTCGACAACGATATCCGCTTTATCACGGAGGCCGAGCACGTACATACGAGCAGCGATCAACTCTATTCGCAATTCGAACAATTGACGATGCGACTAGGGATGGAATACGACGAGGACGACGCGCAAACTTGCTAGTGGTCTGTCAAAGTTAAGACTTAGGGATGGCCGTACTGGACGAGGTTACGAGTCCCTGACATCCACCCGGACAGACGGACTCGTAGCCTCGTCCACTACCCGAAAATTAAATCTTGCCAGAGCTAGACTAAATCTTGGCGGCGGCGTTGATTGCGACGACTGCTGCAGTCATGGCACACCCCCTGAATAATCAGTCGGTGAGTGCGTACGCGAAAGCGATGCTGACGGGCGATTTCATCGCGGAGCTGCGTCAGTGGTTCCGACTGGAACTCAAGCAGTTTGTGGCATTTGACGCAGTAAAAGTGATCATGCTCCGGGTAGCCGTAGTCGTGCTCGTAAACACTGCGGCCGTTCAGTTCAAAACTCCGCAGCAGCCCGGCATCGACAAATTCTTTTAGGGTGCGATAGACAGTTGGGCGGCTGACGTAATTCTCATCCCCTTTGCGCGGCAGTTGGTCGATCAACTGATCGGCGTCAAAATGCTCATGGTGACTAAAGACTTGTTCGACCAGGAATCGGCGTTGGTCGGTCTTTCGCAATCCGCGACTAAGCAAGTATTCCTCGAACCGCTCTAAGGGGGACTGGGAAACTTCCACGTTGCCAAGGTCTTCGGCCATAGATGCTTAGATATAATCGTGGGGATCGTGTGCAGCGAAAACGGATACTGCGCAAAGATATTTCTTGAGGTCAAGTGTCGAACGACGGTAAGCCAGGCGACAACAACTTATTATAAGCTAAATCGAAGGGGCGTGCGAGGCGGAAGGGCTTAGCTGGCACTGGTGATGGCTAACTCAAGCGTCTCCCAGATTTTTGACATTATCAACAGACAGGTTAACGCGCGGGTTCTTGATGGACGCATTTTCGGAGTCCACGGGCCCGACGGCCAGGTACCCACTCGCTGGCGCGTCGAGCTGATATTATCAGCCCGTTCGCGTTGAAAGTTGTGGATCCCAGCTTATTTTAGGCAAAGGTATCCAGCAGTCGGTCGAGCGCTGCGGAGAGCTTTTCAGGGGTTTCGTAGCTGCCGCTGGCAATCGCCTCGCGTAGGCTGGCTACTTTGTCCGCCCGAATTTCGCTACCTGAATTACCCACTTGGCCCACGGCTTGGGCCTGACTGATCTGCTGGGCCTCGCTGGACAATTCTAGTTCGTCGGTCGCGGCAGCACTTGTGCTGGCCACTTGCCCTGCGTTACCGGCGGGTTGTGGGTGACTGACGCGGCTGACCGATTGTGCGGCTGATACGGATTGCAAACTATGGATTTGCATGACGGTAGTTTCTCCCCCTGCGTGTGACAACTCAAAACAACTTATAGGACAGACCCTCGACCGAGGTCAAGGCCAATGGTGCGTCGCATTCCGTGTCGGAATCGAATGTGTGCTGTCCATGTCACAGAGGAAGACTTAGCGAACGCATTGTGCAAGCTTAAGCTGTATCGGCTGGGTTCAATGCTAGCCATCGCCGAAGCCAAAAAGAACGTATTGTGCGGAGTGCGATGCCGCAGGCGCTATTTCCCGCTAGTCGGTCTGGGTAAAGCTTGATAGAGATAGGATTTTTGGGCTGGGCACACTACCATGTGGTGGTTCCTCTCGCCCCGGTGCATTAAATCCAATCGAAGTCAGCGGCAGTGTTTCAGGAGTTTTATGCGTTTCTGCCTAGTTAGCACACAGGAGCATTGGGGGGGAGGCGAAGCGCTACTGGCTGCCATCGGTTGCGAATTGACGCGCCATGGACACTCGGTGAGCACCATTGTCCGCCAAGGTAGTGAATATGAGCGGCGCGCGATCGACGGAAATGCTCTGATATTGCACGCGACCAAAAAACGAGGTTTGAATGTAGCCGATTGGCTGGCGATTCGTCGCGTGCTTCGCCAGTGGAGTCCGGACGCGGTGGTGCTCAACGATTCGCACGCAGTGCCATTGGTCGGTTCAGCGGTGTGGGCCTGCCGCCATCCGAGGCCAGTGCGACTGGCGATCAAGCACACCATTTTTCGCTTGCATAGCCATCTCAAGTACCGGTTGTTGAGTGACAAATTGATTTGCGTATCGCAAGCTGCCTTGCAAACGGTGCTCGATGGCGGTCTGTCTTCTCGCCATGCCGTGATGATTCATGGCGGATGCCGACCGCCGCATCCCGATGCAACGGCCCGTGATGAGGTGCGCGCGGAGTTCAGTCTAACACCCGACCAGTTTTTAATTGTGGCTGTGGGGAGCTTGCTGGGGATCAAGGGACATAGCGAACTGATCGAGGCGATAGGGAGTCTGCCTCTGTTGCCTCGGCCCATAGTGGCTTTAATTGCTGGCGTCGGGGAGGAGGAATCCAATCTCCAGCGACAGATTGCAGGCAGTGGACTGTCGTCGCGTGTCCATTTGTTAGGCTACCGCAATGATGCCGAGCGGTTGCTCGAGGCGGCCGACTTGGTGGTTCATCCTTCGCACTCCGAAGGTCTCTCCTTGGTATTGATCCAAGCTCAAATGCTCGGCAAGCCCATTGTGGCCACGGCGGTAGGTGGAACACGCGAGGTTCTGGCCGCTGATACCCCGCAATGTTCCGCTTGGATTGCCCGGCCGCAGAACCCACAATCGTTGGCCGAGTGTATCGCTGCCGCACAAGCCGCTTTGATGCAGCCCACGCCGGAGTTGACTGACAAATTAGCGGCCACAGCAGCTCGCATGCGCCACGAGTTCACAGTGGAAACAACAGCCTCTAAGCTCGTTGAATTGACCGCACAGCTCTTGACCAAAACCTTGTGAACCTCAGGCGCTAGTGCTTGGAACCTTAAGTTCCGTCTGGTTGCTCGTCACACAATTTTGGCCTGTCGGGTACATCGCCAAGACCAGGGGTTGGATTGAGAATTGAAAAATGCAAAGTGTTCGTTTTTCCTCTGCGGTCGATTCCAACTCATTTTGCACTTTTCATTTATAAATTTAACTTTTTCAATAAACCTTGCCATGCCCACACTTGGTTCAGGTTACTAGAACTAGTCCGGTGTCCCCTCGCGTTCCAACTCAGCGCGAGCCTCCCCCAGCAACGCTTGCGTTTGGGGGTCATCTGGAAAAAGTTGATCGGCTTTCTCTAACGACTCGACAGCAAACTCAGCCTCACCCAACCGTAAGTGAGCGATACCAAGAAGAAACAACGCGTAGGCATTCTCGGGCTCGCGCAGCAACGCTAGCAGCAAGTGCGGCTTAGCTCGCTCGTACAGTTCCAACTCGACCAACAATTCACTGTAGGGGAGCAAACCTCGTGCATAATGGGGCGCGTCCTCGAAGAGCAATTCGTATTGCTGCAGAGCTCCCTCGGTGTCGCGCATGTTTTTCAAACAGTCGGCCAGCACAAAACGGCTTTCGGCATCCCCTGGGAGGAGTTCCAGCGCATCGCTAGCGCGCGGTGCCGCCTCTGCGAATTTCCCAGACCAATGCAGCACTTTGGCCAGGTTGCGTAGGGCAACACCATGCCGTGGCTGGTCGATGGCTCCTACTACTCGGTCGATCACCCGTTGCACTGCGTCCGCATAACTAGGTTCGCGTAAACTTTCTCCTCGCACAATTCCCACACGTTGTAGTTCGTCGATGATCCACATGGCCAATTCTCGATGAGTGTCAATGTCGGGGTGGACATGATCGAGGAAGAATTCCTTTCCCAGACACTGATGCCCCAGGCGTTGTTGGCAGTGCTCGCCGAGCAACGCATCGAATTCAACCAGGGGTACTGTGGTGGAATGAGTTACATCACGCAATACTTCTGTCAACGCGCCAATCGCGCGTAGTGGGCAGATATCGTTTTCGATCGCACTGCGAAACTCGGCATGAGCCGCATCGAAATCGTGTATGGCAAACAGGGATTGTCCCAATCGGTAATGCGCCTCAGCCAGACCTGCATCTCCGTTGAGCACTTGACGATAAAGTTCGCACGCACGAATGTGGTCAGAAGCCGCGGCGGCTGTGTGGGCCTGATTCATGAGCTCAGTCAATTCACTGCGTTGTAGCGGAGTGAGTCGCGCATCCAATTCACTCTTGAACGGCGAGCAGTCCTTTTCGTTGGAGGCAGGGGTTATAAACACGATTCTCGCGTGGGCCTCGTGGGCGATCTCGACCATCCGCGCGATATTGACGCGGTAGTGCTCGACAACTTGTCGCTGCCAGATAGGATCGCGCACATAGTCCGATGGGCCAATCGTATGATTGAGCCGTTCGTCCACCTCGGTGGGCAACACGTCTGCAGGCTGGCGGGAATCATCAGTTTGGCCCAGCAAACTGCGATCGAGTAGTGCAAAAGTTCGCGTCCGCGCCGCAGCGGCTTGCAGCCCCAAAAAGAATTGTGATTGCGCGAACATCCCCGCATAAGTTCTGCGTTCCAGGAATTCGTTATGAGCTGAAAAGACCACGAACAAATCGGGCTCGTAGCCAGCCAGCTCTTCCATCAAGGCCGCGACGCGGTAGCTGGCATAGCTCACGCCCCCCGCGTTGATCACTTCCCACTGGGGTGAACGATCGGCCACCGGGAGCAATTCGCGCAACCAGCCGACGTAGGAAGTGGGATCAGAGTAGGGACGACCAAAGGTGGTCGAGCCCCCCAGACAAAAAATACGCTTGGTCCCACTCGGCTTCTTTCGCGGAAACGACTGCGGGTTGAACCACACCAGTTTCGGATAGGCGGTGGTCATGGTCCCCGACTCGGGACCGCTAGTAATTTCCTCGAAGAGTGGAGCTTGGCCAGCGAAGCCAACGTACGGATCGCGGTGTGTGGTGACAGGCTGTATGCCAGCCAAGGCCAGCAGACCTTCGATCAACGGCAACAACAATAGGACGGGGATCAATGAGAAAATGCAGCGCCTCCACCACGAGAACTTGCGCCGCCGGCCGTTGGTAACGTTGGACATAGGGAACTTACTTGGTCTTGCTGCCGTTAGGGCACACACTTCATTTTGCGCGCTTCACGCGCAATCTTGTAAATATTGTACACCGCCCGCCGATCACCACCGATCTTGTATCGGTGGGATCATGACTGGATAGCTAACTCAAAACGTCGGGCGCATTCGTGGACGAGCAAAAGACCTACCTTCCGGCGGAGCTTGTTCGAGTCCGCCACATCCCCAACGCTTGACCTCCAGGGTAGTGCGACCTCGAAGGTCAACACTGGGCAGGCCAGCCCAATCCCCTCGGCCACCAGCGTTTCTCCGTGTGCGAGTAGCTGATCAAGCATCCATCCAACTGATGCAAGATCGGTGGTAGGGATCGCCGAGCTGCAATTTGCGACTTAACGACCTCTTCCGCTGGTAGCCGCCAATGGCACGGATCGTCTCCAGTGTTTATGTTAGTTGTACCGGGACCTGTGCCGCAACTCGGCCACCGATTGTTTCATGGGTTTATCCAAGGCAAGCTGACTCAAATCGACTAGAAAAAAATATGGCATTGCAACCTGAAAATTATATCAACCGCGAAATGAGTTGGCTGGAGTTCAACCACCGCGTCTTGGAACAAGCGATCAATCCCAACGTTCCTCTGCTTGAACGTCTTAAATTTCTGGCGATTACCAGCAGCAATCTTGACGAATTCTTCATGGTTCGTGTCGGTGGGTTGCAGTTGCAGCATCAAGCGGCGGTGGCGTCGACCGATCAAGCGGGACTATCTGTTACCGAGCAGCTTGATGCGATCCACTTGCGTACGACGGAAATGATCGCCCAACAGTACACTTGTTATCTGGATGAGCTCGAGCCTGCATTGGCCGGTCATGGGATCGAACGAATTCGCCTGAGTGATGCCAGCGTAAAACATCGCGAAGCGGCCGATCGTATTTTCCAAGAAGAGATCTTTCCAGTCCTCAGTCCAATCGCCATATCCGAATCGGAAGATTTTCCGCTGTTGGTCAATCACGCGCTATATGTCTGCGTGCAAATCGCGATTCCCAAATCGAAGCGGGCTGCTGCGGGCGCGGACTTTCGCTTTGCGGTTATTCCACTTGGGCGGGTCCTAGCGCGGATCCTGGCTCTCCCCACCGAGCACGGCTTTTCCTTCGTGCTGTTGGAAGATGTCGTTAGTAACTTCGCGAGTAGTTTTTTCGGTGGCGAACAGATCTTGGCGACTGCCGCCTTTCGGATTTCGCGCAACGCCGATATGAGCATACAAGAGGACTCTGCCGCCGATTTATTGCATGGCATGAAGGAACTATTGCAGCAACGCAAGACCGCTGAATGCGTGCGACTGGAAATTGAATCGCGAGCGAACGAAGAGATGGTTCGCTTCTTGCAGCACAGTCTGCGCGTGTCGGAGCAAAAGACTTCGCGCAGCCCCACACCACTGGATCTCTCGACGTTCATGCAGCTCGGCGGCTTGGAGGGATTCGATGCGTTGCGTGATCCTCCCTGGAACCCGCAGCGCAGCCCTCTGATCGATCCGACGCAAACCATGTTCGCCACCATCGCCGAACGCGACGTGTTGCTCAGCCATCCCTACGAGAGCTTTGGCCCCGTGGTCCGTTTGCTGGAGGAAGCTGCCGACGATCCCGATGTGTTGGCAATCAAACAAACGCTCTATCGCACCAGTCGCCATAGTCCCATTGTCGCCGCGCTTCGCAAAGCGGCTGAGCGTGGTAAGTACGTCACCGCGATCGTGGAACTCAAGGCCCGTTTTGACGAGGCCCGCAACATCGAATGGGCTCAGGAGCTAGAAGAAGCGCAAGTCCAAGTCGTGTATGGAGTCAAGCACCTTAAGACTCACGCGAAGGTTTGCATCGTGGTGCGTCGTGAACCTCGGGGGATCGTGCGCTACATGCACTTTGGGACGGGCAATTACAACGAAACCACCGCCCGCTTCTACGGCGACATTAGCTACTTTACCTGTAGCGATGAATTGGGGACTGACGCCAGTGCATTTTTCAACGCTATCACCGGGTACAGTCAACCGCAGCAGTATCATGCGATTGAAGCCGCGCCGATTGGTCTGCGTAAGAAGCTCATCGGCTTGATTGACGCCGAGATTGAACGCAAGAAACAGGGACAGCGCGCCCTGATCGTCATCAAGCTCAACGCGCTGGTCGATCCCGCGCTGATCGAAGCGCTCTATCGCGCGTCGCATGCAGGCGTCACGGTGCGACTGAACATTCGCGGCGTCTGTTGCTTGCGGCCAGGAGTGCCGGGGTTAAGTGAAAACATTACGGTGGTCAGTATTGTCGACCGTATCCTCGAACATGCGAGAATTGTCTATTTCCACCATGGCGGTGACGATCTCGTGTTCATTAGTAGCGCCGACTGGATGCCACGTAATCTCGATCGTCGCGTCGAATTGCTGGTCCCCGTGGGGGATGTTGTCTGTAAGCGACGGTTGATGAGCATGCTCGAAACCTGTTTTCGAGATACATCGAACTCGTGGCAATTGCAACCCAGCGGTCAATATCTGCGTCGCGAAACCGAGAATGGTCAGCCCACTCTGCGGCTGCAAGCTACATTGTACCAGCAAGCCTTAGACGCCATCAAACACGCCGAACAGAAACGCCGCACCGTCTTTGAACCCCACCAGCCCGCGTCGAATAGACCCGAGGTTTAGGGTTCCAGGTTCCAGGTTCCAAGTTCCAAGTTCCAAGTTCCAAGTTTCAAGTTTCAAGTTTCAAGTTTCAAGTTTCAAGTTTCAGGTTCCAAGTTCCAGGTTTCAAGTTTCAGGATGGAGTGGTGGGAGTTGAAATAGGGCTGAAGGCCCGGCAGATTGTCTAGCCCAGGCTGAAGGCCTGGGGGACGGAGCATGTTGGAAATTGAAAGGGCTGAAGGCCAACGCTGTGAAGCATTTTTATTTGGGAAAATTGGGGTTTCGCTAGAATTGAGGGTATGAAAAAAGGCCAGATTCCTACACCCACCAACTGAAACGTATCAGTCAGAAAGGAATCTGGCCATGAGTCGCAAGAAGCGCGCAGAGCAAGCATCTCGTATTAATAGACGTATAAACAAGCAAAAACAAGTCGAAAGG
>JBGSJT010000038.1:0-9910 GCA_041741715.1 Pirellulaceae bacterium | reverse complement strand
CTTGATCCGCCCTGCACGCGGGGGATCACATGCTCAATGTGGAAAGTCGCTCCCTGAAGCGACTGGTGCATTTGGCAATACTCACACCGGCTGCCAGCACGCGCCGTAATGAAATCACGAGATCCATCTGCCACGAGCTGTACACTTTACGGTTTGCGGCCAAGTAGAAGTAGAGCTTCAGCACGGACGAGCGACAGATGTTCACTCAGCTCGGCCAGCGCCGCTAGTTCCTTCCGTTCCTGATCAGTCAGCAATCCTTCGTTATTGCGATCCATCAATTGCTGCAAATGCCGATCGGCCTGCTCCGGCAGCCGGAGAGTGGCGACGTTTTCGACCCATTGCAGTGGTGCATCGATTGTTGTGGCCATTGGCATCCTCGAATCGTAAAGTCCTGTGTCCAAACGCCCATTTTACTGGAAAAAACGCGTTTACGGTAGCTCAATTAGCCCATCGCTGTGTAGCTGAAAGTGGTTTCGTCACGCCCCTTTTGCACGATAACTTCTTGGCAGTTACCGTGCGTCCATGGCGTTACGTCAAAGCAGGGACCAGCTTTGTTAACCGTAGCCATTCAATTTCCTGCTGAAAACCGAAAACACCCCGGGTTAACCGTCCGTGGGCAAACTGGGCACCAGGAAACCAGAGGGCACGGCGTTCCTGCGACGTTGCGCCGACCATTTTGAAGGCTCACCGCTGACGGTTTCCGGCGACCAGTCCGCTCGCCTTGACGGCGTTGTTTCGCAAATTGAGTCCATGCTCCGATTGTCTTTCCGCAACTGCCTGGTGCGACAATCCACTCGGAAAACACGGAAAATCCTTGCGAAAAAGACCACGCTTTTGCCCCACGGTTAACCGCCTTGTCAAACCTGATGCAGGCAAAATTTGAGCCTTTCAGTTTTGGTGCGAAACTGCGCCAATCTGGTAAACACTAGAAGCCGAGACGAGAGTCTCGGCTTTTTTCGTTTAAATCCCGCGTTTTCTGGGGTTTCTTGTTAACCGCCGCCCCAAGTTGTTCGTCTCTTCCCGCCAGGTCAACGTCCAGGAACGCTCGTTTCCCGCTCGGCACCCCGCTCGGAACATCGAAAACTCTCTGACTCTCCGAGTTAACAAGGACAGCCGGGTTAACAGAGAGAAAGTTCCGAGAGCAACTCCAGCCCCAGAGCTATTTTGTCGGCGGTTCTTTGCGATCCGTGACCGTGGCGATGCGAGGAAGTGCTGGTTTTGCGGGAGACAAAGAGATTGGCGGCGAACTGGTATGATCGAAGTGCTGGCGTGATTGATGTTTTGCAGAACCTAGGCGGTGTCATCGACGCTTGGGCAGGGCAACGATCGCACGGCTTGGCGGGGCGGCGCTAGCTCACGGTCTGGCCAGTTTGCGGCCCCGCTTTGCGAGCTTGGAAATAAATGTGAATGCACGAAGGCAAACCTATGCGTCTCGATTCCGATGAGCGAAATTTGCCGGTAACCAAGACAAAACCGGTCGACGACAGTCGACATCGAGACGCATACGGACGACGCCTGAATTTGAAGGTCGAGGAAGACCATACTCGACAAAGATTGATCGACAATAGAGCGACCGGTAGATGCTCCATACCGACGATAAAGGAAAAGGTCTTCAGGATTGATTTTCAACGAGCCGTGCGAAAGTCGATGAAGCATGTTCATGCATTCGCTACTCTAGAATGGCTATAATGAGCGTGCCCGCAGGGCGATTGAATTTCCGTCTGAGGCAAGACGGTACTTTCGCGATTAGCACATCACTCCAACTAAACAGGATTGTCGATCTGTGAATGAAATAGATATCTATCGTCAATTGCACTTCGCCGCATCGGAACCAAACCTAGTTAGCTATGTTGCTGGTGAAGCGTCAGATTCGGACATGAAGTGTTGGCTCGACGCTTTAGCTGATTGGCCTCACTCTTGTGATGAACATTCCATGAAGATAATTCGTGTTAAGCTGCAAACTCTAAAAACGTTTGCTGAACGCATCATGGATTCGGCGAATTCTTCGGGGAGACTTCAATTTGACCGAGAGTGGCTTGGAGGGTCAGGACAGGACCTCGCCAATCTCGATCCAGATGACACTCGAAACAATGAACTTCAGGCATACATTGAGCAGCACGGGACGACAGGGCCCAATCACATGACGATTATTCGCGACCGTTTGTTAAGAATAGGTGGGGAAGAAACAGAAAGGAATCCAAATCAATGAATCCAACACCGCAGTACGTCGGATTTTGGGTTACGATTTTTGTTAATCGCAGTGCAATTGAGCGCGCGAGGCAATTTTTCTCGCAACAATTAGGGTTCCACCTCATCGAGGGCACGACATCTGAACTAGGACGAGGAAAAGTATGGGTCGATGCTCGAGTTCGGAGCTGGATAACCGACACAGCCACGTTCCAATACCTCTCTGACCTACCTTGTGATCAAGCAGAAGCTGGCCTTGCCCATGAGTTACAGAGTTTTCTCATGAATGAGCGCGATAGTCTAATTGGTGCGACGGGATTGGAGATATGGACTATGATCGACGATGAGTCAATACCCGAACTGCAAGGAACTGTCTTCGCGACTACGATTGGTCCAGTGGAGTTAAGCTTAAAGACTTTAGCGACTCACGAAACTAAATTAAGCTTCGGCCGAGCAACGCTCCGCATACCAAAACAGCTCAATTCAATTGAGCAAAAGCAGTTCCGCCAACAAAACGCAAGTCAATACCTTATGGGGCTTGAGGGAGTATTAGTGATTCCTCAACTACTTGGGCATAAAGTCGGTTGGCTTACTCTGCAAACGGAAACAGTCCCCATTCAAAATAATCTTAATCATCTTCCTAAAAGCATTCTTGCCGAACTTGAATCTATCACCAGCCGATTTCAAGAGAACTCTCCAAAAACAAGCCATCTAAACGAAGTAATGACTAGGATCGTTCAACTTACGGAGACAGAGTCCTTGTTAGCGGTCAACGCTCACGAATTGAGAATACAGCAGGAACACCTAAGGCATCATGTCGATCGTGGCGTGGCTAAAGAACTACATAGTCTTTATTTTTCATTTTGCCAGACTTCTCTAGGGAACTTGACGAGGAATATCGAACAAATCACTCGGCTGAATGGAAGCTTATCAAATGCGAGCGCGGTTGCAAGATTAAGTCTCGAGGAACGAAGAGAGGTTAGCATACGTCACGCTGAAGGATTGCTTGCAGCAATCGGGCTTGGTATCGCAGTGCTCGCACTTTTTGAATCGGATTTCGTTATTCATGCCAACAATTGGATATTCGGTTTCTCGCTAACCAAAGATTCGCCGTGGGGCAGTTTTCTTGTCTTTCTTGTTCGCATCAGCCTTGTAATCATAAGTTCGATTGCAACCTGGTATCTGATTGTCAAACCATACCCAGTCAATACAAATTCAATACACAATGCAACCGGGAAAAAATCGTGAGCAAGGAATTAGACTTTCCGTTTACCTATTCTGGGTTACTCGACGACAGGATGGCACTTTACGGTCCCAAAATGAACACGAAGCAGTTCTTCCAGCGAATGATCGCAAAGAACCTATTTTTCGGTGGTGGCATCTATATCAACGACGGCTACTTGGTTAACCATCCGTTAGCCCGTATTTATTTGGCTAACGAGAACAGTCTATTACGATCTATGTTGCGTTATGGATTCATTAAAATCTTTACGCGAGAGCGATCCGCCGATGGTCTGGCAAAGATGCCCGACAGAATGGCTGGGTTGAAAATTGAGTCTTTTCAAAAGTTAATTGAGTCCGATGAATGGAAGAAGGGATTTCAGCGAATTTGGTGGGATATCTCGGAATGGGCTTTTGATACAAAAAATGCGGTGGCATGGCCGAATCGCGATATGTCATACGGATTTTGCAAACTGATGCTGCGTGCCTTTAATTCGAAACCAGAAGATATTGGCATCAATCTTCCAAGAACGGCTCTTATGCGAATCTGCCAAGATTTTTTCTCGCGTGGACCGCTGCAAAGCGGACCACGAGACAAGCTAGAAAAGTCCGCTAAGTTGATTCTCGACGACTCCGAGTTGCGATCAAATCAGCGCAAGACCGCTCTGAGGGAAATCATGAACGTGGCAAACCAAGCTTATCATTACAATTTCGGATTGTGTTTGACCAGTGAAATGGGAGTTACCAATACGAAGGCATATGCCAACGGCGGAGCGATCTGCGTAGATACAACGATTGGCAAGGCTTTTGACGAACTACTGCTAGAGGATCCGATAGACGAATATGTTCTGAAGCGGATTCCACTATTCGGGATTCCGCTCGATTTTCGATTTGACAAAGGAGCCATTTTCGAACCGCTCGTCAAAGCAGGATCGCGAGCATATCAGGCAAAGTTAAAGTTTGCGGTTGCGATTCAATCTGCAATTCTTAACAAAGCAGGAACCAAGGATTCACCTAAGCAAATCCGACTACGTGTGAAGGAGGCAATGATCGACTACGTAAATGCCATGTTGGTTGAGCTCCCCTTCAATGTGGAAGAGGCAGCCTTTTTCGATGATGCATTTGGACACTCCGTTAGCCAAGGTCCCTCAGTTGTCGCAACGGAAAGCGGCAGCGTTATAGGAAGTACCTCATCTTGTATGACACAGGCAATTTCAGCGGCAACTAGCGGGAAGGGGATGGATTTCCTGGTTAGGCGAGGTGTTCTTTCAAAGACAAAACGATTTAGCGTACACGAAGTCCGACCACAGATTTCATCACTTCTATTCAACCTGGAAAAAGCAACCGATTTTGTCAGCGATATACCCACTTTCTGATTGGCGGCTTAGGAAACATGCAAGACGTCGATTTGGCGAATCTAATTGCAGAACTGTCATTGGGGCGCCATCGCACATGGCTTACGGGTTCGGAAAATGCCTCAAGTACAGAAGTTCATCGCTCCTTAGTAGTGCACGCTTTGTTTGGGCATCTTTTTTACTTGAGCGATCGATTTATGCTCACCAACTCTGCTGCACTCAAATTAATGCTCGATGAAGACAGCCTGCTTCGGGAGATGCTATGGACCAACTTCGCACAGATCGTAACTATCGCTAACAATCAACAGGAGTTTATTAACCAAGCGGACACTCTTGAGGCCTCAGCAAATGCTGACCATATAAATGAAACCTGGAAACATATCGCAAAAAGTAAGTGGGAAGTTGCTGTTCGCATGCCTCGCAGTCGCCTTGCAGTAGGATTCGAGGATCGAACGCAATACAATCAGCAAGATGATCCTCGAGTCGTTGAATTCAAGAAGTATTCAGTCGGGATGTTTGAAGCCTTGACAGGTGATGCGACAGTCAGTCAATTGTCGAGCGATTTGAAGTATCAGAAAAAAGCCATCAGCAACCAATTCACAAAGTATAAATCGAAGCAGGTTGCACAGTTCTTGAAAGGATTTTCCGAGCCTGAAGAAACACCAGTGACGAACTCAGGACATGAACTACAGAATCTGTTCTCGCCAGCTCGCGCAGAAATAGAATTCTTAGCACATCCGGTTATCGCTATTTGCCCGGAGATTTTGCAATCAAATCTGAGCGTTTTCAGGTCTATAGTAGATCCCTCAAATCATTCAGTAAAGCAGAAAAAAATAGGCTACAGCAAACTTGTCCACACATTGATTGAGCAAGGCAGCCACTTGTGTACATCATCCATTGCGGACGAAATCAATAATCACACAGCAATATTCTTGAATGAATTTGAAGCGCTAAGGCACGTTGTAAAACAACCTGAATGCGCGGAGGATAACTGGATTAGGGTCTGCTTACGAGACATTCTACCATCCGTTATTTCCGCGGCTGGTATATAACTATAAAGGTACCTAACCGTTGCAAAGTAACCGTTTACACGCCGGGGTCGGGTGTCTTTTTCGGGAGTAGGTGATTGCGTATCAAACAGTTCGCGTCGCGAAAAAAACTCCCGTCCCTTCAATGCTCCAGTGGGATTGGTTTCGGCCCGTGAACGGTTACCGTTACTAAGAGCTTTGAGACGATCTCAGTGCTTCTAATTCCGCACTTGCTTGTGCAATCAAAAGCTCTCCAGCAAGCCGGCGCGACTCATCAATTACTGGTCCCATCCAGATTCCGAAGAGTGGGTGAACGTTTGCCAATGCGAGAAGGCAGCGGATCCTCCGTACATGCTCACGAATTCGATATCGCTCCCATTCTTTTTCAGAAAGGTATTGGTTTGGCTCAGTCCGATACCCATCGAAGGCTCTGACTGCACACAAGTCCTCAGTGCGAAGGATATCATCTGTACGGAACCATAACGGAGGGTGTGTAGAATTCTGTTCGTTCTCGTGCGATCGCGCAAGTAGTCGTTTTGCGTAAAACAGAATATGTGCCAAAGAAATACCCAGAACGATAGAGTTGATCCCCATCTGATCGGATGTTGAAGTCAACTTAGCCTTGTGACGGTCTAGGAACAGCCGCGTCATCGCCCAACGATCCGCTTCGATCTCAACAGCTCGATGCTTTGGAAAAATACCTTGCTGACCTGATGATTCACCATGATCGAAAACTTTGTCAGTTATGATGTCCAGATGCCCACACGCGACGTGACCAGCCTCATGTAACCAAACATAATCAACTGCCGCCGAGAAGGTTTCTAGTAGGAACTTCTTGCGAATTCCGCAAAGGCTCTGTAGTACCTTATTCAACCACTTCGGCTCTATTTCAGGAGCCCGAGCAAAGGCTTCTAAATGCGAAGTCCACCAAACCAACTCTAAGCCAGGCGGAATTGCGGTGGCGCAATAGTCCGCTTTTAAGCCTTTCGTCATACCGATGTATGGCATGAAGCTAGGCGAGCCCCAAATGCTAGCAGACAACCAGAACAGCGAGCGACACAGACTTTTGTTGACAGTACAGTAATAGAAATTGCTGTAATGATCTGCGAGAGCATTGGGCTGAGCTAAATCGCAGCAACCTATTAGTACGTCTAGCCCAGCAATCTGTGCCGTCAAGATCGATCGGCTAGATCGAAGATATTTGGACTGCAATAAGTTCTTTGCACGCCGAAGAGCAAACGCTGTTTCCGGCCCCATCTCAGAGCGTGACTCAATCACGTTCCGCCAATTTTTCCACCCCCTCAGCGCTTTATCGGCGATGATTATCACAGAAGCGAATCCTAACACAAAAGTACAAAGAACCGGTACGACTCCCCGTGCTAACTTGGGAAATCACCTTTCGCGTTTCCCAATTCTAATGCAAAAGGAACTCCATTTGTCGATATCGGCGTTTGTAATGACTCAGAAATAGCACTCGCTTCGAATACTCCGGAAGCTTTTCAGTTTCGTCCAAACCATCAAGAACACCCCTTTGTCTTGCTCTGCTCATCCCGTCTTGCAAGTCGTTTCCACGCTTGTCGTTGCTTCTCCCAGTTTGGGACGATCGCAATTGTGCGCACTTCGCGTTCGCGGAAGCGGGGGACGTGGTCGGTGGTGAGTTCAAGGTTGAGGATCGCTTCTTGGATGTCGGGGGCGAGCTGGGTGAGGTTGATGATCTGCGTTACGCGTGCGCGCGTGATGCCGGCGGTGCGGGCGATCTCGGCCTGGTCTTTGACTTGACCGGTGGCGAGTAGATGTTCGAGGCGAATGGCCAACGCCATCAGCTTGGTGATGTGAGGAAGCTTGGCCGGTGCGCTGGACTTCTTTGGCTTGGGTGCGCCAACGCGTTGTCGACCGTGGGACGATGAACTCGTTTCGAATTGGATCTTGAAGTGGCTCATGACTTCTCGCTTTCTTCTTTGTCAGGATTCTGGGTTGCGAAGGACTTCAGCCCGAGCGGGCTAAGCGTAATGGACAAGGTGCTGTCGGCTGGATCGTGATCGATGCGTGCTACCAACTGGGACATCAGTCGGCTGCGTTCGCCCATCGTGAGATGCTCCCACAATCCTTCGAGATTCTTGATGGCCTTGCGAATGGTCTGTCGATCGGGTGCACCGGCTTGGACCTTTGCGAGTTGCTGCTGCAAATCGTTGCGCCGGCGCAGGTCGCGAGTCTGTTGTTCTGTGAGCGATGCAAGTGAGTCGAGACGTTTGACTTCGCGAGCATCGTCGCCGGTGGGAATCGAAATGGCGTCAATTGCTCGCTCGAGGTTGACCAAGCTTTCGTTCAGTAGGGACAGCTCTTTCCGGAGCGTATCCCCTTTGTCGTTAATCGTTCGGCTGACGCGAAGGCTGGTTTCGTTGAGTAGGTCTTCGTCGATTGTCAGCGTTTGGAGTTGTGTCACCACAAAACGTTCGACCTCCTCGGCCGGCAATGATGGCCGGGGGCATGTCTTATGACCGCGTTTCTTTGCTTTGTTGCAAACGTAATAGCGATATCGCTTGCTGCCACGTCCGCTGCCGCCGCTGGTCGAATGCGTCATCATGGAATCGCAGGCTGAGCAACGCAGCAAACCAGCCAGCACGCCGGGTGACTTGCCGTGGATGCGATCGCCCAAGCTAACGCGGTTGGCATTGAGCTTCTTCTTCACCGCCGCAAACACCTCAGGATCAACGATGGCTCGGTGCTCACCTTCGTACATCTCGTCGCGATAGCTGACTTTGCCGAGGTAGATCGGGTTGGTCAACAAAGCGTGCAGCGTGGTTTTATAGAACTGACCACCGCCGAGTTGCTTGCCCGTCTTGGTGACCCAGCTCTTCGCTCGCCAACCTCGGGCCTGGATGGCTTCGAGAGTTCCAATGAGTCCCTCGCATTCAAGGTAGAGATCGAAGATCTGACGGACTCGCTCTGCTTCCAGCTCATTGACGATCAGCTTTTTGGTCGCTCGATCGACGTCGTAACCCAAGAGCGGGCGGCCACCGATGTACTTGCCCTTACGTCGTGCGGCCGACATCTTGTCGCGAGTTCGTTCGCTGATGATCTCGCGTTCAAACTGTGCGAACGAAAGCAGAATGTTCAGCGTCAATCGCCCCATGCTGGATGTGGTGTTGAACTGCTGTGTGACCGATACGAAGGAGACGCCGGTCTTGTCGAGCGTGTCCATGATCTTGGAAAAGTCCATCAGCGAACGACTGAGTCGATCGACCTTGTAGACCACGACGCAATCGATCAAGCCCGCGTTGATGTCGTCCATCAGTCGCTTGAGCGCTGGGCGTTCCATGTTGCCACCCGTGAACCCGCCATCGTCGTACAGCTTGTCGATCTCCACCCAGCCTTCGTGGCGTTGGCTGGCAATGTACGAGGAGCATGATTCGCGCTGGGCATCGAGCGAATTGAACTCTTGCTCCAAGCCCTCAGTCGTTGATTTGCGGGTGTAGATCGCACATCGAATCTCTTTGTTTCGGCGGTTGGTGTCGATCATTGGGGACTCTCCTTCTTGCTCTTCAGCCCAAAGAATGTGAAGCCATTGACGTGCGATCCCGAGATCGCTTTCGCCACTGCTGACAGTGTGCCGTACGTGGTGCCATTGAACTCAAAGGTGTTATCGCCAACGTACACAGCGAGCTTCTTACCCTTATAGGTTTTGTATAAGGGTGTTCCGGCGGGCGGCAGCCGAGGATCGCGTCCGGTATCGATAACAGTCGTTTCCTCAACCGCAAGCGAAATCTGCTCCGTGAACGATTGAGGCGGACGTTTACGCAGGTCAGCGTCGTCGGCCATGGCCAACGCCCTTTGTCGGACTCTCTCCGGTAGACCTCCTTGTTCATTTGCTTGTAACCGCCAGGCGATCTTCTTGATCATCCAATCGCGATTACGACTGCGTGGTGGCTCGAGACAAACCGTCTCGAAGTGTTCTCGAAGTGCAGCAGTCGGCATACTCTTCATGCGCGCGACCTCCTGCTTGATGTTGAGGCTCATACGTCTCTCCGTGGTTAATGGACTTGGTGTTCGTTTCTCGCGGCGCGTTTACCGCTGGTCACAGAGAGCGATCAGTGCGAGAGGAACTCAAGCCGTCCTGGG
>JBGSJT010000037.1:0-11642 GCA_041741715.1 Pirellulaceae bacterium | reverse complement strand
ACCGACACACCAGGCGGCTTAAAACTTCAATGCGAAGGCCATGAAGTGCTGTATCGCAACATCTGGATCAAAGAAGTGGATTTGAAGAAGGCGAATACAGACTTTGAGGGATAGCACGAAAGTGCGGTCCGAGTAGACACTCGCCATGTAACGAATAGCGAACACTATGTTACTGATCGTCATGATCTACCACGGTCTAACGACAGACTGGGGCGAGCTCTGTTACCCCCCGATATCCCAATCGAATTCACCGGCCAATCCGTCAGCGAGACCGTTCAGACCAAAATAGCATGAGGCGTGACCAAAGGTGTCACGAGGCCGGGTATCTTCAAAAGCTAGCAGTCAGCCGGGACTGCCTTTGCGGAATGAACTGTAATGAACTTGATCGGGACGATCTATCTTGACGAATGCAACTGTGAAATGGCTGGCAGGCCTGTGCAACGACAATTTGCTGACTGAGAAATGGCTGTTGGCTGAGGACCTGCGGGTTGCCCAGCAATGGAAAGACCGCCTATGCCTGGCTGGTTACTCAACGGTCAATCTACATTCAAAGACTTTGCGTTCTCTGGCTGTTTCACTTGTCGGTAACGTTCTGGCAACCAAGAAGCTGACTTTCATCGGCGGTTCCACCATGCGGATGATCGTGCATGGCCTTGTCAGTGAGTTGCTGGAGTCCGATGAGCTGGATTATTTCAGCCAAGTCCACAGCATCGATGGATTGGCGGACCTGATGACCAAGTCGATTCGCGATCTGCAAAGTCGTTTATGAACAGCGCCGGGCCAATGCCGTGGTGCGCAATGTAAGCGAGGCTCCAACAGTATGTTGCCGCAGGGGTTTGTATCTGGCTAAGTCGACTTCGTGGTAATTCGCAAGCCACGTAGTAAACTCCGCAATGCATCCTTCGTCTTCTAAAGATCGCCTAGAACGAATTTCGGAATGATTGTTGATGAGATGCACAGCGCCCGGTCAAAATGTCGTTAGAATAATCGCCCAAAACTAGCATATTTATCAAGTTGAGATAAGCAATACGCCGCAATGCAGCGTAGCGAAGGTGGAGAAATGCATAAGCGATACGAGATTGAGTTGGAGATATCCGGCCCCACCGCCATGTGGACCCGCCCTGATACGGGCGATGCGCCTGTCAGCTATTTGGCACCGACGTACTCGGCAGCGAAAGGAATCCTTGAATCGGTATGTTGGCTGAAATCGGCGGAGGTTCGGCCGACACGAGTTGAGATTTGTGAGATTCCGATGTGGCATACTTACACAACAAACTACGGTGGGCCGTTGCGGAAGTCGGATTCAGTCAAGAAGGGGAACAGTTTTCAGCTTCTTGCAACTGTTTTGGTGAACGTCCGCTATCGGATTTTCGCAGAAGCAGTCAGTGTTGATCACCCTGATGCACATTCGGAGCGGAGTCGGACTTACCAGGAAGCAAAAATCATTGGCGCACATGCGTATCAAGAGATGTTCAGGCGAAGGCTGGAAAAAGGTCAGTGGCATTGCACGCCCTGTTTGGGTTGGAAGGAATTCGTACCGAATTACGTTGGTCCGTTGCGGACTGCTTCCAAACCCTGCGAACACGTGAACGCTTGCCTGCCAAGCATGTTGCACAGTGTCTTTTCGAAACCGAGTCACGGTGAGTATCGGCCAGCGTTTCGTCAGAATGTGGAAATCCGCCAAGGAGTGTTGCACTATGCTTAACGAACTTTACGAACTTTCGCAGAGTCTCAGCAGACTTGACATCGATGTCGTGTCATGGCATCGCTGTTTGAAAGAATGCCCGCGTGGCGGGAAGTCTTACTTTGCGGACGTGGATGCGGAATCTAAGGTGACGTCTCTAAGACCGATCGTGGATCCAGATCGACTAAGCCAACTTCGCAAATACGAAAAGGCGGCGGGTTACTCTTTTCCTTCGTTCAATATTTTGCCACTCTGGCAATTTGATGATGACAACGACAAAGAGGCGGCAACCAAATTGCGCAAGGCTATAGCCAGTAAGAGCCCGCCGCGACCAGACGAGGTTTGCACGACGCTCACCGATCTGGTCGCAAAATCGCGTTCGGTTTGGATTGATCCAAACAAGAAGAGTGGTGGTCGTGATGCGATGGACAAATTGAATGGCTGCTTGGGTGGAGTTGTCAACGACCTGTTAGAAATTGTTCCTGAAGGTTCCGACTGCAAAGCCTTTCGAACGTTGCTTGAACGCACTGTCACGCTCGACGGGGCCGCGCTCCACAGCCAACTTAACGATTGGCTGGTTAGTCAATTTCTGTTTCTTGGCGATCGATGGATCGTGTGGTTTGACTTGTTGTTTTTTCTTAGCGGTAGCAAACCAAAGGCGTCGTCACTCGTCCTCGAGCTGAGCGATCAATCTGATTTTGATTATCCGGTGAACCATCAGCGATCTTACGAGGCGTTCAACCGCTGTTTGCAGGCAGTTGAGGCACCTGGTGATTCTGCAGAAGCATCTCTCGATCCTGATGCATACGCAGCGACGGATGGCGGTCGTGACGATAGTTTCCCTGAAGTCAAAATGTCCCGCTTTGGCAAAATCAACTTACGCGCTATGTCGCGGGAATCACTGTGCCAGATTCGTTACGGAGTCGCTGAATCAAAGTCGTTCCCCGTTTCGCAATCGATTCGCCAGGAATGCAAGAATGCACTTGAGTGGATAAGTCGAGATGAACGTCAGAATCTGACGTGGAGCGACATTACTTCGGTCAGTGGTGCCTCCGCTGTTCTCTTCGCTTATCCAATCAAGCTTTCGGAACAGCCTCCAGTACTGACATCTTGGATAACTGGCGGTGAAGATGCGACTGGCCTTGAGAGCGAAGGTAGTTTCGAAGCTACGTCTCAAACGATTGCTTTCGCCTTGCAGGGGCGTACCGCGACCGATCGTGATAACGATATTGTCGTTTTTGTGTTAACCAAGCCAGACGGTTTCCGCACCAAGGTTCTGTTCAGCCATCGGTATTCCAGCGAACGAATCATTGCCTCGGCGAAAGATTGGGAGTTGGGGGCGCTGAACATTCCGAACATTCAATCTCGCCAGTTTGATGAGGAAAAAGGCAGCAAGCCTCGTTGGCGCGGCCCGATGACACCCTTCACGTTGGAAATCGTTGGCTGTCTCAACAACGTTTGGCAACGGGGCGGCACACATGCAAGTGCCTGCAAGACGGTTCATGTTTCAGATGCTTTGTCGTTGTTGCTGGAAACAGGCCAAGCATCGGAAAATACCGCGCAGCATCTACTTGGGATTTTGCTGAAGAACACAACCGGTTTGTTGCTTGCCGTTGGACATGCGAGCCAAATTGGGCAAGTGCACGTCGTTCAGAAAAACCTTCAGAAGCATCAATTGCTACTCCCTCGAATTTTGGGAATTCTGCTTTTTAAACTTGGTATCCACAAAGGTGACTATATGAAAACGCCCGCGTTCCTGATTGGACGCATGCTCAGCCTTGCTGACCAACTCCATCTGCAATATTGCAATCAAGTGCGAAAGAAAGATGTGCCGCCGCAACTGGTAGGCAATTCACTAATGTCAACTGCGTTACACACGCCGATTCAGGCGCTGTCGGTGCTTGCGGACAGAGTGCGTCCTTACCAAGCTTGGGCGCAGACCGTGCAAAGCGGCGAGAATATTGGACTTGCAAAGTACTTGCTTTCGCAACTTAGCAACGTTTCGACGGAGCTTGCCAAATGCGAGATCCCAACGCGCACCAATGACACAGATCGGGCAACGATGTTGCTCGGCTACTTATCACGACCCGAAAAAGATACCCCTGAGACTGGAGCAAATGACGATGACAGCAGCAACTAAGACCAAGAACGATGTCAACCGAGTAACCGGGCTTTTGATCATCGAAGTCGTAAACTCGAATCCGAATGGCGATCCAGATCGCGACAGTGATCCACGTCAACGTCCTGATTGGCGAGGTGAGATTTCTCCAGTTTCGTTCAAGCGTAAACTTCGCGATTTGATCGAGGATAAAGAAGGTCTTGTTTGGAGCCAATTGTCAGACGAGCTGGAATTAAAGGCAGACGAATTTGGGATTCTGGAGTCGCGCGGACGCGATCGAAAGGCAATCGAAAAGCAGATCAAAGATGGCTCCTTTTCATCCGCCTACTGGGATGGACGCGTCTTCGGCAATACTTTTTTGGAAGAAGGGTCTTCCGGCTCCATCAAAACAGGCGTTGTACAGGTTGGGCTTGGGATCAGTGTTGCGCCAATTGATATCTCCCGTCACACGAACACCAATAAGTCTGGTGTGCAGGAAGGTAAAGATCGTGGCATGGCCCCCATGGGATATCGTTTCGTCCCGCATGGTGTTTACTGCATGCCGTTTTTTGTAAATCCTTCAATGGCTCCCAAGTCGGGTTGCACACAACGAGACATCGACCTGATGAAGAAGCTGATTCCGCATGCCTATTCACACACTCGATCCCATGCGCGACCAATGGTCGAGATTCGACATGCTTGGGTAATGACGCACAAGTCGCAACTTGGGTCTTGTTCCGATTTCACGTTGATCGACGCTATGACTCCGAAGAAGAAAAGCGAACCAGATCAACCGTCGAAGTCTTGGGACGACTACGAGGTACCGACCTCGCTGCCAAAGGAGTTGGCTTCGAAAGTCGAGCTGGAAGACCTGATTTCGTAGGGAATTGAATGCGATGTTTTTAGCTCACAGTCCGAGGCCTGCGGAGGGTATTCCTGCGCAGACCTACGCCACTCACATTCACGCTGTTACGACAATGGCGTTCGAGAACGCACGGCTTGCGAGTAGCGGAACTGAGTTTCGGCAGTTCTTTATCGATGCCCTGCGTCTCGCCGCAGAGTATCACGATCTGGGCAAGCTCGATCCCATGAACCAGAAGGTCTTGTCGTCGCTAAAAGCCACCGGCAAGCTTCCGGTGAATCACGTTGATGCGGGTGTGGCGGCCTTGGTTAAGCGAGCGAAAGATCCCGCTGCTTCACTGGCTGCCTTGCTGATCTACTCGCACCATAGAGGGCTGCCGGACGCATCAGAGATTTACAACAACCATCTTCGTGATATTGAGCGAGACGATAAGTTCGGAAGTACCAAAGAACGCACGGACCGATGGTTGGAACGCTATCTGGAATGGCATCGGGCAGATGTCGATTTTCAGAGCCCAAGCCATAAGTCAAACAGCGAATTGCCGTCCGCTCCTCAGGTCGCCGCGCGGCTTGCACTCTCGTGTTTAGTCGATGCCGATCATTCGGATACTGCGCAGAACTACGGGCAATGGCAACCATCGACTTTCGTGCTGCTCAATCCAGCAGTTCGGTTGTCGCTGCTTGACGATTACATTGCATTGCTCAATAGCGCCTCGCAGTCAGAACGTAATCAACTGCGTGCAAAGGTTTACAAAACCTGCCGAACGGCTTCTGCTGAACGGGGGATTGTTTCGTGCGACAGTCCCGTAGGGTCTGGCAAAACCACAGCTATCATGGCTCACTTGCTTCGAGTTGCAAGTGAAAACAACCTGCGTCGCATCTTCGTTGTCTTACCGTACACTAACATTATTACTCAGAGTGTTGATGTTTATCGCAGCTGCCTTACGTTGGAAGGTGAGAATCCCGAATATGCCGTTGCCGCGCATCATCACCGCGCAGAATTCTCAGATCTGCAGTCTCGTTCGTTGACATATCTTTGGGAATCGCCAATCGTTGTTACTACAGCGGTCCAGTTCTTCGAAACACTTGCGGCGGCGAGAACCGGAGCACTGCGTAAGCTGCACCAACTCGCAAATTCAGCGGTCTTTATTGATGAGTCGCATGCCGCGCTGCCGGCGCACTTGTGGCCGACGGCTTGGAGATGGATCAACGCGTTACAACGGGACTGGAATTGCCACTTTGTTTTGGGTTCGGGTTCGCTCTCGGAGTTCTGGACGTTACCCGAGTTTTCCGATCCACCCGTCTCCGTTCCGTCTATCATTAGCGAAGCACCATCAAAGGAAAGTGGACTGTTTGAAGCAAGTCGTATTTCATACCAGAGCCATCCAACGCCATTAAACCTTGATCAACTGGTCGCTTTCGTCTCAGAAACTGAAGGTCCTCGTTTGCTAATTGTCAACACGGTTCAATCGGCAGCATTCATCGCTTCGCACCTAAATAGTTCTGACGGCAACAATGTCGAGCATCTGTCTACATCGCTGACGCCTAACGATCGCGGCGCAACTCTAAGTCGCATCAAAACTCGACTGGGTGATCGCAACGATAAAGACTGGACGCTTGTTGCAACCTCATGTGTTGAGGCCGGTGTTGACATCTCTTTCCGAACGGGATTTCGAGAGCGTGCGTCGCTCAACAGCCTGCTGCAAACTTCTGGACGCGTGAATCGAAATGGCGAATTCGGAACAGCCAACGTTTGGGACATCCAATTGATACATGACAATCGTTTACGGCGTCATCCAGCATTTGCAGATTCTGCCATTGTACTTGGTGAGCTGTTTGAGAAAGGAATGGTGTCACCCGAGAATTGCACGTACGCCATGCAAAGAGAAATTAGGCGCGCTGGCATGAAATCCGATGCTGAATTGATCCGGAAGCTGGAAGCGAAACGTCAATTTGCCGAAGTCGAAAAGCATTTTCGTGTTATTGACTCAAATACACTCATCGCTGTTGTTGATCCTAACTTGAAACGCCGACTTCGGAATCGCGATAAAGTGTCATTCCAGGACCTGCAAAACGGCAGCGTGCAAGTCTACTCAAATCGAGCCGTTGACTTTGCAGTTACTCCGATTGCCGAGCGTCCGGGTGTCTACGAATGGACGTTGGCGTATGACGCATTCTTGGGATACATGGCTGGTATAATCGAGCAAGTAGACTTCCTTTCGAGTGGAGGGGCTTTTGTCTAGCGATCAATGAACGACGAAGATCTTCTTCCAATTCGTTACCTCAACGACCTCCTGTTCTGCGAGCGGAGGGCGGCGATGCATTTGATTGAGGGGATCTGGAAGGATAACCAGTACACGACCGAGGGATTGTTCGCTCACAAACGCGTCGATCTGCCGAAGAATGTTGTGCGTGGTTCCCAGCGGAATGTGACGGGGATGTGGCTGGTCTCGCATCGACTTGGCTTGATCGGAAAAGGCGACTTAATCGAGTTTCATGCGGGTGAAAATGGAGAGCCCATTCCGTTTCCTATCGACTTCAAACGCGGCAAGCGGCGGCGCTGGGATAACAACGAAGCTCAGCTCTGTGCACAAGCTATGTGCCTGGAGGAAATGCTGCAGGTCGCGGTACCTCGGGGAGCGATCTTTCATATCAAAAGCCAGCGAAGCGAAGAAATCGAATTCGACGCGGTGCTACGCGAAAAAACGGAACATGCCGCAATGCGACTGAGGCAATTGGTGTTCGAGCAATTAACGCCCAAGGCCAAGTTTCACCCCAAGTGCAAAGGTTGCTCGCTGTTGGAATGGTGCATGCCTAAATCACTGCGTCCACGAGCGGCGGCTGCGAAGTATTTGCAAACCGTGATGGACGATGGGCTGACGGAGCCTAGTGGAGATGATGGTCTATGAAACATCACTTAAACACGCTGTATGTTTTTACCCAAGGGGCCTATCTACGCAAGGAATCGGAAACGGTTGTGGTCCGCATCGACAAACAGCCCAAAATGCGTCTGCCGCTCTTAAATATTGGCTCGATCACTTGTTTTGGCCGTGTAGGAATCAGCCCGCAGTTGATGGGTTTTTGTGGACAGAAGGGGATTGCGATTTCTTTTATGACGGAATCCGGACGTTTTTTAGCCGCCGTCAATGGCTTTACGCCTGGCAATGTACTGCTGCGGCGCGAGCAGTATCGCAGGGCTGATGATTTGGAGTCCGCAAAGTTGATTGCTCGTTCGTGCATTGTGGGTAAGTTGGCAAACTATCGAACGGTACTACGACGAGGTGCTCGCGATAATTCCAATCAGGAGTCTTGTCAGCGATTAACGGCGGTCGCGAACCGAATAGATATGGCGATACGAACGTTGAGTGAGTCGTTATCGCTGGATCAACTGCGGGGTATCGAAGGCGAATACTCGGCCGAGTACTTTTCAGTATTCAATAATTTGATCACCAGTCAACAAAGGGATTTCGTTTTTAGTGGCCGAAGCCGACGCCCTCCTCAAGACCGAGTCAATGCGTTGCTTTCGTTTCTTTACAGCATGTTAGCCAACGATATGCGATCGGCTTGCGAGGGAACGGGATTGGATGCGGCGGTTGGATTCTTGCACCGCGACCGACCGGGAAGGCCCGGTTTGGCGTTGGATTTGATGGAAGAGTTTCGGGCCGTGTT
Organism: Pirellulaceae bacterium; assembly: GCA_041741715.1. Lineage (GTDB taxonomy): Bacteria > Planctomycetota > Planctomycetia > Pirellulales > Pirellulaceae > Aureliella. The sequence continues at coordinate 3,330 of JBGSJT010000037.1, read as the reverse complement.
GGTCGACAGATTGGTGCTATCGCTGATCAATCGCGGACAGGTAAAGAGGACGGGATTTTCGGAAGATCCCGGTAGGGGAATTCGTATGGACGATTCAACTCGGAAGCAATTGGTGACAGCGTATCAGAAACGTAAACAAGAATCGGTGACGCATCCATTCTTGAATGAGAAGATGACTTTAGGTTTGGTGCCGCATATTCAAGCTCGTTTGTTAGCAAGACATTTGAGAGGAGATTCGGATGCCTATCCGCCATTTGCATGGAAATAAGGAGGTCAGAAGATGATGGTTTTAGTAGCCTATGATGTCGCAACGAGCGACAAGGCGGGGCAGCGTCGCTTGCAAAAGGTTGCAAAAACATGCCAAAACTACGGCCAGCGAGTCCAAAATTCGGTTTTCGAATGCTCGATTTCGATGGAGCAGTTCGTCCGGCTAAAGAAAGAATTATTGGAGCTAATCGAGCAAGAAACGGACAGCTTACGTTTCTATTTTCTAGGGAAAAATTGGCATCATCGTGTCGAGCATATTGGTAGTAGGCCTGTAGTTCCGATAGACGACCCGCTTATGTTCTGAACGGCCAGAGAGGATGGCTCGCGAACCTCAAACGTTCACGCTTCTCCCAGTAGGCTCGCGATCAACGCAAGTTGCTTGTGCGGAATGGGTTACGGTTGTCGGTTGCCAGTTCCGGGGCCCAAAATCTGTAGCATCGGCCAAGGTTCGCGAAACAAGCACTATTACCCCTGGCATTTCAATGACTTATGATTGATGGGATCGCCCGCTCGCGAGAGCAGGCGCGGATTGAAACGCTTGGTTTATTGGCAGTCGGAGTGGTATCGGTGGATCGCCCGCTCGCGAGAGCAGGCGCGGATTGAAACACTCGCAACCCCAGTGGCTTTCCGAGCCAGCGCGATCGCCCGCTCGCGAGAGCAGGCGCGGATTGAAACAACGCTATGGCACATGGGACCGGAGTGGGAGCAGATCGCCCGCTCGCGAGAGCAGGCGCGGATTGAAACCAACATCCACAGATTGACGCACTAGCGGCAGTACAATCGCCCGCTCGCGAGAGCAGGCGCGGATTGAAACTTTGAATTTGAATGCACTGCCGATTGGCATGATCATCGCCCGCTCGCGAGAGCAGGCGCGGATTGAAACAAGATTACTGACGGATCAACTGGAACCGGCAAGATCGCCCGCTCGCGAGAGCAGGCGCGGATTGAAACGCCGATCAACGCTACGCTACCTGTTGATGGCAGATCGCCCGCTCGCGAGAGCAGGCGCGGATTGAAACACAAGACGAACGGGCAGAGCGTCGGAATAGTATCATCGCCCGCTCGCGAGAGCAGGCGCGGATTGAAACCAGTGCGTTGGCTCGTAGTAGACGCCTGGCCACGATCGCCCGCTCGCGAGAGCAGGCGCGGATTGAAACTTCGTCGAGCATCCAGCCGCTGGTAATCATCGCTCATCGCCCGCTCGCGAGAGCAGGCGCGGATTGAAACATCAGACTCACCGACAGTAAGCCACGGCGCAGCATCGCTCGCTCGCGAGAGCAGGCGCGGATTGAAACAAGCTAATGGCCATGCCACGCATCGAGCGATTGAATCGCCCGCTCGCGAGAGCAGGCGCGGATTGAAACGCAATCTCAGTGTCAGCTTTATAGCCAATTGCCCCATATGTTGCTCGTCCGCGTCATTCGCTTCACTCCATCCCAGCAACCGGCGCAGTGCTTGCGGATCGGAAATGTTGAGATAATCACTGACGAGAATGCGAATCGCAGCTTCGCCGCCTAGCGCCTCAAACAGCCGCTCTTTAATCACGTCCAATCCGGACAATTGAACGAAGGACACCAGGATGTCGATTGTCTTCGCACCCGCCATCCGCGCCGAAAGTTGATCCCAAAGTCGTGAATTGGGATGTCCCGTACTCAGCCGCAGCGTGTTATTGGCGGATGCTGGATTCGCCTGCTGCGAGTCTCGTGTTTGTGACGATCGGAGATAATTGCCCTTCTCGGGAATCACATGCCGCACGCCGCCTCGCGGATCGTCCATATCACCTGAGTAGCGAGGGATGACGTGCACGTGCAAATGCATCACCGTCTGTCCGGCCGATTCGCCAGAGTTGAAACCAACGTTGTAGCCTGTCGGTTTCGGATCAAGCGTTCGATCGAGATGCGATTTGACCTCGCTGACTAACGCCATCACTGCGGCTTGTTCTTCCGCTGATGCCTCAAACCAAGTTGCGACCAGTCGCTTTGTAACGACCAGGGTATGCCCGGGGCTAACCGGAAATCCATCCAAAACCGCAAACGCCAACGCATTTGCCGCAGTCCATTGTTCATTTGGGATTTCAAGGAACGGAGAGCCGGACATGTGATGAAGTAGCTTACACGGCGAATTGCACACAGGTAACGAGCCAGCATTTTAGCCAATTCCCAAGTTCATGAGGACAGCGAATGCTAAACTGGTCTGTCCCTAGATTTGACTAAATGTGGTTTCTACGCGTGTACCGGCAGGGCGTTTGACGTAATGTTCCAACTTCGAATTCTTCCATGCTTAGACTCTGACGAGCTAGCCGCACAAAGGCGAAGTGAGTTGGAGTTGCGACCAGAGTTGGCTGAGTCGCTTGGTAGGTCGGCCGTGGAAGCGATCGAACTGGGGTACTATCTAACTGACAATGGCAAGGTCGATTGGAGTGACGCAGTGCGGGCTGCTTGTGTGGCGAAGGTGAGCATCACGCCGGAAGCAGAATTGCCGACTTGTGGAACTTCGCATTTTGCAGAGGCAATTGTGCAAGTTACCAACGAGACTACGCTGGGTGCGTCACGACGGTTGGTGGATGAGAGGAAACGGCCATTGGCGTTGAACTTTGCAAATGGTACTGAGACGGGCGGTGGGTTCTTGCGAGGCGCGACGGCTCAAGAAGAGGCATTGTGTCGATCGAGCGGTCTATATGCAACGCTTGTCGATGATCCGATGTACGAATTCCATCGTAAGCACGAGCTGTGGGCGGAGGCCAGCGACTGGGCCATACTTTCGCCGAGTGTTCCGGTGTTTCGGGACGATCGAGGGATGGAGCTGGATGTGCCTTGGCTGCTAAGCTTCATTACTTGTGCGGCTCCCTACGCCCCTTCCGTTGGGCATCCGCAATCAGGCGATATGCTACAGAAGCGAATTGAACGCGTGCTATCAATTGCGCGAGCGTATGGTTACACCGAACTGATTCTCGGGGCTTGGGGGTGCGGAGCCTTCGGAAACGATCCTCGACGCACGGCGAGTGACTTTCGCAGCGCGCTGGAGGGCGAGTTCGCTGGCACGTTCGGAGAAGTTGTCTTCGCG
>JBGSJT010000036.1:0-2161 GCA_041741715.1 Pirellulaceae bacterium | reverse complement strand
TGGCAGGCGATGCAGTGCTTGCGATACAAACCAAAATGAGTCCCTTCTTCATCGCTGCTGATCGGACCGGCGGCCCGCGTCAGTCGTTCAACCGATACCAAATCCCCTAACTCCTCGCTGGCGACCAGAAACTCGGGCCATTTAGGTTGATCGGGAGTTCCAAATAGGTCGTCCAAGATCCCTCGCACCTCCTCCACCGCCGGCTGCATTTCGATTCCGGTCTCCAGCTCCATCCGTTTGGCATAGATGCGGTTGGGATCGAAGGACTCGATCGGCGCGTAGCAGCCGGTCAGCAGCACACAGGCACTGAGGACGAGCGGTAGTAGATAAGGGGTACTAGATGACATTAGGGTTCAAATGTTCACTAAAGACGAATAGAGTCGCTATAACCATTGAACGAGTAGAACCGCAAATACGCTAGTCGAAAAAACATGGGGCAAAGGGTCGCACTTGCCCCAGGGCTGCGTCAACAATGAAAATTAGGGTAGTGGACCTTGCTAAAGGTCCTGAACTACATGGGATCTTTAGCAAGATCCACAACGACGTACCCGAAACGACGTACCCGAAAATTAAATGTTGACTCAGCCCTAGCTCGTCGATGAGGCGGGAAAGCTTGCATTTTTTCGAATGCAGGACTCAGAATCCTCCGGAACTACGGCTAACCGAAGCGTGCGTCGCCTCGCTGGGCAACTGCGCTGTGCTACTGGGCGATGTAGGCAGATTTTACCCGGCGATCTGGATGTCCTGATCAAAATCGAATTGGTGAGTCGATCGAACCGAGAATATGTCAACGTGTTATCGGTGGCACCCGGTCTGTTTCGCCTCACATCTATGTCACCCCAATCCCTACGCTGCTATCTGCTCACCTGCTCGGTCATGATGGCTTGGCTCGCCGACTTGGTGCGCGGCAACGAGTTCGCGTTGCTCATCGATGACCGCGACGCATTGGCAGCCCGCCTTGCCATGATTTTAGAGGCTGAGCAAGAGATTTGTCTCGCGACTTTTTCTATCGACTCCAGTTTTGCCCCCACGGCGATCCTTTCCCTGTTGCGGGAGCGAGCGCAAGCCGGAGTGCGAGTGCGCGTCCTCTTGGATGGCCTGATGACCGAGATCAGCACCGACATGGAACGCTACTTGACGGAGGGAGGGGTGGAGATCGGCATTTTTCACCCGCTCCTGTCCGGCCATCCGTCTTGGCTCAACCGGCGTCTGCATTCAAAGTTGATCGTCGTTGACCGCCAAGCCATGGTGCTTGGTAGTCGGAATCTCAACGACACCCATTTCGGTTTGGAAGAGCCCAACTTTGTGGACTACGACGCGATGGTCGCCGGCTCGATATGCGCTCAGGCAGCCGACTACTTCGATGCACTCTGGGACAGCCCCGACGTGCGGCCGGTTCGTGAATGCTTCTCCGTCCACCATCAGCGGAGCTGCGAACTCGGGGGCACAGGGCTGCGTTCGCCACAAACCGCAGCCGCCGAGTCACTCAGCCGCCTACACCAACAAGTTGCCAAGCGACTCGACGAACGACCGCCGCTAAACATCATCGACATCGATCCACACGAATTGTGCCTCTTGCACGATACCGACACCGCCAAATCAGAACAGACCATGGTCGAGACGATCATGGAAATGATCGACAAGGCCGAACGCTCCGTGATCATCGAGTCTCCCTATCCGGCGTTTTCGAATCGCTTCCTAGACTGCCTGCTTCGCGCGGCCGATCGTGGAGTCAAGGTAACGTTGATCACCAACTCGTTAAACAGCACGAACCAAGTGATTGTCTACGCAGCCTATCAACGGCAAAAAGCCAGGCTATTGCAAAGTGGTGTCAACCTGTATGAATTCCCGGGACCGGCACGTTTGCACGCCAAAGCGATGATCGTCGATGATCGCTTGGCAATGCTCGGCAGCTATAACTTTGACGCCCGCTCAGAACGCCTGAACCTCGAACTCTGCTTACTCACCAACAATCCGCAAGCGATTGCTTCCATCCAGCAGATCATGTGCGAACACCAACGGCTCTCCATCCGTATCGATCGTCGGCAACTGACGGCATCTCCGAACGCCGAACTGAGCCGACGCCTGCGACTCCGATCAGCACAGCTGATTGCACCCTTACTTCGCCCTTCGCTTTAGCTAGGTCGGCCTATCAGGGCCG
>JBGSJT010000035.1:0-5991 GCA_041741715.1 Pirellulaceae bacterium | reverse complement strand
GAATAGGGCCAGGATACTTTGAAAGCTAACCGGCTTGGTGAGGTGGTGATCAAACCCAGCTTCGAAGGCCATTTCCCGATCAGACGATTGTCCATAGCCAGTCAATGCAACCAGACAGACGCTATCCAGGTCGGTTCGTTCGCGAATTTGTCGAGCCAACTCGTGGCCGCTCATCACGGGCATCGTGATATCAGAAAGGACTACGTCTGGCTTAAACGAATCCAGCTTCGACAATGCAACCTCGCCGTTTTCCGCAACTTGGACCTCGTGTCCCAACTTCTTTAGCAACTGTTCCGTAACAACGCGCATCGCGCGCATATCGTCTACCACCAGGACTCGAAACGATCGCTTAGAATGATTGGATGTCTCTTTCGAAGAAATATTTTCCCCCACGATCCCTGTCGCGAGCGGCAATTTGACGGTGAAAGTGCTTCCGCGCTCGGGGCCATCGCTTTCCACCCCCACCGATCCGCCATGAAGTTCAACCAGGGTCCGTACCAACGCCAAACCAATTCCAAGCCCTGCCAAGCCGCGACCGTGTGCACTTTCAATTTGCGAATACATTGTAAAAATGTCCTCTAATCGGTCGGCAGCGATGCCTATTCCATCATCTTTTACTCGAATGATTACATAACCATCGCAAACCTCTAGCTCCAACAGAATCTTGCCCCCGCTCCTGCCATACTTGGCTGAGTTGTTCAACAGATTGCACACAATTTGAGTCAAGCGGCATAGATCGCCACAAACACACGCGGCATGGCTACTGTCGATTATTTCCAGGGTCATATGGTTTTCTGAAATCAAGATCGCCGATTCTTCAATCGCCGATTTGACAACGGCACTTATCGTGCATATCTGCTTATCCAATGCCAGTTTGCCCGAGCTGATCCGAGCAACATCAAGCAGATCGTCCACCAAGTGAACGATCTGCTCGACTTGACGAACCATCATGGAACGAACGACTTCGACCTCGTCACCCAATTTCATTAACGCCAGAAGCTGTAGCCCGTTCTTGATGGGTGCAAGTGGGTTGCGAAGCTCATGCGCCAGCGTTGCAAGAAACGCGTTCTTGCGCTGATCCATCTCGAAAAACGTATCCGAACTGTCTGGAATATGCTCGCGAGCCGCTTCAAGCACGCAGCGTTGCGTCGCAGGTATAGTCATTTCGCGAGTGCCCTCGAATTCCGTGGAATGGTCGTTTGGTCAGTTAAGTTACTTCATTGTCTGCGAAGCTAAAAATACGGGAATCGCGAATTTTTTTAAAATAAGCTGGCGGATTTCACTACCGGTCAACGGCCAAGCGATAATTGGTCGAAACACTTTGTCATCCCCCCCTGCCGCCGCACCGCCATGAGGGCAGACTCTCTGTTGATTAACGCGGCTTAATGGCTGTGAGTGAATCGTTGCGGTCCCCTCGAGCCCCAATCCAATCGAATGCCAAGCCGTTCCAGCCATGGCGGATTACACCAGATGCGCGAGACGTCTTACCTGGCATCTGGTATGATAGTAAGTAAATTCACTCCGCAACCGCAAAGGACGACTAGGATGGCGGATCGTCCAATACAACACAGAAAATCTGTGTCACTCAAAGCGTCAGACATAACCGCTGCTGGGAAAACTGGCCCAGAGGTTTCTTCGATTGGCTTTCCATCCCAGAAGAACTGCCCCGTCGTGGGGGTCGTCGCTTCAGCCGGAGGATTGAGCGCTTTCAATCACTTTTTCCAGGCGATGCCAGCCGATAGCGGTGCTGGGTTTGTCGTCGTACCACACCTGGATGCGACCCATAAAAGTCTGATGGTCGAGTTGCTGAGCAGACACACGTCGATGCCGGTTGTCGAAGTCACCGATGGAATTTCGGTCGACTCCAACCACGTCTATGTCATCCCGCCGAATCACCTTTTGACCATTGAACACGGCCAATTGCGTTTGAGCGACTTGCCGGACCCAACGGAATCGCAAACTGCTATCGACATCTTTTTGCGTTCTTTAGCGGTGGGAAAAGGCGAAAGAGCAATAGGCATTGTTTTGTCGGGTACCGGCAGTCACGGAACGCTCGGCATTCGTGAAATCAAACGCTGTGGTGGTATGGCGATGGCACAGTCACCGGAATCCGCCGAGTTTGACCAAATGCCGCGCAGTGCGATTGAAACGGGACTAGTCGATTTCGTTCTGCCGCCCGAGCAAATGCCAGAGACGCTGTTAAAGTACGTCCAGCAGCCATACGTAAAATCGCCTAACAATAATATTACCCCAGCCGCAAACCTTGTCGAGGAACTCGACGCAATCGTCAAACTGGTTCGCGAACAGACGAAATGCGACTTCAGTAGCTACCGCAAGAACATGCTGGTGCGCCGCGTAGAGCGACGCATGGGGTTAATGCAGCTTGTTGACATGGACAAGTATCTCCAGGTCTTGCGTGAGCAATCGAGCGAAGTGCAAGCGTTGTGCAAGGATTTTTTAATCGGCGTGACTCAATTCTTCCGCGAGCCGGAAGCTTTTGCGGTGCTGGAAAAAGAAGTGATTCCCGCGTTGGTCTCGAAACACACGTCCGAGACGCCCATCCGGGTTTGGGTACCGAGCTGTGCAACCGGCGAAGAGGCCTATTCGATATCGATGTTGTTGTTCGAAGCTTTGCTTGCCGCTGGCAAGCCGGTCAACTTTCAAGTTTTTGCCAGCGACATCAACGATGAATCCATCGAGTTTGCGCGGCGTGGAGTTTATCCCGCCAGCATCTCTAGCGATTTATCGCAAACGCGGCTTAAGCAGTTCTTTGAAGCCGAGGACGATGTTCATTACCGAGTCAGCAAGAAGCTTCGCGATTCGATTGTCTTTTCGCACCAGAATCTAATCCTTGATGCACCTTTCTCCAAGATCGATTTAATCTCTTGCCGGAATGTATTGATTTATCTCGAACCAGAGGTGCAACAAAAACTAATATCCTTGTTTCACTTTGCGCTCAATCTACATGGCTTCCTGTTCCTCGGCCCCTCCGAAACGATTGGTCGGGAAGTAGGTCTGTTTGGAACGGTTTCTAAAAAATGGCGAGTTTACCGTCGCGAAGGACCCGCGAACGGCACTGCTGCGAATTTGCCCCTCGTTGGAAAGTACGCGGAACGAACGGTTTCGCGCGAGGCACCAATATTCCCACCTAAGAAGACCTATAAAGAGCTGGCTGAAAATCTGATTGCAAGTGACTATGCGTTCGCGTCAGCGCTGATCAATCAACGACATGAAATCCTCAACGTCACGGGACCACTAGTCAACTTTTTGGAGTTCCCGGCTGGTGAAATAACCAAAGATCTGCTGGAGCTGGCGAGGCCAGGCCTGCGAACGAGGTTGCGAGCGGCTTGTCACAAGGCGATTCAGGAACGCAAGGAAGTGACCGACGTGAATGCTCGTGTAAAACGAGATGGAACTTATTCTCCCTGTTCGATCATAGTGCGACCAGTTCTCGAACCAAACCAGTCCGAAGGCCTAATGCTGGTCTTGTTTCAAAATCTAATTCCCAACCAGCTCAGGATTGATGACGCTGCAACAACACAATCAGACGCAGAATCTTTAGAGTCTGCCACGCATGCGCCGTTGGTGGATCTACTCGAATACGAACTCAAAGCCACGCGCGAGGAACTTCGGACTACCGCTGAGCAAATGCGCTGCGGAATCGAAGAACTGCAGTCATCCAACGAAGAACTGGAATCATCCAAGGAGGAGTTGCAATCGCTGAACGAGGAACTAAGTACGGTCAATAGCCAATTATTGGAAAAGGTCGACGAACTCGATCTGTCTAATAGCGAGATCAGTAATCTGATGGCGAGCACTGAGATTGCGACCCTATTTTTGGATCGTCAACTTCGCGTCAAACGCTTCACGGGTCCGGCGAACAGACTATTGCATCTCAGTTCCGCAGACGAAGGACGAACCTTGCAGGATTTGGAATCACCATTGGTCGATCAAGCCATGTTGTCGGATTGCCAGAAAGTGCTCAGTGACCAACAGCAAGTGGAAACGGAGATCACGACCAAGCATGGCCAGAGCTTTCTCCGGCGTGCGTTGCCTTTCCTTGCAGCCGATAGCCAAGCCGAAGGAGTTGTAGTTACTTTCGTTGACCTAACCGAACGCAAGCGTCACGAAGCCACACAGCGAGAACAGGATGTGCGATTCCGCAAGATATTTGAGAACGTGGCTACTGGAATTGCGATTACCAATTGGGATGGTGTTTTCGAACGGGCCAACTCGGCATATTGCGAGCTGCTGGGATACACCGAAGAAGAGTTGCGTCGTACAAAGTTTATGTCGCTGGTTCATCCGGAGGATCAAGAATCCAACCGCCAAAAGGTAAACCGACTGCAATCGGGAGAGAATTCCTCTATCGAAATGGAAAACCGCTACGTTCACAAAAACGGTGAGACGGTTTGGGTGCGCAAATTTGTTTCCGTGCTGCCCGATGCGACAGAGAAACCGGCCTATTTGGTCGAGTTGGTTACGAATACTTCGTTGCAGCGAAAGGCGGTCGACGAACTACATCGGAGCGAAGAGAAAACACGCGCAATCTTAGCGTCACTTTCTGCCCATATCGCCTTGATCGATCGCGAAGGAGAAATCCTGGCAACGAATCCCGCCTGGGAGCGCTTCGCGGAGCAAAACAACGGAACCATGAGTCGCAGTGGCGTTGGCTCAAACTTTTTTGCCGTTTGTAAATTGGCAGTTGGTAACGCCGACGTCTCAGAAATTGATCGCAGTGTAGTAGACGGACTACAGGCAGTGCTCAACGGCGAACGTGACGAATTTAGCATCGAGTACCCCTGCCATGTAGATAACGAGCAGCGTTGGTTCTTACTGCAAGCCAATCCTTTGATGGATGGCAAGGGAGGTGCAGTGATTTCGCACCACGACATCACCCGCCGCAAGTTGGCCGAAGTCAAGACTCACGAAAACGCGGAACGTTTGCGTACAATCCTGAACACCGCGTCCGACGCGATTATTACGATTAATGAGCATGGAATTATTGACAGTGTAAATCAAGCGACTTTGTCACTATTTGGCTACACCAATTCAGAGCTCATGGGAAACAACGTGAGCATATTGATGCCGCTTCCTTTCCGCAATAATCACGACAATTATATCCAACACTTTCTGGCAACTGGCGAAGCTCGCGTCATTGGAATTGGTAGGGAAGTGATCTGTCGACGGAAGGATGGTAGTAATTTCCCGGCTGACTTGGCAGTCAGTCAAGTGGATCACCTTGGACTGTTCACTGGTATCTTGCGCGATATATCAAGTCGCAAGGAGATGCAAAAACACGCATTGGAGATTGCTGCCGATGAACAGCGTCGCATCGGTTTCGAGTTGCATGATGGGACACAACAGGAACTCACGGGGCTGACGTTGTACGCCAACGCATTGCTTGAGACCATCGAAAGTGCTGCAACGAAACAACTCGCTCTCCATTCCGATAGTGTGGTGCAGCGAGAGTTCGACGAAGCGGACTACAATCGGCTTCGATCGACTGCTTCGCTAATCGTCAAGAGATTAGGCGAAGCGAATCAGCATGTCCGCGACTTGGCGCATGGAATAATGCCGGTCCAAATCGATGCCGAAGGTTTGCGATCCGCACTCCACGAACTAGTTAAGTCCACGAATTCCGATAGAATTGATTGCCGCTTCGAATGTTCGGGAGATTTTAAAAAACTCGACAATACCACGGCCACGCATCTCTACCGAATCACTCAGGAAGCTATTAACAATGCCATACGGCATGGTACCCCTAGCCAGATCCTGATTTCGCTTACACAAGATGGAGAACGCATTTCGCTGGAAGTCGCTGACAATGGAATCGGTTTTGACAATAATGCCATTCCGAGAAGTGGTTCTTCGACTATTGGAATGGGACTGCGAACGATGGAGTATCGAGCCAGCCTGATCGGTGGCGCAATTCAAATAGAAAACAAACCAGACGGCGGGACTCTGGTGAAATGCCTAGTTTTGCATGAG
>JBGSJT010000034.1:0-22278 GCA_041741715.1 Pirellulaceae bacterium | reverse complement strand
AGCCCATTGGCTTGATTTGCGAATAACCCAGAGACTCTCAGTTGCCCGTTGCCCAGGTTATTCGCTGAAACCGCCAAAGAGCCATAACCTAGCCGAGAGAAAACAGGCTGGTTTCGCGAGGTGTCGGTTCCACTCAACTTCTCTGTTTGGTTAGGAAACTGACCGCAGTAGGTTATTCGATTAAGCCGGTGTCTTGCAGCAACGCAAAACACCGGCTTTTTTCGTATTTTCCTGCAATCTCCCGGGTCTCAACCACTCTCCAGAGATCCGATTCCAGGCCTCAACTCTCGCCAAAACAGCCCTTCTCTGGGGGCCAACCAGAGACAAATACTCTCAGAGTCTCTGGGTTATGAAAACCGCCGGGTTAACGACTTTGGGTAATTCCCTTTCCGACTCACTCGGGATTCTTTTTTTCGTTTGGTCTGGCTCACCAAGAAGCCTCAAGTTGCGAACTTAGCCAGCGGGTAATGGGGTGTGCTACGGTTCGACTTCGAAATGGCCCCAGAATAGTTGAATTTCCAAACTTCGATCGTCACTGAATTGATCAGCTTAAATTCACTCGAGAATGGCCACACGAGCAAATCGTTGCGAGCGCAAAAGGCTTTGCATCGTGGATTCCGCCATTGGTGATTGGCGGACAAACTGATGTTCAATATCACGGTCTGAACTGAAACTATTAAGGATAGTCGTTTCGAAATCCGTCAAAACGTTAGACGCTTAAGACGATTTTCCTCGCAAGCGCGAGGAGTCCCAGTCAGTTGCAGGAGAATGAAAATGGATCGAAGAAACTTGTTGGCATCCGCCGGCGCGGTCGCTTTGGCGAGCGTTGCAGCAGGCGTATCGCGTGGTCAAGAAGGCGGATCGGCTTCGAAACCGACCGCTGCCTTAGATAAAATGCACCAAGACTGCTTAGACATCTGCCAGAGTTGCGAGGCGACGTGCAATGCAACCGTCAATTACTGTGTGACTCATTTGGCCAGTGGCCACAAAGAGCATGCTGCTTGTGCGGCCATGGCGATAAGTTGCCAAGATTTCTGCGGGTTGAGTGCAAAACTCATTGCGCGTTCATGCACGCTTGCTCCTGCGGCCTGCGAAGCCTGTGCAAAAGCCTGCGAAGCTTGTGCAGCAGAGTGCGAAAAGATGAAGTCCGACGCACAGATGGCTGCCTGTGCAAAGCAATGCCGAGAATGTGCCGCAGCCTGTCGTAAGATGGCATAAGCGTTCACCATCATCGCTCGAATCGACTTGAGTCAATGCAATGGAGTGCATTCACTTAACCAAGAGCTTGGACTGACTGTTTGCATTAGACCGTTGAAAAGCGGCCGACTGGAAGCAGGAGTTAATCAGTCGCGCTAATCGGTCCGCACGAGGTGGTGTATTCCGCCACATCCACTGAGTGGTCTCCTGCAAGTCCGCAATACGCGATTATGTGACAATGCTTTGGCAATAGTGGGCAAATGGCACGTAGATTGCTTGTCTACCACAATCCAACTGTTTTCGCCTAGTTTTTGCGTTTTAAAATCTACGCATGCAAATACAGGTCAACGGCTGTATTTAACCATAGCTCGATTTTATCTGCAGGAGAATGGCGTCGACCTCGAAGTAGTTGGCGGGATTGGAAAAGCTCGTTCTGCGGTCTAGGTTCGACCGAACAGACAGCATATCAATATGCCAACAATGGGAACTAGATCAAACATGACTCGGCAAGCTGCGGCATGGTACTTCGAAACACATAAGTATACTTTGCGTGTGGCCAGCCGTTGCTATCACTCGATGTTGACCGCAACGTTGATTGGTTGTGTTTGCGGCGCAATGACATCGTCTCTAATAGCACACTCTCCAGCCAGAGCGGCCGACCTTCCACAGAAAGTCGCAACTGCTGAAAAAGAAGACCTTGCCCCGGCTCTTACGAAGATCGACGTCATGCCCGTCGCACATGATGAAGAGATTCGCAAGCGGCTGCAGAGCGTTCTTGATGCCACCGGCTGGTTTGCCGACCCGCGAGTCGAGGTTAGCGAGGGCGTCGTCTTCCTCAGCGGCCGGGCTGATACCGATGATCTCAAGAAATGGGCCGGTGATTTGGTACGGAATACTCAGGATGTCGTCGCCGTTGCTAACCGAATCGAGGTACTTGAACCGTCGGTGTGGGATTTTAGTCCGGCATGGAACGGGCTGCTCGTCCTGTGGCGCGATTCCATTCGCTCGCTTCCTTTTTTCCTATTCGGAATGCTCATCCTCGCGCTGTCAGCCGGTGCCGGAGTGCTCGTAACACGCGGAGCGCAGGTATCGCTTCGCCGACGAGTCCAAGCGAATCTCCTGCGTAATGTAATTGCTCGGGCAGCGGGCGTGCTGGTGTTCCTAATCGGCGTCTACATCATTCTGCGAGTATCCGGCTTAACCCAGTTGGCGTTAACGGTGGTCGGCGGTACGGTACTTATCGGCTTAGCTGTGGGCATTGCCTTCCGAGACATCACTGAAAATTTCTTGGCGAGCATATTCCTCAGCATGCAGCGGCCGTTCGAGACGGGCGATTTGATCGAGGTCTCGGGCGTTACTGGATTTGTGCAACAGTTAAATGTCCGTACGACGATATTGATGACTCTCGATGGAAACCTTGTGCAGATTCCGAATGCCACTGTCTACAAGAGCAACATCCGCAACTTCACCGCCAACGCAAATCGGCGCGAGGACTTTGTCGTCGGCATCGGTTACGAAGACTCGATCAACGAGGCACAGGAGGTCGCGAGGAAAGTGTTGGCTGACCATCCGGCTGTTCTCAACGACCCCGAGCCCTCGGTGCTGGCAGATAGCTTGGGGGCATCGACGGTGAACCTGCGGGTGTATTTCTGGCTCAACGGCGGCGAGCACAGTTGGCTAAAAGTGCGGTCGTCGGTGATCCGGCTTGTCAAACTCGCGTTTCAGCAACAGGGCATTTCCATGCCGGACGAGGCCAGAGAAATTGTCTTTCCAAAAGGCATCCCCGTCACCATGCTCAATGAGAAACTGGAGGAGACGCATGATGTCGATCTGGTTAAGCGGCGAGCTACTCAACCGTCGCGCGACGATCTGGATACGGCATCGACGATAGCAGAAGGCGGATTGTCTAGCGAAGCCGGCGTTATAAAGGAGCAGGCAAGGCAGATTAAACCATTGCACGAGGAAGAAAATCTATTGCGAGTCAAAGCTGCATCAGTCCCGCCTACTTGAGGCCGTGTGTTGACATCGATTGACTCATTCAGCGTTTTACCCGTCTTGGATTCGGCGAATCCTTCAACGCTCGACGGCCTCTTCAAAAAAGGGGCTGCGCAATGAAATTACGAGCATCCTGTGACACCGACTTCCTGTGATTTATTTGAGAGCAAGGCGATTTTGTGACTGATAAGCCAATTAGAAAGTTGGGGTTTACCCTAAGACAATGGTGGCACGAAACGCGATCGAGCTTCTGGTTCATTCCCGGGTTGACAGTTCTGGGAGCTGTGGGACTCGCCGCTGTTCTGATAGGGGTTGACGCGACCACCGACATGGATGTTGTTAAACGCTGGCCTCTGGTCTTTGGTGCCGGTGCAGCTGGATCACGTGGCCTGCTCACGGCCGTCGCAAGCTCAATGATCACCGTGGCTGGAGTGGTGTTCTCCATTACCATTGTTGCCCTCTCGTTAACTTCGAGTCAGTACACTTCAAGGGTCCTCCGCAACTTCATGCGAGACCGCAACAATCAAGTGGTTCTCGGCGTTTTTGTAGGCATCTTTGCCTACTGCCTAGTGGTGCTCAGGGTCATTCGTGGTGGTGACGAAGGGGCGTTTGTCCCGTCACTGGCCGTACTGGGCGGGTTGATCCTGGCGTTCGTCGGTATCGGTTATCTGATCTTTTTCATTCACTACATCTCAATGTCTATCCAGTCGTCGAGCATTATTGCCGCAGCCGCAGAGGAGACTATCGCTGCCGTGGATCACTTGTTTCCCCAGGGAATAGGAGATGACGTTGATGAAGACGCCGGCCGCGACTTGGCGGCGTTCCTCCCTGAGCAGGATTGGTTTGCCGTTCCGGCACAAAAGACAGGTTACATTCAAAGTATCGACGGAGACTCGCTACTGGTTATCGCCCGGGAACGAGCGACCATCTTGCGTATGGAATGCGGCATCGGAGAGTTCGTCATTGAGGGGACTCCGTTGATCTCCGTGGCCGCTCAGGCTGAATTGGACGATGACACAGCGGACGAGCTCAACGCGGTCTATGTCATCAGCCCTCATCGCACGGTAGAACAGGATGCCAGCTTTGGCATTCGGCAAC
Source organism: Pirellulaceae bacterium (assembly GCA_041741715.1). Classification (GTDB taxonomy): domain Bacteria; phylum Planctomycetota; class Planctomycetia; order Pirellulales; family Pirellulaceae; genus Aureliella. The sequence continues at coordinate 17,988 of JBGSJT010000034.1, read as the reverse complement.
TCGTGGACATAGCCTTGAAAGCGTTATCGCCTGGCATCAACGACACAACGACTGCCGTGATGTGCGTGAACTACCTCGCGGCGATCCTTGTTCGGCTTGCATCGCGTCCCTTTGCGAGTGTCCACCGCTTGGACCAGGGAGAGTTGCGAGTGATTGCCCGAGGACCGAGCTTCGCGAGTCTGTTGGCCGAAGCCTTTGACCAGATCCGGCAGAACGCAGAAGGGAATGTTGCGGTTCTCACTCGCTTGCTTCATGCTCTAGAAATCATCGCTGACCAGACAACGAAATTTCGACGAAGCCAGGCACTGCGACAACAAGCGGAACTGATCGTTGCTGTGGCCGAGCGCACGATTTTGTCACCGCACGATTTAGCGGGCATCCACGCCTCATGGTTGCGTCTATCCTGTGTCCTCGATGGGACTGGCTGATTGGCCCCCGGTTACCCTTAGAAGAGATGGTTTGAACGGTCAACGGATAACGCTTCTGTCAAAATCTGTAACGTTCGCTTCGACAGTGTTAATTAACCATGGGTGGTGTATTCCACCATGTCCATTCAACGATCCTCTCGATATTCACAATTCTGAGTGATGCGACAATTCTTGTGGAATAGTCGACGGGTGGCACGTGGATTGCATATCAACCCCCGGTCCGTCACTTATCGCACATTCATTTTCTTGCGTTTGGAAGTCCAATCATGAAAATCCAAGTCAACACCGATCGAAATTTAGATGGCAGTGCCGAGCTGATAACGCAGGTCGAAGCGACGCTTGAAGGTGCTTTGTCGCGATTCAGCAACCGGATTACTCGAGTGGAAGTCCATCTGTCGGACGAGAACGGTAGTCAGAAGTCCGGCAGCAGTGACAAACGCTGTGTATTGGAGGCGCGCCTGACTGGTATGAAACCGATCAAAGTGAGTGCCGATGGATCAAGCCACGAACAAGCTCTCAATGATGCAGCAAATAACCTTGTGAAACTCCTCGGTCGGACTTTGGATCGACTAGATAATCACAAAGGCCGAGCATCCTACGCTGGAGAAGCGACCGAATAAGTCAACAAAACATATCCGACCTAATATTTCCCGAATTGATTCCTTTTGAATCGAAGTAGAACACCATGCTGCACCAGATAACGCGAGAACAAGTGATCAAATTTTTGGTTGAGCAGCAGCCGCCTTGCATTTCTCTCTATTTGCCAACTCATCGCCGGCACCCGGAAAACCAACAAGATCCAATTCGATTTAGAAACTTGCTGCAAACGCTGGAAAGGACCCTAAGCCAGTCGTTCCCGCAACAAAAGATGAAAGAGGTATGGTCGAGGTTGCAGTCGATTTCGCACGACATCCAGTTTTGGAATCACCGCACAGACGGATTGGCTATTCTGTGTTCTTCTTACGAACTTCAAATCTTCGATCTGCAAAGACCCGTTGAGGAATTGTTGGTTGTTGCCGACAGCTTTCACCTGAAGCCACTTCTGCGAGAACTACAAGCGTCGGACCGATACCAGCTTCTCGCATTGAACCGGCATGGGGCAAAACTCTACGAAGGCAACCGCCATGCCTTGGACGAGATCGAGCTGACAAACGTCGCTTCAACCATCGAAGAGGCACTCGGTGAAGAACTGACAGAGCAGCACTTAACGGTCGCTTCCTACGGAGCAGGGACTGCTCGCGCAAGTGGTGGTGGGGCAACGCCTTCAGTCCACGGGCACGGCAATAAGAAGGACGAGGTGGACAGTGATCGCGATCGATTTTTTCGTTCGATCGATCGAAGCATTCTGGAGCACTACTCTCGTCCGTCGGGCTTGCCGCTGATGCTCGCAGCATTGCCAGAGTATCACGAACCATTCCACGCGGTCAGTCATAACCCATTTCTAATGGCGAACGGGATCGAGAAGAACCCAGACTCCCTCAGCGGCGACCAGTTGTGTAAAGAGGCTTGGCATGTGATAGAGCCGCATGTCGCTCTGCAGCTTTCTAAACGCGTCGAAGACTTTCAAACAGCACAATCACAACATCTGGGCGCGAGCGATTTAACCGACATTGCTCAAGCGCTGATCGCGGGTCGAGTGGGATTTTTGATGGTCGAGGCCGATCGGCAAATACCTGGAAAACTCGATCACGTTTCAGGTGCTATCAAGTTCCTCAACATCGACGCGACGGATTCAGACGACTTGCTGGATGACTTCGCCGAGTTGACGTTGAAAATGGGTGGTGAAGTCGCGATCGTTTCGGCGGAAACATTTCCGTCGAACAGCGGTGCCGCGGCGATCTACCGATACTAAACCCTGAAATAGCCAATGCTTAACACCCAAACGGATATTGACAGCGAGAATCAATGTGGAGACTTTGTCGTTGCTCTCAATATGGGGTCTTCTACGTTAAAGTTTGCTGCGTACCGTTGTGAGGACGAACCTGTCCAAGTCGTGTCGGGAGTTGTAGATCGTTTCGGATTCCAGGATTCGACAGTTATTTGGATTCGCGACGGAAGTCAGCACGTTGATCGTTTACCCACATCTGAGTCAGATCTTGCCAGTTGCCTTAAGGTCCTTTGGGCAATACTTACTGAAGCGAACGGGGGAGCGGATGTCGATGCCGTCGTTCACCGTGTGGTGCATGGCGGACCTGAATACTCGGAACCGCATGTGATCACAACCGAGCTGCTGCAAAAACTGCGGCTCTTCAGTCCGCTCGCACCAGAGCACCTGCCTGCAGAAATCGATCTCATCGAAACGCTACGCAAGCTGTTCCCAGAGTTAGTTCAGATCGCTTGCTTTGATACCGCGTTTCATCACGACTTGCCAACGGTAACTCGGATCTTGCCCATTCCGCGACGCTATGAAAGACTCGGCGTTCGCCGCTATGGATTTCATGGATTGTCTTATACGTATTTGTTGGAAGAGCTCAAACGTCGAGCCGGTCCCGAGGTTGCAAACGGCCGAGTCATTTTGGCCCATCTCGGTAACGGTGCAAGTTTAGCGGCTGTTCGGGACGGTCGCTGCTTGGACACCAGCATGGGCTTTACGCCGGCCGCCGGACTTGTAATGGGTTCTCGATCTGGAGATCTCGATCCCGGCTTATTCGCTTATCTGGCACGCACCGAAAGCATGACGGCCGATCAGTTTGATGAGCTTGTCAATCAGCAGTCCGGCATGCTGGGTGTCTCCGAAAAAAGTTCTGACATGCGAGAACTGCTCGCCCTCGAGGAGAGTGACTTACAAGCAGCAGACGCAGTATCTCTGTTTTGCTACCAGGCCAAAAAGTGGATCGGTTCTTTTGCGGCGGTGCTCGGCGGAGTGGACGCGATCGTTTTCTCTGGTGGTATTGGCGAACATTGTGAGTCGATTCGATCACGAATTTGCGAAGGCCTTAGCTTTCTGGGTATCTCGCTAAATCAGTCCTCGAATTCTAAGCATTCCACGTTGATCTCTGCGAGCGACAGCCAAGTCTCTGTCTACGCTATCAAGACAGACGAAGAATTACTCATGGCGAGATTAGCCAACACGCTGCTTGCAACATTGCGGCCCACTGCGATGGAAGCAAACAAGCTTAATTCCGTATCCCTTTCCGAAAGAGTGATCGATCATGCTAACTGAATTTCCATACTTCTTGACCATCGCGTTCGGAGTCGTCGCTTTCCTGGGGCTCATCGCACTGGCTTCCACATTCTTCACCATCCAGCAACGGACGTCGGGCATCGTGCAACGTTTGGGAAGATTCGTACGAGAGGCGAAACCAGGGCTCAACGTAAAAATACCATTCATAGACAGTGTTGCAGGGCGCGTTAACCTGCGAGTCCAGCAACTCAACGTCAAGATAGAGACTAAGACAGAGGATAACGTTTTTGTTCAGATGGTCGTGGCCGTTCAGTACTTTGTGCTACCTGACAAAGTCTATGACGCTTTCTACAAGCTGGCGGACACAGAACAACAGATTACGTCTTACGTATTTGACGTTGTACGAGCTCAAGTGCCCAAGATCAAACTGGATGATGTGTTCGCAAAGAAAGACGACATCGCAGATATCGTAAAGAGCGAGCTTGCCGAGGTGATGTCAGATTTCGGCTATGGAATACTCAAAGCGCTTGTGACCGACATCGATCCGGATGCCAATGTGAAGCAATCGATGAATGAGATCAATGCTGCGCAGAGGATGCGCGTGGCAGCGACAGAAAAGGGTGAAGCCGAGCGAATCATCAAAGTCAAATTGGCTGAAGGCGATGCCCAAAGCAAGGCTTTGCAAGGTCGAGGAATTGCCGATCAGCGACAAGCCATTGTGGCTGGTCTGCGCGATTCAGTCGACGAGTTTCAGAAATCGGTTCCTGGTACGACTGCAAAGGACGTTATGAATTTGGTTTTGATGACTCAGTACTTTGATACTCTCAAAGAGATTGGAGCGTCGTCGAAAACCAATACGATTCTCATTCCGCACTCACCGGGTAGCCTATCCAATTTGAGCGAGCAGATTCGTAACGCGATGATCGAAGCCGGACAGACAGTAGAGATGTCCCGATTCCAACCTGAGCGAGAGTATGCCACAAGTGGCGCTGGTGATTGATATGTGTCTTGAATCAGCTGGAATGCATTTGTATCAGCCGCAACGCCCCGTTCCCGCAAAAACCGTGTTTTTATGTACCACGGCCAATCAGTTCAGTAACATGGAAAACGCAAAAAGATGAAATGGTCATGGAAACTAGGTGAAATTCGCGGCATCGGCGTGTATATGCACGCGACGTTTTTAATCTTGATCGGTTTTGTCGTCTTGAGTCACTACTCGGCGGGCCACAGCGTGGCAAAAACGCTGGAAGGTGTTGGTTTCATTCTGGCACTTTTCACGTGTGTGGTGCTGCATGAGTTCGGTCATGCGCTGATGGCGGCGAGATACGGAATCAAAACAAAGGATATCACGCTGCTGCCTATCGGAGGCGTTGCACGGCTGGAACGAATGCCGGAAAAGCCTATCGAAGAACTTTGGGTGGCGCTCGCTGGGCCAGCGGTCAACGTTGTTATTGCAGCAGGCTTGTTTGCCTGGATTCAGTTCGCGGACGCATTCGCACCGCTGGAACAACTCAGCGTGACCAGCGGACCGTTTCTCGAGCGGTTGCTCATGGTCAACATCATTTTGGTTGTCTTCAACATGCTTCCAGCGTTTCCAATGGATGGCGGACGAGTGCTGCGGGCGCTGCTGGCAACGAGACTGGAATATGCCCAAGCCACGCAAATCGCAGCCAACATAGGGCAAGCGATGGCACTGTTCTTTGCGTTCGTTGGCTTCTTCGTCAATCCATTTTTGATCTTCATTGCATTCTTTGTTTGGATCGGTGCCACGCAGGAAGCGAGCATGGCGACGATGAAATCGGCACTGGGCGGCATCCCCGTAAAGCGTGCGATGATGACCGAGTTTAATTCACTAAAGCCTGGCGATAGTCTGCAAAGAGCCATTGATCTGGTGCTTGCGACTCCGCAGCAGGATTTCCCTGTTGTTAAAGATGGCATTGTGGTTGGCATTCTTCCCAGTCGCGAGTTGATGGCTGCGTTGCAAAAGCAGGGGCAAGAAGCTCTGGTAGGTGATGTGATGCGTCGTGACTTTCTATCCGTCGATGCAAACGACATGCTCGACACGGCACTGACACGGGTTCAAGCATCTGAGTGTTGCTTGACCGCTCCCGTGATGCAACACGACAAAATGGTCGGACTGCTAACTGCCGAAAATGTCCGCGAGTTCTTGCTTATTGCTTCGGCTCTCGGCGAACGACAAAAACAGAAAGTGGCTATAGCGTCATGAATGCATCGCAACCCATCGCACTCGATCAGCCCAAACAAAGTAGCGCCCGCGCTAACCATGAGCCGGAAACCAAAGGTGTCGGTGTGGTCAGCCCAGAACTGCTGGCCAAAATGGACGCCTATTGGCGAGCCGCAAATTACCTTTCGGTTGGCCAGATCTATCTGCTGGACAATCCGCTGCTCAGAGAGCCTCTACAGCGCGAGCAGATTAAGCCACGATTACTCGGTCACTGGGGAACATCTCCGGGGCTGAATCTGGTCTACGTTCATCTCAATCGGATCATCAAAGCACACGATCTAAACGTGCTCTTCGTCACTGGCCCTGGACACGGCGGACCGTCATTAGTCGCCCACGCATATTTGGAAGGAACTTATAGCGAAGTCTATCCGAATATTTCGCAGGACCAAGCTGGAATGCAGCGATTGTTCAAGCAGTTTAGCTTTCCAGGTGGCATTCCTAGCCACGTTGCACCGGAGACGCCAGGCAGCATTCATGAGGGAGGAGAACTGGGATATGCGCTGTCGCATGCGTTTGGGGCCGCCTTCGACAACCCGGACTTAATCGTTGCAGCGGTGGTAGGTGACGGTGAAGCCGAAACGGGGCCACTCGCTACGAGCTGGCATTCGAACAAGTTTCTAAACCCGGTCACCGATGGTGCCGTGCTGCCGATCCTGCATCTGAACGGGTACAAAATCGCCAGCCCTACGATACTCGCACGCATTCCAAAAGATGAGTTGCAGAAATTGTTTGAAGGCTATGGATACAAGCCTTACTTCGTCGAGGGCTATGAGCCAGCTTTGGTGCATAAAGAACTCGCTGCTGTCATGGATACGATTACTGCGGAGATCCACCAAATCTGGCATGATGCGAGGACTCGAGGAATTCCAGGGCGTCCCATTTGGCCGATGATTATTCTCCGTACTCCCAAGGGGTGGACTTGCCCAGCGGAGATCGACGGAAGAAAGTGTGAAGACTATTGGCGTTCGCACCAGGTTCCGATGGGAGATATGGATAAGCCTGGGCATGTTAAGATTCTCCAGCAGTGGATGCAGAGTTTCCGTCCGGATGAATTGTTCGATGACGCCGGCAGACTCATCCCAGAGATTGCTGATTTAGCTCCCCAGGGCACACGTCGCATGAGTGCCAATCCCCATGCGAACGGCGGACTGCTGCTCAAAGACCTGACGCTACCGAACTTCCGCGACTATGCAGTGCAAATTTCTAGCCCAGGCGTTACTGTCGCTGAAGCGACTCGCGAGATGGGAAAATTCGTGCGCGATGTGATGCGTTTGAACTTAGCGAGCAAGAATTTCCGCATCGTCAGTCCCGACGAGAACAACTCAAACCGCTGGCAAGATGTGCTGGACGTAACGAATCGTACCTGGATGGCCGAGTTGTATGACACCGATGACAAGCTCTCTCCCGATGGGCGAGTCATGGAAATGCTTTCGGAACACCAGTGCCAGGGTTGGCTGGAAGGTTACCTTTTGACTGGGCGGCATGGATTCTTTTCCTGCTATGAAGCCTTTATTCACATTATTGACTCGATGTTTAACCAGCATGCGAAATGGCTTAAGGTCTGCAATCACATTCCCTGGCGGGCACCCATCGCTTCGCTCAACTACTTGCTGTCATCGCATGTTTGGCGACAGGACCACAACGGTTTCTCGCATCAAGATCCTGGATTCCTCGATCACGTCGCCAATAAGAAAGCCGAGGTGATACGCATCTATCTCCCGCCGGATGCGAACACGTTGCTAAGTGTGACGGATCATTGCTTGCGAAGTCGCAATCGCGTGAATGTCGTCGTGGCTGGAAAGCAACCTTCGCCTCAGTGGCTAAGTATGGACGAGGCTGTCAATCATTGCACGAACGGGCTTGGCATCTGGACATGGGCCTCGAATGAAGATGGCGACAAACCTGACGTGGTCATGGCTTGTTGCGGTGACGTGCCGACGATCGAGATACTTGCCGCCGTTGAATTACTCCGCCAACACCTGCCGGATCTGAAGGTCAGGGTCATCAACGTCGTGAATCTAATGAAGCTGCAACCGCCCAGCGAGCATCCCAATGGACTTCCCGATGAAGAGTTTGACGCGATGTTCACCACGGATCAGAAAATCATTTTCGCGTTTCATGGCTATCCTTCACTCATTCATCAACTGACGTATCGCCGCACTAACCATAAAAACCTGCATGTTCGTGGCTTCAAAGAAGAGGGCACAACGACGACACCGTTTGACATGGTGGTACTCAACGACATGGATCGGTTTCATCTTGTCTGCGACGTAATCGATCGTGTTCCGGGACTTGCCGAACGTGCCGCTGCTGTAAGGCAAGCGATGGTCGACAAGCGAGCGGAGCACAAACGCTACATCAACGAACATGGTTTAGACATGCCAGAGATTTTGCATTGGAAATGGAGCAGTCTCAAATGACTATCGACTCAAGCTCCTCAAGCGTAGCTTCATTGCGACTATACTTCATTCGTCACGGCGAGACAGAGTGGTCACTCTCCGGGCAATACACGGGCCGCACGGATATTCCGTTAACGGACCATGGCGAAAACACGGCACGAGAGCTTGGGCAGCGGCTCCGAGACATTTCTTTTACTAGGGTACTAACCAGCCCACTTCAGCGTGCACAACAGACCTGCAATCTGGCGGGATTGTCTGCGCCCACCGAAGTAGAACCTGATTTAGCGGAATGGGACAACGGCGATGACGAAGGGCGGACAACCGCTGAAATACTAGCTGCGCGACCCAACTGGAACCTCTTTCGAGATGGTTCGCCACAGGGTGAGTCTCCCACACAGATCTCCCAACGCGCAGATCGATTAATTGCCCGGCTGCGAATGTTAAACGGAAATATCGCTCTCTTTTCTCACAGCCATCTAGGACGCGTGCTCGCTGCACGTTGGATCGGACTTTCCGTGGCACAGGCTGAACCGTTTCTTCTCGACACTTCATCAATCAGTATTCTCTGCTTTCAGCACGACCGTGCTGATCTGCCTGCCGTTGCTTTATGGAACTCAACACACAAGGAATCTTGCGAACCGGCAGTCGTCGAAAGTATTTGCGAAGCCAAGACCGTCAAACGGCAGGCGATCGAAATATGGGAAAATGAGGGAGGCGAGATTTCACAAAAACAAAGATGCCCTGTGATCCCTTCGTCCGAAGTTCGGACTCGCGTTAGAAGGCTGATTGTTTTCGATTTAGACGGGACATTGGCCGAAAGTAAAGCCGCCATCGATGGCGAGATGGCAGCACTACTTGGTACTCTTATCAGGTTTTTGAAGGTGGCGGTAATTTCCGGCGGCGGCTGGCCGCAATTCCAGTCCCAGTTGCTCGCCAATCTTTCTGTAAATGCCAAGCTTGAGAATCTCTATCTACTACCGACCTGTGGAACAAAATTTTATCAGTATGAATCCGAATGGACGCAGTTGTATGCGGACGACTTCACGGAAGATGAGAGAGTGAAGATTATTGGTTCGTTGAAGGCAGCGGTCGGAGCACTCGACTACGCAACCATGGAAACCTGGGGCGAGCAAATCGAAGATCGTGGAAGCCAGATCACGTTCTCTGCACTCGGGCAACAGGCACCGCTAAAGGAAAAGCAAAAGTGGGATTCGGATTTCACTAAGCGAAAGCAGATCCAAGCACTTCTTGCCAAATCAATCCCCGAGTTTACGGTTCGACTTGGCGGCACGACCTCCATAGACGTAACCAAGCTGGGAATCGACAAAGCTTATGGCATCGAAAAGCTTCGCGAACTCCTAGCCATTGAACTGGATGAGATGCTTTTCGTTGGCGACGCGCTGTTCCCAGGGGGAAACGACTATCCAGTTAAGCAGGCGGGGGTAATGTCCATCCAAGTTTCCAATGCAGAAGAAACCAAGCGTGTTATTCAGACGCTTTTCGCGTCTCTCGATGTGGACCAACCCAACCTGCGTCGTGAGGAGGTAACAGCTCGATGACCGGATTTGAACTGAAGCGTCTTGGATTAATCATGGAGCCCGAGGCGGGCAATCCAATGGAGGTTGAAGGAGTCTTGAATCCAGCGGCAGCGCGTGGCCCGGATGGCCAGCTCTACCTTTTTCCACGGCTAGTTGCGAGGGGCAACTATTCCCGGATCGGTATTGCGCGAGTGAAATTCAATGACCTGGGTGATCCTTATGACGTCGAACGGCTCGGCATCGCATTGGAACCGGAAACCGACTATGAGCGGTGGCCCGACGGCCGAGGCGGTTGCGAAGATCCCCGCATTACTTTCGTGGAACGGCTGCAACGCTACATCATGACTTACACAGGCCATTCGCCATCCGGCCCACGTATCGCCCTCGCCGCGTCGACTGATTTATTTAATTGGACGCGATTGGGGCAAGCGACCTTTGAGGCGTACCGTGGAATCGATTTCGTCAACGTGGACAACAAAGACGCATCCATCTTTCCGATCGCAATTCCGAATCATTGTGGGAAGATGCAAATGGCCATTCTCCACCGCCCCCTATTCAGAGGAACCCTTCCTGAGGAAATCGCATGTGAGGCTTTACCACACGTTGCCGATCTCGATCACGAAAGCATCTGGCTTTCCTATTGCCCAATGGCTTTGGAGGGATTTGAAAAGCATGACCTCGGCTTGTTTAACTCCCATCACCGCCTTGCGATGCCGGTGTCACCTTGGGAGATGCTCAAGATCGGCGGCGGCACACCGCCGGTCCTGACGCGCCACGGATGGCTGATCGTTTATCACGGCGTACAAGAGCTGAAAGCCCTCGATCCTGATAAACACTCCCTGTGTTACTCGGCCGGTGTAATGGTGCTCTCCAAGGATCATCCGCGAGTGCTCTTGTATCGCTCTGTGAAGCCTGTGCTGACGCCACAAATGAATGAGGAACGCCACGGCACCGTTCCCAATGTCGTGTTTCCGACCGGAATTGACCGGCGCGATGATCTCGGCCAGCCCGACCGCATCGACGTCTACTACGGGATGGCAGATAGCCGGATTGGCGTAGCCCGCCTCGACGTGCCGGATCGATTACCGACGGAGACTTCCGCCCAGAGCCGCTCCAAGGGGGTGGGGAGAATTGGCAGTCCTTTGCAGCTTCGAAGTCACCTAGACAAAGAAACAACGGAAGCTCTGATCGTATGAAAATCACAACTGAAGATTATCAAATACCCGAGGGCTCTCCAATTGATCTAAGAAAGTGGCCAACGCGTGTTAAGCCGCTCTATGACTCAAAGAGTGAGTACCGCAAGTTTCTCGCCAGTCAGACGAAGGAGCTAATTTCGCTGCAGAGACTTCACTATGCGTTCAATCGATATGCCTTGTTACTAATTTTCCAAGGCATGGACACGTCTGGCAAAGACGGTGCCATCCGACATGTAATGTCTGGAGTCAATCCACAGGGCTGTCAAGTCTTCAGTTTTAAACAGCCAAGCCGTGAGGAATTGGACCATGATTTTCTTTGGCGCACGACAAAACGTCTTCCGGAGCGAGGACGGATAGGCATCTTCAATCGATCATACTACGAGGAGGTACTCATCGTCCGAGTTCATCCCGAGATTCTTGATGGCCAGGGCTTATCGACAGAGTTACTCGACAAAGAACTTATCTGGCAGGAGCGGTACCGTTCCATCTTTGACCACGAATCACATCTTCATCGCAATGGGACAAGGATCATCAAGTTTTTCCTTCACCTGTCCAAGAACGAGCAACGGAGGCGACTACTGAAACGCATTGATGTACCTGAGAAGAATTGGAAGCTAAGCAATTCAGACATAGAGGAAAGAAAGCTTTGGAAGTTTTATATGCAGGCTTTTGAATCATGTCTTAGCAATACAAGCACCGTGGATTCTCCATGGTACGCAATCCCTGCGGATGACAAACGCAATGCGAGGCTCATCATTTCCGAGATCATCTTGAACTCTCTCAATAGCCTGAAGATGGCTTACCCCACCTCGGACGCCAACCGACTTGATGAGTTGAGTTTGATCCGTGAAGCGCTGATTAAGAGCAAATCGCGTGAAACTCCATGCATTGAAAGCGTCACCAAGGAGCATTCATGAAACGCGACAATCAGACCTCGAATCTCGGCACAGTCGTTTCTGTGCGCGGCAGTGTCGTGGATGCCCAATTCGATACGCAACTGCCACCAATTCACTCGCTATTGCGAGCCGGAAATGAAGATGCCATCGTCATGGAAGTACTAGCGCAACTTGATGAGCGACAGGTGCGCGCAATCGCCTTAACTCCGACTCAGGGATTAGCGAGGGGGATGAAGGTTAAGGATACGGGTGAGCCGCTTCAGGCACCGGTTGGCAAGGGCGTACTTTCGCGAATGTTCGATGTGCTCGGCAACACGATCGATCGCGAACCGCCACCCACCGATGTCCAGCGGCGCAGCGTCCATCGAGCACCGCCACCACTGGCGCGACGCTCCACGCGGTCCGAAGTTTTCGAAACAGGGATCAAAGTCATTGATGTGCTCGTCCCGCTCGAACGAGGTGGAAAGGCCGGTTTGTTCGGCGGTGCCGGCGTCGGCAAGACCGTGTTGCTAACCGAAATGATCCATAACATGGTCGGTCAACACGAAGGTGTCAGTATCTTCTGTGGTATCGGCGAGCGATCGCGGGAAGGGGAAGAGTTGTACCGCGAAATGAAAGAGGCCGGCGTGCTTTCGAATATGGTGATGGTGTTTGGCCAAATGAACGAACCGCCGGGAAGCCGCTTCCGAGTCGGACATGCCGCCCTGACGATGGCGGAGTACTTTCGAGATGACGAACAACGCGACGTGCTGCTACTGATCGACAATATCTTTCGATTCATTCAAGCCGGTATGGAGGTTTCGGGACTGATGGGGCAAATGCCTTCGCGACTGGGTTACCAGCCGACGATGGGGACAGAATTGTCGGCGCTCGAAGAACGGATCGCCAACCCCGACACCGGCGCGATCACGTCGATCCAAGCCGTGTATGTTCCGGCGGATGACTTAACCGACCCGGCCGCGGTACACACGTTCTCGCATCTCTCCGCCTCGTTAGTTTTATCGCGAAAACGAGCCAGCGAGGGGCTCTATCCGGCTGTTGATCTCTTGCAGTCCAGTTCCAAAATGGCAACGCCTGGAATTGTTGGTGAGCGGCATTATCTGCTTGCGCAAAACATTCGACGCACGCTGGCGCAGTACGAAGATCTCAAGGACATCATTGCCATGCTCGGCTTGGAGCAACTTTCACCGGAGGATCGTAACGTTGTGGCTCGTGCTCGACGTCTGGAGCGATTTCTGACGCAACCCTTTGTCGTCACCGAACAGTTCAGCGGGATCGAAGGCAAACTGGTTAGTCTCGAAGATTCACTCGATGGTTGCGAACGGATTCTCAATGATGAATTCAAGGACTACCCCGAAAGTTCGCTCTACATGATTGGCCGCATCGACGAAGCCAAGCGACCTGAAGCATCTAGCAAGAAAGGTCAAGATGTCGCCATCACGAATGAAGCTTAAAGTTCTGTTGCCATTTCAGGTCTTCATTGAGAAAGCGAATGTTAAACGAATTGTGGCAGACACTTTGGCAGGATCGATCGGTTTGCTGCCCAATCGGCTCGACTGCGTTGCCGCACTTACCCCTGGGATCTTGGTTATTGAGACTGAAGATGAGGATGAGACTTATGTAGCTATCGACGAAGGGGTACTCGTCAAATCGGGCCGCGATGTTTTGGTGTCGGTTCGCAACGCAATTGGCGGGGCTGAACTGGGTGAACTGCGTGAGGCGGTGGAGCGAGAGTTTTTAACGCTGGACGAGCATGAAGAAAGTGTACGGGCGGTGTTGGCAAGAATGGAGAGCGGCTTTATTCGACGACTAGCGGATTTTCATCATGAATGACAAATCGAGCCAGCAATCCAACAACGCGCGTTCCCCGCTGAGTCGCCAAATCGGCACCAAGGCTGCTCGTAAGCTGAAGGCGCGTCGCAATCCAACGCCTGGTGTCTGGTACGGCTTGGGAATGATGGGGTTGATCGGTTGGTCGATCGCCATTCCAACGCTGCTGGGTGCCGCGCTAGGTGTTTGGCTTGACAAACAACACTACAGCGATCGTTCCTGGACGCTAGCTCTTCTGGTGACCGGGCTGACGATCGGCTGCTTGAATGCTTGGCTATGGGTTTCCAAGGAACAGAATGCAATACGCGAGGATGATAAAGATGACGTCGAGTGAAGTACTTATTTTGTTTCTTACGGCCAGCGTTGGACTAATGCTGGGTGGGATCTTCTTCGGTGGTTTGTGGTGGACAGTTCGAAACGGGATCAACGCAAAGCAACCTGGCCTGTGGTTTCTCGTCAGCATAATCGTGAGAATGACGATCGTTATGGCTGGCTTCTATTTCGCAGGGGGTGGTCAATGGGACCGATTGCTGAGCTGCTTGCTAGGATTCATCGCAGCGCGATCGATCATTGTTTGGTTGACCCGGCTTCCTCACCCCAAAACTTTCATCCGAAGTACTGGGCCGGAGGCTTGCTCAGAAAATGCAGTTCAACTTCGAAAGGAGTCCCACCATGCAACTTAGTCCCGACGAACTCGTTTTTTGGCAATATGGCTTTATCAAACTCAACGCCACGATCGTCTTCACTTGGGTGCTGATGCTGATCTTAGCGGTTGGTGCCAAGATCATCACTCGCAATCTCTCGACCGATCACACGCGGTCTCGCTGGCAGAACTTACTGGAAATCATTGTTACCGGAATAGCCAAGCAAGTGGAAGAAGTTGGGCTGAGCCAGCCACGAAAGTATCTCGGATTTCTGGGGACGCTCTTTTTATTCGTGGCCGCAGCGAGTTTGTTCACCATCGTGCCCGGCTATCAACCACCGACCGGCTCACTCTCAACCACGACAGCCTTGGCTTTATGTGTGTTGGTGGCAGTGCCGCTGTATGGAATCACGGAGCAAGGGCTTGGCGGATACCTCAAAACCTATATTCAGCCGACGTTCATTATGTTGCCGTTCAACATAATCAGCGAAGTTTCGAGAACGCTCGCACTCGCGGTTCGTTTGTTTGGAAACATGATGAGCGGAGCGATGATTATTGGCATCTTATTGACGATTACCCCTTTCGTTTTTCCGGTCGTCATGACGTTACTGGGACTGCTGACCGGCATGGTACAAGCTTACATATTTACGATTCTCGCAGCAGTCTACATCGCAGCAGCCACTCAGACCAATCGACCAAAAATGACAACGGCGGAGACCTAAAGACGGCTAACTTCAGGATCTCTTAATTTTCACACATTCAATACAGAGGAATTCGTATGGACAGCATGACCATCATTGCACTGGCATCGATCATCACCGCTGGCGTGACCACCGCTTTCGGCACGATGGCTCCTGCGCTGGGCGAAGGCAAGGCGGTATCGTCAGCGCTGACTTCGCTAGCGCAGCAACCCGATGCTTCGGCAACAATAACACGCACCCTATTTGTCGGTCTAGCGATGATCGAGTCCACGGCTATTTACTGCTTCGTGGTCTCTATGATTCTGATTTTCGCCAACCCGTTCTGGAACCACTTTGTTGCCCAGGCCACAGGACAATAGCGCATGTTAATCGATTGGTTCACTGTCATTGCCCAAGCGGTCAACTTTCTAGTTCTCGTCTGGTTGCTGAAGCGTTTTCTTTACAAACCGATTCTCGATGCCATTGATGCACGCGAAAAGAGGATTGCTGAAACCATTGCCGAAGCAGCGGAAACAAAACAGGCAGCAGAAATGCAACGTGACGAGTTTGAACGAAAGAATCGACAATTCAATGACGATCGCAACAAGCTGGTTCTCGAAATGAATGAGGAGATCAACGTCAAGCGAGAAAAGCTGCTCCACGATGCGCATCAGTCGGCTGATGCAATCAGTGCCAAACGCATTGCATCTATGCAGCGTGCGCAGAAAACGCTTGCAGACGAGATCGCCCGCCAGACACAAGACCAGGTGTTTGCCATCGCGCGAAAGACGTTACGAGACTTGGCCGACACGAATCTCGAGGAGCGAATCACCCAAGCGTTCACGCGACAATTGCGCGACATGAACGGCAACACCAAACAGGACCTTGCCGACGCGCTGACAAAGTCTTCTGAATCGGTTCGTGTGCGCAGCGCTTTTAAATTGACGGAGGAGCAACAGAATGCGATCCGGCAAGCGATTAAGGAAGTATCAGCAGACGATATACCGGTTCATTTCGAGATCGCGTCCAACGCGATTGCGGGCATCGAATTGACTTCCAGCGGACGCAAGATTGCTTGGAGCATCGATGAGTATTTGACTTCGATGCAAAAGAGCATTAGTGAATTGACGAATCCGGACGCGAAGGCTCCCGAAGTGAATACGGAACTTGAAAGCGAACCGGTTTCATGAGTAAGTTTGCCGACGATCTTCATGCTCTGCTTGAATCGACGTTCACCAGGATCAGCCGTGCGACGGATGATTTCACCCATCAGCTTATCCCACACGATGTTGGTACCATCGCGTCTGTCTCGACAGGTATTGCCAAAGTTTCTGGACTCCCCGGCGTTGGTTATGAGGAACTACTTGCGTTTCCCGGCGGTGTGTTCGGTATCGCATTCAATGTCGACGAGGATGAAATTGGCGTTGTGTTGCTCGGAGACTATTGGCAGTTACGGGCTGGTGATGAAGTTCAGCGAACAGGCAGGGTGATGGATGTTGGTGTGGGCGACGGTTTGCTAGGGCGAGTCATTGATCCGCTTGGTCGACCGCTAGATGAGCAGGGGCCAGTAACGATCGACCATCGCTTGCCTATCGAGCGACCTGCCACAGCCATCATGGACCGCTTGCCGGTTACGGAGCCACTTCAAACGGGTGTCAAAGTCATCGATGCGCTAGTTCCTATCGGACGCGGGCAGCGAGAGTTGATCATGGGCGATCGCCAAACTGGGAAAACTGCGATCGCTATCGACACGATACTCAATCAGCTTGGTCAAGATGTATTGTGCGTTTATTGTGCGATTGGCCAACGAGCGGCAGCCGTCGCTAAGTTGGTCGCCACGCTGCGATCCAAGGGAGCGATGGACTATTCCGTGGTCGTTGTGACCGAAGGGAACGACGCGCCGGGCTTGGCTTACATCGCGCCTTATGCAGCGACCAGTATCGCAGAGTACTTTATGGAACAAGGCCGTGATGTGTTGATCGTGTATGATGATCTGACCCATCATGCCCGTGCTTATCGTGAGCTGTCACTATTGCTGCGCCGTCCGCCTGGTCGCGAAGCCTTCCCTGGCGATATCTTCTATATTCATTCGCGATTGTTGGAACGCTCCACTCACTTGAGCGAAGAACTTGGCGGCGGCTCACTGACCGCGCTGCCCATTATTGAAACCGAGGCCCAGAACATCTCCGCCTACATTCCTACCAACGTCATTTCCATTACGGATGGCCAGATCTACCTCTCTCCAACGCTGTTCGACCTGGGCGTGTTACCAGCGGTCGATGTCGCGAAGTCGGTTTCACGCGTGGGTGGCAAAGCACAACTCGCGGCCTATCGTTCCGTTGCGGGCGATCTCAAGTTGGCCTACGCGCAATTCGAGGAGCTTGAGAGTTTTGCGAGATTTGGTGCTCGCATGGACGATGATACCCGCCGGTCCATCGATTACGGACAGCGTATTCGTTCCTGTCTCAAGCAACCTGAGTTCGCGCCGGTATCCGCGGTTGGCCAGATCGCGGTCCTGGTTGCACTCACGTCGAGGTTGTTCGATTCAGTGCCACTCGACAAGATGCCCGATGCCGAGAAGGCGGTTCGAGAAGCTGCGGTTGATATCTCGGAGGAAATTCAAGATCGACTTCAGAGTGGAGAAAAGTTGAGCGATGCGGATCGAGAGGCGATCATCAATCTGGCGCAAAACGCCATTTCCCGAGTTACTGAATCGGGCGAGCATCAGACTGACGATGAGCCGGCAGATTCCGTAGTGACGTCATGACGGTCACCGTTGCAAGCCTGCGTCATAAGATTGTCGGAGCGGGTGATCTGCAGTCGGTCGTGCGCACGATGAAAGCGGTCGCTGCATCGAGCATCACACAATACGAGAACTCGGTGCGGGCTCTCGCCGACTACGCCCGAACTGTTGAACTGGGGTTGAGCGTTTGTTTTAAGCAACTCGGAGCAACGTCACTTCTTCCTCAAACAACGGCCGCCTCGAAGAAGCGTATCATTGGGGCGGTC
>JBGSJT010000033.1:0-2250 GCA_041741715.1 Pirellulaceae bacterium | reverse complement strand
AAATTCGTCTCGTTCGAGATGCCCTGGCCGTTGGCCCCGCGAAACCGCGTCCAATTCTCGGCTTGGACCGTTACGATCTCAGTGATAGCCATCAAGAAGCACAACAATAAGCAGGGGCCAATCGAACGCATTTGAGAAATCTTTCGGATCGGAGAAAAAGTGCCACATTCAAGATACACGTTTCAGAGCGTGAAAGCATCCTTACGCAGACGTTACCCTAATTGAAATACTTATGTCGCTACAGGAAGGGTTACGACGTGGTGATGCGGTCGCATCACAAACGCAAGATTGATTTCCGAAAGGGATACAAGCAGGGCAGTTGTGATCAGTTGGTTGCCTACTACAAACCGGCCTACCGATCGGTATGGATGTCACAGGAAGATTACGACGATCTCGATGAGTTTGTACTCGTTCGTCATCTTCGCTATACGGTCAAACAGAAAGGCTTTCGTGTTCGCTACATCGTCTTAGCGACGACACTTCTTGATGCAGCGGTTTATTCGGTCGAAGACCTTGCCGATCTTTATGCCCAGCGCTGGCAAGTTGAGTTGGACATCCGAAGCTTGAAGACCCACATGCAGATGGAACACTTGCGTTGCAAGAGTCCTTCAATGGTTCGCAAAGAGATCTACGCGCACATGATCTCGTATAATTTGATTCGCGATCTGATCGTGCGAACGGCGCTGAAATATTCAACGGCTCCGAAATACCTCAGCCACACCGCAGCGGTTCAGTCGCTCAATGCATTCTCGGAAAAGTTGCAAGCCGATAGTGATCGAATCGAGCAACTCGAAAGGGCGTTGCTTGAGTCAATCAGCGAGCATCCGGTGGGCGACCGAAAACCAAGAGTTCACCCTCGAGAGATAAAGCGTCGCCCCAAGTCGTACAAGTTCATGAATCGTCCCCGTCACGCCGCCCGAAGGTTAGCAGCGTGAACAACTTACGGCTTAAACACGCGGCATTCGGGTTTGACCCAATACTGTTCGGCACAAGGATTGCTAAACAAAAAAAGTAAGATGACAAACGGAATTACGCGAATTTTGGCACGACAATTGCGCATGTGAGCTGGCTTGAATTTATGCTGCCACTTTGTCGCTCCGGTGTTTTTTCCTCATGCCCGCCAAGCCTCGAGTACCGAAACCGCTTCCGAAGCGCCGCAAACACAGCGGGCAGGTCAACCCGAGTGATACTTCCGACCAAGTCGCCGGCACAATACAAGAGCCAACCCCTACGCAAGCGAACAAGCCGGAACTGTCGGCAAGCGATCTTCAAGGGCTCAAGTACTTTGCCATGGTCGCTCCGTTACTGAAACGACTGCATGACGAGGGCTGCAAACGCGACAAGGCTAAGAACAGAGACTTGCACTTTGATCAGCACTGCATGCTCGTGTTGCTCTATCTCTTCAATCCCACCATCACTAGCCTGAGATCGCTGCAGCAGGCCAGTGGATTGGAAAAGGTCAAGAAGAAGCTCGGCTGCTCGCGTTCTTCTCTTGGTTCGCTGAGCGAAGCTGCGCGAGTCTTTGACTCTCACCGACTCCAAGAAATCATCGCGGAACTCGCCCAGCAAGCACAATCGATTCGCGGCCAGTTCGACTTCGGAAAAGTCGACAACAAAACCATCACGCTTGTCGATGGGACGCTGGTCTCAGCCATGCCAAACATCATCCAGGCGTCGCTGCTCAAGGCGAGCGAAGGTAGCGCCTTGGTGAAGTGGCGTCTGCACACTCACTTTGAAGTCGATCGGTACATTCCTACCCGGATCGACGTCACGCCCGACGGCGGTGGCGAGAATGACGAACGCTCCGTCATGGAACAAACGATCCAGGGAGATCGGCTCTACGTGATGGATCGCGGCTACGCCAAGTTCAGCCTCTTCAACAAGATTGTCGACGCCAAAAGCAGCTATGCTTGTCGCATTCGTGACAACAGTGTTTACGAAGTGCTTGAGGATCGCGAACTCTCGATAGAAGCCCGCGAAGCCGATGTAATGAGCGATCAAGTCGTCGAACTTGGCAGTCAAGCGAACCAGTCACGCGGTCGCCCGCATCACAAGTTGCGTTTGATCTGCGTGAAATGTAGCCCGCACACAAGCCGCAGTAGCTATCGCGGGAAGTCAACGAGTCCCAGCAGCGACGGCATTTTACGGATTGCTACCAATCTGCTTGATGTCCCCGCTGAGATGATCTCGCTGCTTTACGCCCAGAGGTGGCAAATTGAGATCTTTTTTAGATTCTTTAAGCAGTTCCTG
>JBGSJT010000032.1:0-44053 GCA_041741715.1 Pirellulaceae bacterium | reverse complement strand
TTTTGAGCCAGGATCATTCCTGTCGTGCGGCTGTTGCTCGCTTGATTGCCCATCGCGTTTCACGAGGAGAAAGTCCTTGCTCTGCGGAAACTGGCGCTTACTGCCAAGCCAGAAAGCGACTCCCCGAAAAGTTCTTTTCGGTCGTTGCTCGTAAAACGGGACAAGCGTTAGATGACAAGTCTCACCAGCGCTGGCTTTGGAAAGGTCGCCGCGTCTTGGCTTAGGATGGCTCCACCCTATCGATGCCCGATACTCCGGAAAACCAGAAGGCTTACCCGCAGCCTCCCCAACAACAACCTGGTCTTGGCTTTCCTTTGATGAGAATAGCCGCCTTCTTTTCGCGCTCGTGCGGAGCCGTGCTGGACCTTGCGATGTGCAGTAACTCTGGCAAGGGGCACAGTGAACTGGGAATGCTCCGTCAGTTGTGGGACTTTTTGCGTCCAGGCGATGTTGTGCTTTCTGACCGCTACATGTGTGCCTGGTACGAGATTTTCGTGATGAAACAACGAGGAATTGACTCAGTCACTCGTCTCCATCATTGTCGCACCGCCGACTTCCGGCGTGGCAAGCGATTGGGAAAGGGCGATCACATGGTCCAGTGGCGCCGCCCTGGTTGCATTCGAACAATAGATTTGCAATCTAAAAAACAACTGCCCGAATGGCTCCTGATTCGCGAGACGCGCGTTCAAGTTCAGCAGCCTGGATTTCGCAGCCAAAACATCATCGTCGTAACCACATTGCTAGACGCGGAGGAAGTTACTGCTAGCGATCTGGCGGATCTCTACCGCGCCCGATGGAATGCAGAACTTGATTTTAGATCTCTCAAGCAAACGATGCAGATGGACATCCTCCGCTGCAAAACACCTGAACTCGTGCGGAAGGAAATTTGGACACACATTCTCGCCTACAATCTAATTCGCACGATTCTAGCTCAGGCGGCGAGTAAACATGACATTGAACCGCGGACGATCAGTTTCAAGGGAGCAGTGCAAACACTGGAAGCGTTCCAACCGCTGCTTGCCATGCAAGGTGATCGCAGCTGGGAGCACCGACTCCATCTCTATAACAAGCTGCTCGACGCTGTGGCCACCCATCGAGTCGCCGACCGACCGGATCGCTTCGAACCTCGACAGAGAAAACGCCGGCAAAAGAAATATGATCGAATGATGAAGCCAAGGAACGTGCTCAAACGTGAGATGCTCAAACGACTTACGTAGAACTACGTGCCATTCGACGAACCTTCCTCTGCACGAATGTCGACCATGTCGCCAAAAGCAGGACAGTAGCCTCAGCTCGCGTCTCATTCCCAGAGACCGTATGTCGAACCATCCCGAACAGCGGCAAGCCTTGATTGACGAGTTCTATTCCTTGTTCGTTTTGATTGCGTCCGCGACGACTTGAAAGAAGCGGGTCCAGTACCCGTTGTCCAGTTGCCGAAACTGCTTCCTTGCTTGGACGATGACCAGTTGCTGATCAGGATCAACGACCAAGACGCATCCAGAAAATGATCCGTGACCAAATGTATTCCTGCTAAACAATAGATCGCTAGGCTCTGCGGGATGCGTCAACGCTCCTGGACGGCGATGGCGAATAGCGTGCAATCCCAGTCCATGCTCGCCGGCTACCGTGGGTTCACTGGTCGTCTTAGGGAGCATTTCTTCAAAGGTTTCTGACGAAATAAATTGATACTCACCATAGCTGCCGCGATTCGCTAGCCACTGTCCGATGACCGCTAGTTCCATGGCGGTGAACTCGCCATCGGAACTGGCATTCCGCATGATAATGTCCTGCAATCCCAACGGTGCAAAGAGATGTTCATGGTAAATTCTTGCCGCACACTTGCCGGTCTTGAGCTCCATCGCTTTGGCAGCCAATTCAAAACCGAGACCACAGTATTCGTGCTTCTTCCCCGGTTCGTTCACATCGAGGCCATTGAGCACGATGTTCTCAAGGTGAGGATTGAACATCCCACCCCATTCGCCATGCCCGCTCAATCCGCTGGTATGGTTCAGCAATTGGCGAAAGGTCGGAATATAGGATGCATTGGCAGGATAGTCGGGAAAGACTCGATCCAGCGACCAGTCGAGTTCGATCAAGCCTTGATCGACCAATTGGCTAAACGTGATAGCCGTCATCGTTTTGGTGATCGATGCGACCCAGCAGCGGTAATCCAAATCGATCGATTTACCGCTCGAATCGGTTCCAAACGACGCATGCGTGATGATGACTCCATTTTTGGCTACCAAGGTCACGAACGGTTCCTTGGTGGCCTCGGCCCACTCGTGACAAAACGTGTCGATCGCATATTTGGCGTGCTCCGGTACACTAGCTTCCTTCGCAGAACCTGGGCGAATCATCGGGGTTGAATTCGAATTTTTTCGGGGAAGATTCAGCGGTTTTCGGATGGCGTCGCCCCCCAACAACTTAAGCTTTAAATTGAGGTGATGTTGCGCGTTCATCGCCGCTGTCCATTCGGGGAACCTTTTGGGGCGACCGAGCTCTGGCGACTCCGCTATCCCGGCGACCAAAATCGCTCCCTGTTCGTGATCCATCAGCGACTTCACCAAGAGGTCTTTCGAACTCCAATCGAATTCCACCTGATGTTCTTTCCATGCAGCAGGTACTTCAGTTCCGGGGAAATTGGGTAAATGAACGGTCAGGTCAGGTATAAAAGCGCTTGAGCTATCCAACTGGGGTGGCAGAGCGTAGAGCGTGAAGGCACGACGGAACGGCGTTTTATTCGGAGCGGTTCCTTCTAGCAGAGCAATCCATCGTCCACCCATATTAGGAAGTTCGGCTTCTTCTAGGTTAGAATCGAACCAGCGGATAATAAACCCCGGAGCAAACCCGAATTTTCTGGCGGCTTCGGCATCCCTCCAAACAATCTTTGGGGGCAACGCTAGAGGGAAGATCCAACTGCCTTGCCGCGAGGTAAACAGCTCCAGCGATTGAAAGTCCTTGCGCAATGCACGCTGTGCTTCGATCAAACTTTGTGCCTCTTGAGCGTCTGCAATGGGATAAACCCACGTTGCGAGAGAGGCCATCAGGACGCAAAAGCTAAACAGAATCTTCGGCATTTTGGGTAGCAAACAGAAAGGGATTGGGCTCATGGGGTCATGGCTTGATCAGCGGAGTCATTCCGTTGATTCCGACAAGGGCAACGTTAACATTCTAGCAAACCTTAATCATAAGTTGCATCCGATTGATCCCAGTACGCACAGCCGAGACTCAGTAGGCGGGATTTTGTTGGTTACTATTTGGAGATTCCGGCATTCGATTCGCAGCCATGACAGCGAAGAAGTAAGCTGCTCAAGACTGCAATGCTCAAGACACGTTCGGCGAAAGTTCGTTGAAGAGGCTGACCGTTATGTCAGCACCCGACTTCGCAGAAACCTAGCCAAGCTCTCGGCGTCGTCCGAGCCAATCCGCAAAGTGCCGCCGTTGATGAAACGGACGACCACGCACGCACGGCCCCATAAGTTCCAGACCCACCCGCCACGAATGCTCATGTGGATGCCCCAGCCGTCCAGAAGCAACGTCCGCCCGACTTCAACTCTCGCGATGTCGTCATATCGAACAGTCCTACAAAACAACGGGATCGGCCCGAAGCGAATTCCTAGAACATCTCCTTGATCCTGAACGGTTAGGTGGTGGAAGCATGGGGCAAGCCAGGCAAGGAGCAGGCCCACGCCCCCAGCCACGCACATCCCCAGCGCGTCGCCGATCATCCAGCCGAGAACGATGCAGTAGATCGCAGTGCCGTAGAGGATCAGACAGATCGGTGCCTTCTGAGTGTGTGTGTATTTGGTTGTTTTTGTTTCTGGCGGTCTATCCATGCAGGCGACTGCAAAAGCGACATCGGGCTGAATCTCGATGATCCGGTTTAAGCTAGTGAGCCGGAGAACGTCGGCGATTTCAGTGGCGACGTTGCATAGTACCAGCCGACCTCCTTTTTCGCCTAACTGCTTGCTGAGTTTTAGGATGGGTGTGAGTGGCTCTTGATCTGGGCGGAGACTGCCGCCCACGAGGAAGCGAACAGACTGCAAGTCGAGGATGACCTTCCGCTTATCGTCGGCATTAATAACGCTGACGGCTTCCTCCACCGCATCCGCATCGAGAGCGGGTTCGGTGAAGGTCAGGACAATAACCCCATTTAAGGTGTGCTGAGAGAGGAACTGATTTTGCGACTTGTCTATGTTATTCCCCAATGCTGCTTGCTAAAAAATCTGCCGACTGCTACCACGCACCAGTCACCGCAAAACGGTACAAATCTGCTTCGACTCTAAAAGCTGCCGTCGCGGTGCAGAGTTTGACATACAGACTTTGACACACGCTGGACCACGTTAATCCATTTGCTAAAGCTCTCTATCATTCCCCGTCGGCGTGCTATCTCGCGCGGTGCGGCAGATCGCCCGATGGCTCCGCTACTCCTTCCATCCTTGCCTCAGCCTTGGAGACTGCGGAAAGACTCAGGGCGATGCGGAAACCGTAGTCGTCTAGGCGGGCCGATGGTTGGAACGTGCTCGGGTCCGCTGACCGGCAATGCTCGGCCCCGAGAAACCAACATCCGCCTCGGGCAACGCGGTATGAGCCGCCTACGGAATTTAGAGGGTCTGTCGCGATGTCCGGCGAATAGACTTTCACCCAATCGTGCGTCCACTCGAATAAATTGCCGTGCAAATCGAACAGGCCTCGAATGCTGGGACGAAGCGCTTTGGTCGGATGGAAGCGCTTGCCGCTGTTATCCATGAACCAACCGAAACGCTCCAATAACGCCACGTCACCTCCAAACCCATACGCCGTTCTCGTTCCACTGCGTGCTGCTATCTCCCACTCTGCTTCGGTTGGTAAACGGAAGCCAGGACGATCCAAATCTACCGGCCACTCGCGGGGAGCCCAATTCGCATCGGGGCTCGGCTCGCGAGGATACTTCACTTTGTCAAGTAACTCCGGTGATTCGTAGGGTTGCTCCGATTCCGGCAACCGCATCTGCTGACCCAACCAGCGGCAAAAAGCAACAGAGTCGTACCAGTTTGCAAAACATCCAGCATCGAAAGCATGGACATCGTGATGCTGCGCTATGCCCGCGTGCGTTGGCGAAAATGCAATTAACTCTTCCATCGTCACTTCCCGCTCTAACAAGGCAAAGGGACGCGTAAGCCGGACTGAATGTTGCAGTTCGTAATCCGCGAACCTATTTCGTTCGGGTTCATATTTGGGTGAGCCGACCAAATATTCACCTTGAGAAAATGCGCTGCTCGGTACGGTAGCCGCTTCTGTTTCAGCTTCGTCGCCAGATCAGTGCCTGGAATGTACTTCGAAACGACGTAGCAGGGATATTCGTCCGTGCTGCCGACATCGTGCACCGGTACGATGCCAGGATGATCGAGATTAGCGACCGTGCGGGCCTCAGTCAGATAGATCTCGGCGTCTTCGGGCAGGGATATCAGCGCCGCATGCGGCACTTTGACAGCCACCCGTCGGTTCAGTTGCTCGTCTTTGGCGAGATAGACAATACCGAAGCCCCCCTGGCCCAAGACTCTTTCGATGCGAAAGCGACCGATCCACTCGGGATGTTTCGCAGCCGAATCGCTTTCCTGAGGGCGGGATTGCAAGCCCTGTGTCACATCGTTGGAGGTCGAGTCGTTCATGTTGGAAATTGGTTCGGCGAACGCTAGTCAGTTGTCAGTGTAAGGATGAAACAGGTATGATTTTAACAGAATCGACCTTCGAAAGCCCTATTGAGCCAAGAGAATTTGAGGCTGGCCGACGACTTTCAACGAACTGGCTCTGGTAACCTGACAGGAGTTCATGTTTTGATCCCCGCGCGTCCGGCAAGAGAATCTTGGTGCCAAAGAAATACAGACGGTCCGACATCGTTGGACTTGATGGCCGGCCTTGTCGCTCTAACCCGCACCGGTCACGCAAACCCTTTCAAAACTGACCACGAAATAAGTCTGCCACTGGACAAACCGGCGCGAGATCACTCTGTACCTTGGTTCCAAGAAACCCACGCACTTGAGCGATCAATCTGACATCAACCATCACACTGCGCCAGCGCGCCCAGGAAGGTTCGTCGAATGGCACGTATGGCTCGTTCCAAAAGTCCTGCAACACTGACGTTGCCTGAAAGGTGGTGAATGCTATATATTATTCCGAATGGATGGATTTGCAAATTCTACACTGGATGTTCGAAAACGCGCAATGCGTGCCATATACGTTGAAGGGTTGCCAGTTACGGATGTCGCCCGTGCGTATGGTACTAATCGATCGACTATTCATAGATGGATGAAGCGTTTTGAAAGCAACGGGGAAACGGGATTGCTTCGTAAGGCAGTTGCCGGTCGCCCAAGAAAGTTGTCGCAAATTGATAGTGCAAAGCTTCGTAGGATTGTTCTATCAAGTGCTATGGAATTCGGATACGAGACTGATTTTTGGACGATTCGCAGACTCATCCAATTCATATACGATGAACTGCATATTAGTTTGTCCAAACAGACTGTGATGAGGCGCTTGCACGAGGCAGGTCTCACGTACCAGAAACCTGAACGAGAATACTTCGAACTGTCCGAGGAGGAACGTTTGGAGTGGGTTCGCAAGGAGATACCTCGCGTTCGCCGCGCTGTGCGCAAGTACAACGCGATCATGTATTTCCAGGACGAAGCGAACGTTTCGCTCACAGCGCTCCTGGCAAGAACATGGGCTCCGCGTGGTGAGACGCCAAAGCAGCGAGTGACAGGCAAGAGGGCTGGCATTGCTGCTCTGTCCGCAATAACCAAACGTGGCAATTTGATTTTCAAGCTCCATGAAAAACGAATCGCCTCACCGGAAGTCATAGCATTCCTTTCGCAGATGCTGCACCATCATCCCAAACGTCACCTCGTCGTAGTAATGGATCAAGCACCACCGCACACATCAAAAATGACCGAAGCTTTCATCGCGTCAGAATCACGATTACATGTTTTCTATCTGCCAAAATACTCACCTGACTGGAACCCAGATGAAAAGGTTTGGAACCACCTGAAAAATGAAGAATTGAAAAGCCACCAAGCCAGGACAAAAAATGAACTAATTGAACTAACGCAAGAAAAGCTTGATTTGATGGCAAGCAACCACAGCCTGCTTCGCGGGATTTATTTTAGGTGCTGCGTTGCGGATATGCTAAACTTTTAAATATACATTGGTGTTGCAGGACTTTTGGAACGAGCCATATGTGTGTAAGAGAGTATATGAGTTGATTAGTGCCGGTATCTTTCGGCGGTCTACCACTACATGCGGATTGGCAGTGTCCAGACACTCAGCGTCGGCATATTTTTTGGAAATTTTGCGAAAGAGGTCCCGTGCTCTAGGGGGGCAGAATTGTCCTTTCGGGAAAAGTCTGACTGCCAACCGGCCAGAACCATCAACGCCGCATAGACGACCCAACCATTGGTCCCCAATGCAGCGTCCTTTTCAACGCCTGGTTACGTTGAAATTACCGCTTTTGTTATTTGTAATTGGGCAGGGACTCGCTGTTCTCCAAAGTCCCAGGGGGGGAATCGGTTACTCATCTTGGGAACGAAAGCGTTGTGGCACCCAAGGTGCCGCCGTATCGATTGCCTAGGAGACTCCAGAGATGGCCAAAGCGAAACAGTCCGAGGAGAAACGTGAGTATTTGGAGGCTGTTGCTTCAGGAGTACGGGGTGTGAGCGTGCCCGCCGTTTTCAAGCGTGAGGGCCCAGCGGGGTCCTCATGCTATTCGTGGGGCAAAGCGCTGTTGCTAAACGCAGCTGCGAGTGTAAAGACAGCTACCAATGAAGCTGTGTTTGGAGACAAGTTGGTGCCAGTCTCGATCGTCGGTGAGGATCGATCAAAGCTCCAGAGCCAGAGCGGAAACACGGCTCAATGCGGATGCGATAACCAGCAGCGAACTGCTTGCCGGTCCGCTCTTAGCGTTTATTGGGATTAAACGGGGCTTCTTATAGACACTGCACTTTAGGCGAAAAGTTTACGCTTTGCTTTTTACAGGATCACCTTAACGGACTCTGAGCGAGGAGCCAGCCAGCGACATTCGTGTGGGAGGTGATGGACGAATCGGGCAAATTTGTTTTCGTCATGCACTGAGGCTGATTAGGGCAATGATTGAGCGACGTATTTTATTGAACTCGACCCGTTTGGGCAGAGAAATTAAAAATTGTTTTTTCAACATTTGCTTGACAATTGAGCGCCGTTTGTCGGCATGCGAGGGACTTCGATGTGGATTGTCCCATGTGCGTCCGCTACGGTCAACCAACTCGGCCTGTGGGACGTCCCAAGAGACCAGTTCAACGAGTGTAACCATCCACTGATTCAAATGCCAGCAAGCAATCTTCGACCACACGTTACGAACTTGTTGTTGGCCGGAGCCCCAAACTTCTTTCACGTCGTGAAAATGCTCTTCGATGGCCCAACGAGCAGCAACGGTCTCCAAAATATCCCCCACCTCCATTTGAGGATCGGTGCAAAAGTAGGCCGCCCATCCGCCATCATCAAAACGTACGATCACCACGCGTATCACACCACTAACCAACTTCGAAGTCGCTAAGAACGACTTGAACCGACGAGTAACTTCCGAACCACGGCAGTGGTATGTGATCGATTGCCAACCCTTGCGATTGGCGGCACGCTTGCTGAGGTGGATTCGATTGAAACCATACACGCGTGGTCGGTCCCGCTGCTTGTCCCTTGCCGCCGGGGGAAGGTCGAACAGCGCTGCATCCTAGCGCAAGCGACTGAAGACTGTCACTCCTTGTTCGGTAAGTGGACTTAACACGGTAGGTGCAGCATAAGCACCATCGACGACCAACCATACTTTGCATTGCATCCCCAATCCATGCATTAGATTGACGCACCAAGTTACCAGGTCGACCAACAACTGATGTTTCGTCTCAAATTTCCAGCCATAATTGTCCGCCAAGCCAGAAATGTGTTTAGCTCTTACGTAGAGTCGTGAAAGCAATGGTAACGCGATAACGCCCCACACAGGATGCGTGTTGAGCATGCATAGCGAGACCCAACTGTGCCCGTACAACCACTCGCCATCGGCCGGGCCAGCAGTTGGATTGTGATGTACGCCTGCTCCCTCCACCTGCCGCCCATAACGCTTTGTAGGCGAATCGTCCCCAGCCAATATCAAGTGGCCGTCCGGACCAGGATCAAACTTTTGAACCACAGCGCAAACCAACGGTCTGGCTAACAGATGTGCCTTGTGCCCAACCTGAATCAAACAGTCATAGAACCGATCCCAGTCGTCTCGCACGCCACCGGAAGCGAACCAAGCTTCCGCTACACGCCGGTCATCAGCCAGCATCATTCCCGCCATAATGACGCCCACACGAAAAGCCATGCGTTAGTCCAGCATATTGGCCATCGACATGACATGAGCCAGCATCGGTCCAACCAACGGCACCTTGGCTCGCTTTGTCTTCTTTCGCCGAGGGTTCCTCTGGTTCAGCCGCTCACGCGTATCGAACTGGCTTGGACAACGATTCTTCTTGTGTTTGGCTTGCGGACGCGCCGAGGGTTGTTTACGCTTAGCCATCCGTGGCTCCTCTCATGAAATGGTTCTGTGGTAAGTCCCAAATCATGGTTGCGAGCCACGGTTTTTTGAAATATCAATCTCCTGGCTTTTTAAACTATTCCCCTAAAGTGCAGCACTGTGTGGAACGACGCCAAAACCTGCGGCGGTAGCTGTTGGAATATCAACCGCACTCCTTGCTTCCTTGGTCGGAATGTTATTGATGGTTCCGGTATCTGCGCCGTCATTCTCGGTGTTGCTTTCGGCATTGAGGCCGGGGCAAACAGGAATTCCCAGTCGCCGATCATTGGCCAGCCCCCGGTCATCGGCCAGCGTTCCGCCTCAGGTCCAGAAGTTTCTCCGAAATCGGAAGAGGTGGACAACCATGGACTTATCGAGCACGTCCAGAACGACGAACGAAGCGGTGAACCGAAGCCGCCGGTGACGCGAATTTGCATGCAATATTTATTTGACGGCACCCCAGTTGCGCCACCTCATTGTTGGCTAACCGCCGCGTTACCGTAGGTAATAGATGACATTCGTCATGCATGTCATTGCCCGCACAAAGCTTGCTTATGCTGCCCTTGCTTGCACTGCGGTCGTTGTTTTTTCGGGTTGTGAGTCTCGTTCGTACCAGACAAGACAGGTCTCCATTGACGATAAACGAATTGCCTCAGAGACTATTGAGCTCGTTAAATTGCAGGCCGCGTCCAATGGGGATTTAAGTCGCCGCACATTAGATTGCCACACGCTATCAGGCAACGGCTGCGATTGTTTTTATACACTGGTAGGACAACTGGTTATTTCCATCCCCGAGTAAGCCGACAAGTCGCTTAGAAAGTACTTCTCAGAACAGAATCCTCTGTAGGAAGAATGACATGCAAACAATTAGGCGGCTACTGCGGAAACGCCATACGATAACCGTAGCCATATGGCTCGCACTAGTCTTGCTCGGCTGGCTGATTTTTCCTCCTCTACCGGTATTTAGCATTCCTGATGGATCAAGAGTGGTCGCCAGTTCCGTGGATGGACACTGGATTGCCACGGTTGGACGGATACGATGGGACGATGACAAACTCACGCCTGGTGATCCAGACATCGAAGATAAGGCGGCAAAGCTGAATGCACGGATGGGAGTTGATAGGTTGGGCAACTTAGAGCCCCTCGATTTGTGGGATCTAAGAGATACGAGCTCTCGAAAGCGGCTAGTTTCAAGTGAGCAGCGAGTTCGTGGCGTACCGTTTTCTAAAGCAGGGGACCTCTTGTTGGCGCTGCGCGAAGACGAACTATGCGTCTGGGAAACACGCACCGGAAAGCAATTGCTCGCGCAAAAGTCAGGTGAACTCTACTCTTTGAGGCAGGCTCTGGTGGAGGCTAATTCAGAACCCCCGATGGTGGCCATGCTTAGGCGGACGAAGCCAATGGATTACTCCTCGTCATCTTATGAAGGAGAGGTTGACTTTCTTGCCTTGCCTTCCGGAGAGACTCACACAACAATTGGCCCCGTCCAAATAGAGCCAGACAGCGAGTTTATGCCCAGAGGAAAGGCAAGTCTACGGATCAGCAGGGACCATAAGATTGCCGTTACCCTGCAGCCCGCAGCAGGCGGTATAGCTGCAACGCAATTTAAGCAGTGGGAAATCTCTTCGGGCAAGTTACTCGCCACGCTGGTAGTCAGCAGTCCCCCAATTTATTGGACGATTAGCCATGACGGGGCGGAGTTGATTCAACTCACGCAGTTTGTCTCGCGAAATACGGAGCAAGATCCAAGTTCTGCCACCGGCCGATTTGCCTTTCAAAGGCAAATTGAGTACTGGGAATTTGAATCAAGCAAGCTGAGGAAGAGACTGGTCGCGGATGAAAGTTCCGTAGCGCAAGAATTTATCGAAAACTGCTTTGGGCTCCGACCCGCCTCCGATAACTCGCTACTACGGGTAGACGGGTTCCTGGTGGACACTTCCGGCGACCGTTTGGACATCCTGGCGGGCGGTTTTGACTCTCGCATCTCCCCGGATGGTGCTTTAACTGCCGCCAAACAGGGAGCGGTCTCCAGCGTTCCCGTCACAGGACGAGTCAGCCCTCAGCCAATCGAACTCAAACGTATGCCGTCCGGCGAAGTCCTTCGTACCATCGAGGCCCATCCAGGTTGGCCCGAGGACAAGCTTGCTTTCTATCTGCTCGCTTTCAGCCCGGATCAACAGAAACTGACCTATGTCGATAATACCGATAGCGGGCCTTTGGCTATCATGATGGCGTATTGGGGAGACCTGTGGAACGGCAGTCTATTGCAGAGTGACACCATCCGACGAGGACGCACCCGCTGCCTTCGATCAATGGATATCTCGACGGGACGCACAAACGTTGTCTTACGGTCTGCGAGTGAGTGGCTTCTTCCTGGTGCTCTCGACAACCAATACGTCCTCAACGGCGACCAAGTATGGCGGTTAAGCGGCGGCTCACCTTGGCTACATATCTTCGGCTTACCTACCGGCGTGGTTGTCCTGATGCTGACATGGAAACACCTACGCACACGACGCAAAATTAGGATGCGAAAGATCGATCCGGAAGTGACAAATTGATTGCCGCCGATCAGCTGAGAACGGTTTCTTTGCATTATACGCCGAGGGACGCGTCAGGCTCATCTCTAAAGTGGTGATACCGTCGAAGCTAACGGGTTCCTTGGATTCGCTCTTATCCGTCAATGACTCGACATATTCCGGAACACATCGTGCGCGGGGACATCAATGACCGATCGAGTGAATCATCGTCCGGTGAATCGCCTACTGCAAAATAAATGTGCATTCTGGAATTGCTTCCCGTAGGCTTTGAATGTCGCTGTCGGTTATATGAGTTCCAACAAGCGACAGCTCCTGAAGTTCGGCGTGAGCTTTAAGGTGCTCTAACCCCCGAGATGTTACGTTTGTATGGTCAAGACGCAAGTGCGTGAGCTTCTTTAGCTTTACAAGTTGCAGAAGGTTCCCATCGGTGATCGTTGTTTTTGCAAGGAAAAGCCGTTGCATATGAGGCATGCTACTGATTGTCTCGAAGGCCTCTTCCGGGAATGAACTCCCATCCAAAAAGAGTTCTTGTAGATTCAGAAGGTTCCCAATTGAACCCAAGCATGCTTTATCTAGATTGCAGCGTTGGAATACCAAGCAGTTCAGCTTCGGACAATCTTGCAAATAAATTAGACCGACGCTGGTAACTTTGCTTTCGGATAGATTGATCCCTTCAAGCTTCGGAAACTCCCTTAATTGCGACAGCAGCTCGTCCGTTGCATGTTTGCCTAGTCGCAGGTATTTGAGCGAATCGCGAAGTTCAAGTACACTCGGCATCACCCCACTGATGGCCTCAAGTCGTCGGAGGTCAATCATAGAGACCTCGGACTTCCAATCTATCCATAGTTCAACTCGAAGTTTCGCCAGCGGTTCGAGGGCGTGGCGCGTTGTGGGGGACATGAGCTGCCCAACGCTAATCACGACGTTGGGCAAAGACTCACGAATGTGATCGATACCTGCCTGGGATAACAGCGTGCTACTCGCATCGATTGACTTAAGATTCTTGCAACTACACAAAAATTTGGCAGTTGCGTCCGACAGAAACGTCGAAGACAGGTCGAGCCTTTCAAGGTTCGGTAGTTCGCCGAGATGCTGCAGACCCTCATTAACGCGCACCTCGCGCATGGAAAGCGACTTGAGATTCTTCAAATTTTTAAGGTGGACCAGGGCGGCATCGGTAATGTTGCTGCGACTCAAATCGAGCTCTTCCAAGTTAATCAGGCCAGCCAAGTGCTCAATTCCATCGTCAGTAATTTTCGATGGATCCTCGCCGATCGACAATTTTTTTAGACTTAGAAGCGGACGGATATGGACCAGTCCCCGACTAGAAATCGTTGTGCGCTTGAGATCGAGAGACTCAAGATTTCGAAGTGAGCTCAAATGCGCTAGGTCAGCGTCTCGGACATTGGACCGATAGAAAGTAATTCGCTTAAGTTGTGGAAGTTCACCCAACGCCTGAGGGATACCATCCACATTTGTTGCGTTAACTATGTCAATTGCCTCCACAGATTTCAGCTCTGACCATCGACGTCTCGAACCAACGTCGCCCCCGCCATAAATAGTATTTGCGCGTTCAAAGTAGGCATCGCCGTAAACACGGATCAAAGGATGCTCAGGAATGGTTGATCGAACTGCTCCCATTTCCACTACGCGACTATTGCCGGTCGGCATGTGGTTGAAAACTCGCGGTTTTCCGCGAATGGCGCTTATCGCAGTAGCCTGGCTTTCAATAAGCTCCAGCATTGGTTTGGCAAGCCTCAGTTCGTTGATTGCCTGTTGACTCAATACATCTGCATCGACGATAAGCACTTTGAGATTGCGCAAGCCAACCAAATGTTGAACTGCTTCATCGGACTTGAGAGTACCACACAAGTTGACGACCTGCAAGTTCTTACAGTTTTGCGCAAGAATTTGCAAATCGTCGTCGCTGACTGAAGTATCGGTGAGAAATAGTTCTCTAAGATCAGAAGGCCCAAACGCGGCAAGTGATTCACCGGTGAGCTGTGTTCCACTAATCCACAAACGTCGCAGGTTCTTCAAGCGTGCCAAATGCTCAAAACCAGCGTTGGTTATTGGATTTTCGTGAAGGAATAAACTCGTTGCGGGAGCATATCCCGCAATCCATGACAAGTCAGCTCCATCGATGGAACGACCACTTAGGTCCAAGAAATTCTCTTCGTTGTCCGCTGATTGATCAGCTCTTCTGCGCACCCCGACGATGTCAAAAAACTCGCCCAATGTACGCTGTTGCTTTACCAAAAATAGGTCGTGCAGTCCTTTGAACGAGATACTTGTGTCTGCTAACGAAAGGTTCTTGAGGTTGGAGTGTACTTGCAGATGGACTAGTCCTTGATCTGTAACATTAGTGCCGTCGAGATTTAGCACTTCTAGCTGTTTATAACCTTCGATTAAAGACAGTGTATTGTCGTCGACCTCTCTTCCATTCAGTGTCAATGAGATTATTTCGCCATCGGAATTCGCCGTGGCCAATTCGGACGATAGCAACATTGTTTTCAGCGTGAAGTTGGGGTGCCGTTCGGCAAATCGAAATACGCCATGAAATCTCTGTTGCGTTTGGCCCAGTTCGACATCATCTAAATTCGTCAGCGATAGCAGTTCATCCAGCACCGTTTCGTCGACACGGGTCATGCTCAGATCCAATCTCCTAAGATTTGGAAGCCGCGACAACTCACGAACACCTGGAGTGCCAATGGGGGTACCGCGAAGTTCGAGTTCTTCGAGTTGCTCTAGCGAAGCCAACTTACGGAGCCCCATATCGCTCAACGCAACAAAGTTCAGCTTGAGTGTCTTTAGTTGCTTCAGTTGGGCAATCGTATCGAGAGACTCGTCCGAAATTGCAGTTTGGCTGATATCCAGATACTCTAGTTGGTTGAGCGGGCCGAGTTCGCGCACTCCTTTGTCAGTGACTTTGGTCATTCGTAGGGAGATTTGCTTTAGATTGGGCATGCCAACAAGTTGCAGGAGACCCGCGTCCGTTATTCCGCCGCGCAGTTCATCGAGCTGACTTGCGTGAGGCGATTGCGGCATAGATGCCATCAGTTGAAGTTGCATGCTCCAATTGGAATCGCTGGATCCACGAGTCGAAGTTGCATCCAATCGAAGCGAGGTAATCTGTTGCAGTTTTTTCACATGCGCCATGGACTCGTTGGTCAATTGGTGACAGCTTGATAAATCAAGTTCCCTTAACTGGTCAAGGGCCACTAGATAGTTGATACCCATTCCATTGATCGATGTTCGACTCAAATTCAGCGAACGTAGATTCTCGAGACTAGTCAGGTAGCGCAGTCCACGATCGGTAAGAGCATGGCGATATTCCAGAGTGAGTTCTTCCAACTCGGTCAATTCGGCCAGTCGACGCAAATCTTCATCTTTCAGGGAATCTGGGGTAAACCCTGGATCGATTCCACGGGTTCTATCGAGTCTTAGTCGTACAATCGGCTTATTGGGGCCGTCCTCAACTTGGTCATATTCACCTCCCATCTCTTTGATCCACGAGACCAGATCGCTAGAGTCTGTTTTGTTTTGTGAATTAGCGCGAGAGCTCGGAAAAGCAAAAATCAAGTGACATGTGACGATGATAATGAACAAACCACGTGATTGCATAAAATGGCCAGCGTGAAAAGAGCTTTGAAATGTGAGGGTAGGTCACTCTCGCCGAGAGTGACCGCTTTATCCCCAACGACGCAATGTATTCCGAGGATCCTTGACGACACGCTCACCGCGTAGCTCAGTAGGCGGGCAATCCTCACAGAATTGACGACCTGCTTTCACGATAGGTGAGATTTGAAGATTGCTAGAGCGCGAAAAATTTAGAAAACATTTGAAATTTGCGTACTTTATCTCTCATAGTAAAACACTTAGGTGACAATTTCCTGAACAACGCGACCATGCACATCGGTCAGGCGATGTTGGCGTCCTTGGAACTTGAATGTCAACTGCATGTGGTCGATCCCCAGGCAATGCAGCAGCGTAGCGTGCAAGTCATGTACGTGGACCGGATTGCGGACGACGTTGTAGCCGTAGTCGTCCGTCTCACCCAAGGTCATGCCAGGGCGAATTCCACCTCCTGCGAGCCACAGACTGAAGCAGCGGGGATGATGGTCGCGGCCATATTCTTCGGCGGTGAGTCGCCCTTGGCAATAAACGGTGCGACCGAACTCACCACCCCAGACCACTAAAGTGTCTTTCAGTAAACCACGTTGTTTCAGATCCTGGATCAACGCCGCGCTGGGTTGGTCGGTGTCTCGACACTGTCCAGTGAGCTGCACGGGAAGTTTGGCATGTTGATCCCAGCCGCGATGAAACAACTGAATGAACCGCACGCCGCGCTCGGCCAAGCGTCTTGCGAGCAAACAGTTCGCCGCAAAAGTCCCAGGGGTGCGTGCTTCCGAACCATACAGATCGACAGTGCTTTTCGATTCCTGTGAAATGTCCATTAGCTCTGGAACGCTGGCCTGCATGCGATAGGCCAGTTCGTATTGACTGATGCGCGTGCTAATCTCTGGATCTCCCTGCTCAGCTAGCTGGAACTCATTGAGCTTGGCCAGATCGTTGAGCATGCGTCGGCGGTCGGTAGCGTCGACTCCGGCAGGATTTGACAGAAACAGTACGGGGTCATTTCCAGAACGGAACTTGATTCCTTGATGATTGGTCGGCAGGAACCCGCTCCCCCACAAGCGATCATACAGTGGCTGATCCATCGGGTTCCCACTACCATTGGAAAGCAATGCTACAAACGCTGGCAGGTCCTCGTTCTCGCTTCCCAAACCGTAGCTCAGCCACGAGCCTATACTTGGTCGTCCAGCCAACTGAGCCCCGGTCTGAAAAAACGTGATGGCTGGATCGTGATTGATCGCCTCCGTATGCATCGACTTGATGAAACACAATTCGTCCGCCACCTTTGCGGTTTGTGGCAGTAACTCGCTCAGCCATGCCCCGCTCTGACCATGCTGGGCAAACTGAAAACGCGTGGGTGCGATCGGGAAGCGATCCTGTGTGGCGGTCATGCCTGTCAGTCGCTGGCCCTGGCGAATTGAATCCGGTAGTTCATGACCGAAGCGGGCCAACAGTTGCGGCTTGTAGTCGAATAGGTCGTGTTGTGATGGAGCTCCGGACTGGAACAAATAAATCACTCGCTTTGCTTTCGCGGCGAAATGCGGGATTCCCGGCAGGCCACCTGGCAACGCAGCTTTCGGAGGGGCCGCTGGCGATTCGCTTAACAAAGAGGTGAGTGCGGCCGCACCGATGCCCAGGCGACCGAAAAAGTGCCGTCGGTTAACGAGCAGACGTCGCAGGAGTAGGGGGTTCATGGTTTGGTAATTGCCTCGTCGAGGTTCAGGATCAGTCCAGCGATTGCCGTATAGGCAGCCAGCTCCGGTTCTGAGATCTGTTCGTCGCGCGGAGATTCTCCCTGACTTAGCAACGCGAGCGCCGCAGCGGGATCTCCACGGTACCTGACCAGGTTGGCATTGAGGTTGTCAATCAGCACCGTCAGTTCATGCGCCCGCGGGGGACGGGCGAGTACTTTGCGAAAGGCGAGCACGACTCTGTCCACTGAGCTTTCGCCACCGTCGATGATAACTCGTTGCGCAAGACCGCGGGCCGCTTCCACAAACGTAACATCGTTCATCAAGGCCAGTGCTTGCAGCGGAGTGCTGGTGCGACTGGGACGCACGCTACACATCTCACGCGCTGAGGCATCGAACGACATCATCGTCGGCTGCGGACTCGTACGCTTCCAAAACGTATACAAGCTGCGCCGCCAGAGATTGTCTCCGTGATCAGGTTCATAGTCAGTACCCGAGAGATCCATCCAGAGCCCCTTTGGTTGATAAGGTCTTACCGAAGGTCCTCCGATCTGGTCAACGAGTAGCCCACTGACAGCCAGCGCTTGGTCACGGATCATCTCAGCCGGAAGCCGCACACGTGGACTGCGCGCGAGCAAACGGTTCTCTGGGTCTCGCTCCAGCAGTTCCGAAGTGACGCGTGGAGATTGCCGATAGGTGGCGCTCATAACCAGAGTCTTCAGCAGGGCTTTCATATCCCAACCGGACTGCATGAACTCGCAGGCCAACCAGTCCAGCAATTCCGGATGACTGGGCGGCTCCCCTTGTGAACCAAAGTCCTCTGCCGTCTTCACCAGCCCCGTACCAAAGATCATCTGCCACTGATGATTCACTGCGACGCGCGCAGTCAGAGGATTGTCTGCGCTCACCAACCATTTAGCAAAGTCCAGTCGATTTGGCTGCGCTACTGCGGAAAATGGCGCTATGCTCTCTGGCACACCAGGGCTTACTCGCTCGCCAAAGCGATCATAGGCACCTCGCACTAATACAAACGTCTCACGCGGAACCGGCAACTCCTCCATAACCATCACCGTGGGCATCGCTTCGAGCAGTTTCGTACGTTCATCGAACAAACGCTGGACATTCGCTTGGGCTTCACGCAATGACAGTTCTGCGTGCTCCGCCAGGAAGCATGCTCGAAGCTTGTTCGCTTGAAACGGAGTACGCCCAGATGCAACAATGGCCGCCAACTCCCCCAGATTTTCGTCCGTTGCCACAATGCCGATCTCATCGCTGGACAATGCGCGGCCATAGACTCTGACATCACTGGCATGGCCCTGAAAACGGTCAAGCGGTCCGCCCCCTGCTCCAATTCGAAGTGGTTGTTTCGTCTGAAAAGACTGATTGAGTTGATCGAGTAAGACGCGCAACTTTTGCGGCTGGCCATCGATAAAGACCTTCACGCCGGCTGCCAACCGCGAGCCATCGTAGACCACTGTGACATGAAGCCATTGTTGGGCAGGGAAGGCTGCGTCGGTCTCTACGCGAAGTGCATCGTCAAGCCAGCGTTTCGTCAAATGCAATTGCACTCGTCCCGCTTGCCAGTAAACGCGATAACCTTCAGAGTCCGAAGCAAAACCAGACTCTTCCGCTTGCTCTACCATTCGCGATAGTATGGCACCATCGGGACCTGAAGGTTTGATCCATGCCGCCAAAGTAAACTTGTCATAAAACCCAAAGTCACCGACATCACCCGCATTGATGTAACGCTGGCCATCGAGCACAGCTACTTGGGTGTTTCGATCAGGTACATACGCTGGCTCACCTGCTTCAAACTTCAGTGAGCTGTTTACAGGCTCGCCAGCCAACTCAAATCTGGCCTGAAGAGAGCGACTGATCGACCAATCCGCTGAAGAATCGGGATGCAAGGTCTGCTCCCATTTTGCCTGCGCAGATTGCACGTTGGTTTCAAGCGCGTGCAATTGTAACTCAGCCACCTGCAGTTGTCGGTCGATTTCATCTAGTTCGCGCTGCTGACCATCTGTCGGTGCAATCATCACCGGCGGCGAATTGCCGAACTTAAAAGCCCGGCCACTTTCCGGCACATTATTGAAGAAGGCGAACATCCGATAGAAATCTTGCTGAGTCAGCGGATCGTATTTGTGGTCATGACAACGCGCGCAGCCCATGGTGAGTCCCATCCAGACGGTCGCTGCGGTATCAACTCGATCGACCACATATTCAACCGCATACTCTTCGGGCACGATTCCACCTTCCCCGTTGCCGCGGTGATTTCGGTTAAAGCCCGTCGCGAGACGCTGCTGATTCGTCGCGTCGGGAAGTAGGTCGCCAGCGAGTTGCTCGATCGTGAACTGATCATAAGGCAGGTTGCGATTGAACGCCTCAATCACCCAGTCGCGCCAGCGCCACATCGAGCGCTCGCCATCATTCTGATATCCATTCGTGTCGGCATAACGTGCCGCATCTAGCCAGGGCTGAGCCATCCTCTCACCATAACGCTTCGACTTCAACAAGCGATCTACGACTTTCTCGTAGGCATCGCTGGATTGATCGGCCAGGAAAGTGTCCACCTCTTGCACCGTTGGAGGAAGTCCGGTCAGGTCGAGAGAAAGTCTGCGGATCAATGTAAAACGGTCCGCTTCGGGCGAAGGTCGTAGCTGATGTGATTCCAGCTTGGCAAGGACAAATCCATCCACTGGATTCCGCACCCAATCCGACAACTGGACTTGCGGTTCAGAGGGACGGACAGGGACGACGAAAGACCAGTGCGATTGATATTCTGCGCCCGCGTGCACCCAGCGTTCCAATAACTGCACCTGCTCAGGGGTCAGTTGCCGATTGGAATGCGGAGGAGGCATCCGCAGCTCTGGATCATCCGAACGGAGCCTTGCAAGTAGCGAACTCGCAGAGAGGTCATGCGGCGTGATTGCCCCAGCCGCAATCGCACTTTCCCGTATATCAAAACGCAGATCGGACATTCGAGTTTCAGGATCCTGTCCATGGCAATGAAAACAGTTCTCCGACAAAATGGGACGTATATCGCGATTGAATTGCGGTGTATCATCTGCCGCTAGGTTTGTGCCAAGCAGACATGACAGGACGCAACAGCTAGCCAAGTATCTCATGCTGTATCTACTCTTGCCTGATTTACGCGATAATTTCGTCAATCGGTTTTCCATGGTCGATATCAAGTCGCTTGCGGCCGGGGACTTCAAGTTTACGGGAGTCGAGCCCCAGTTGTTTTAGAATCGTAGCATGGATGTCGGTGACGTAGTGGCGATTCTCGACGGCGTGGAACCCGATCTCGTCGGTCGCTCCGTGTACAACTCCTCCTTTGATACCGCCACCAGCCAGCCAGACACTGAATCCAAAAATATGATGGTCTCGTCCATCAGCCCCTTGTGTCCCAGGAGTGCGTCCGAACTCGGTGGCAAAGACAACCAGGGTTTCGTCAAGCAACCCACGACTACTGAGATCCTCCAGCAACGCCCCGACGGGTTGGTCGACGGCTCGAGTGTTCGCCTCATGGTTTGCTTTTAAACCGCCATGTGCATCCCAGCTTCCCGCGCCGCCAGCACCGTGCTGGACCTGCACGAATCGCACCCCCCGCTCTATGAGCCTTCGTGTGGCTAACAGTTGCGTCGCGAATTCACGACAATGCGGCTGATCGACTCCATAACGGGCCTGCGTCGCCGCCGTTTCGCGAGAAAAGTCGACGATCTCAGGAATGGAACTCTGCATCTGATACGCCATTTCATAGCTCGCCATGCGGGCCTCCAGCGCGGTATCGCCAGGATACTCAATGCGGCGCAGTGTATTCAGTTGGCGGAGTAGATCCATATTCACTCGGTGCGCCTCAGGTGCACTCGGCAGTTCTGGCTTACCATAATCGAGCGGATGCGCAGGATCGATGCGCAGAGGTACCGCATCATGGACTGGGCCAAGATAGTGACCGTCTCGCTTGTTCCAATACTCTCGATTCCCGATCGAAATGAACTGCGGCAAATTATCATTGAGGCTCCCCAGTCCGTAATGCACCCAGGCTCCCAGGGTGGGAAAATCACCATCTAGCTGATTGCGGCCCGAGTGAAATTGAGTCTGGGCTCCGTGGTTGCTATCGGTGGTCCACAGCGAACGAACGACCGAAAGTTTGTCGACGTTACGCGCCATGTGCGGAAACCAGTCGCTGATTTCGAAACCGCTCTGGCCATGTTTTTTGAATCCAACCTGCAGCGGATATAACAGGTTGCGTTGCTCGGCGTTCATCGCCACAGAGCGCTCGATACTGAGATTTTTCTGCACGTCGGCGAACGGCGTTTCCGAAATCGATTTGCCTGCATATTTGTTGAGCATCGGCTTAGGATCAAAACTCTCCATGTGGCTATAGCCGCCATTCATGAAAAGCCAAATGACGCTCTTTGCCTTAGGTGCAAAATGAGGTTGACCTAAGGGACATTTCTCGTCCCCACCCCGCCCATAGCCGTCGCGATGTAGCATGGCTGCCAATGCAATGCCCAGCAAACCTCTTCCGCCATCTGCAAGAAAAGATCGCCGCGCGGTTTTGTGTGACAGTTCGAATTGTTCTCGCATCTCGATACGCTCCTTACCGCAGGGTGACAAAGTCATTGTGATTGAGCAAAACCCATACAAGATGCCCTCGAGCCTGTGCGTGTGTCGAGCCTGGCTGCTGTCGCAACGCAACCATCGTGTTGACGCAGGCGGTGCATTCCGCATCGTTGGGAGCGACACATAGTATCCCACGAAATGCTTGCAGGACAAACGCGCGGTCATCATTCTCCGGAATGTGCGCCCCGAGACGGTCGGCTATCTGCTGAGCGGCGGTGAGGACCAAACCACTGTTAGAAAGCGCCAGCGCCTGTTGCGGCACAATGCTTTGCTCCCGCCGGTAACACTCTCTCACGTCCGCATCGTCAAAGGTTGTCAGGAAGGGATTGCGTTCCTTGTCGGAGTGAATGAAGTAGAGGCTGCGGCGATTGGATGTGGCTTGGTCTGCGGCCGATACCGGCGGCCCTCCCTGCGTTAGGTCCATGTTTCCTGTCAGAGCGAGAATCGAATCTCTCACAGCCTGGGATTCAATCCGCACCGCGTTTCGCCTCCACCAACGGTGGTTGTCGGGGTCCTGAGCGAGATTGGCTTCTCCAGCCACCGAGGACGAACCCATGCGGTAGACCGCTGACGATACAATCAGTCGGTGCAGATGCTTCATACTCCAGCCCTTCTCCACCAGCTCGCTGGCCAGCCAGTCGATCAGCTCGGGATTCACCGGCGGCGCGCTCTTGCGTCCAAGATCAAAAGGACTGGGAGTCAACGGTGTCCCCATGTGCCGCAACCAAATCTGGTTCACAGCCACCCGCGCCGTTAGAGGATTCCGCCGATCGGTGAGCCAGTCGGCAAGCGCAGTTCTGCGGCCGCTGCTGGAAGACGGAAATGATATAAGGGCATCATCTTTGTTAGGGTGAACAAATCGCGTTGTGGTCCACTTCGCGCCTTCGAAAGGAGCGAATTGGTCGTCGTCGGCGATTGGGGCTGTTGTCAGACTGGTCGCCGTGTTTAGCAGCTCGCGAGCCGTTTCCAGCTCTTTCATGATTGCGGCTTTGGCCTCGGCATCCGACTCGGCATTCGCGCTGAGCTGTCGAAGTTCAACAAGCGCAGCCGCATGGCGAGCTTTGGCTACGCTAGCCTCGCGGGCGGCGCGAATGGCCGACGCCTTGGCGTCTCGACAGAGTTGCGCCATCGCTGCCGTTCTAATGGAATCGTCGGCTGCCCAAGTGGCTCGCAGCGCCGCGCAACGACTCTCCGTACTCAGCAGTTCGCTGGTGGCGACCGTTAACGCCAATTCGGCGACAGCTAGCTCTTTCTGAGCGATAACAACGTCCATCACCGCTTGAGACGCTTCAGTCAAATTTTTCTTGGCAGCGGCCAATTTATCCCGTGCAGAGTTCATCGCACTGGCGGCCACATCAACGTTACTTCGAGCAGCATCCATGTAAGCTTTCAAAACCCATTCACGACGCTCGGGTTGCCAGGCCTCTCGTGGTAGTGTGACTGGCTGGATAGCCCATGTCTTGAATGCCAAAATCTGCGGAACGCCAGGTGCGATCATCGTGGACAAGTCCGGATTGGTTTCTTCACCGCGCACATAAAGATAAGTCGGAGGGTCGATCAGTCCGTCGAAGACTCGCGGAATCCCATCCCGCGATAGGTCGACCTGACCTGGGACCATGTCCATTCGCACATGATAGGGTTCAAAAAACGCTCGCATCCGGTAGTAATCGGCTTGTTCAATCGGATCGTATTTGTGGTCATGACACTTGGCACAGTTCAACGTCAGACCGAGCAGACCTTTACCAACATGTTCGACCGTGTCATCCATCCATTGCAAACGGCTAAACAAAACCCAGTTCCTAGCTAGAAACCCGGTGGCGCGAAGTTTCTGAAGATCGTTCGGATACAATTCGTCGGCAGCCAGCATCTGCCGGATCATTTCCGCATAAGAAAGATCCTCGTTGAGAGATTCAACGATCCAGTCACGCCAGTGCCAAATATGCTTCTGACTGTTGCGAAGTTCATCCCCCAATCCCCACCAGTCGCTGTATCGCCAGACATCCATCCAATGTCGAGCCCAGCGTTCTCCGTGCCGGTTATCATCCAGCAAACGCGTGACCCCCTTTTCGTACCAGTCCGGAGAAGTATCCGCTTCGAACCTGTGAATCTCATCAAGCGTCGGCGGCAAGCCAATCAAGTCGAGCGATAAGCGCCGCAAAAGT
Organism: Pirellulaceae bacterium; assembly: GCA_041741715.1. Lineage (GTDB taxonomy): Bacteria > Planctomycetota > Planctomycetia > Pirellulales > Pirellulaceae > Aureliella. Next base: position 19,845 of record JBGSJT010000032.1, on the reverse strand, counting down.
AATGCCCGGGAGGCTTCTGGTTGCGGAGTCAGTCCGTGTTTCTCATGTTGCTGTGCGACAAACGCATCGATCGGATTTCGCACCCAGGAGCTATTCACGACCGCTGGAACCTTTGGGCGATCCGGGGCGCGAAAGGCCCAGTGATCACTTGGGTCGGACTCGGGCACCTCGTCAGCAGGTGCTGGGGCGTTTTCCGCAATCCACTTTTGAAGCGCCGCAAGCTGATCGACCTCCAGCGGTTCTCCTTCCGGTGGCATCCGCTGAGACGGGTCCTCATCCATCACCCGCATCAGCATTAGACTCTTGGCGTTGCCGGGCGTGATCGCCGGCCCTGAATCGCCCCCCTGGTTCGCCAGTGCGACAGTATCCAGTCGCAATCCACCCTCCTGCTTTAGCGCGCCATGACACGCATAGCACCGCTCCCGCAACAATGGCTTGATCTGGTGTTGATAATCATCGCCGTCCTCTGCAGCTTGGGCTGAAATCAACTGACCAAGAACAAGAACTAGCAGCAATGTTAAGTTGGTAGGCATGATGTATGATTGTACTTGATTACTCCCCTTTCGCTCCGCAAAAGCAGCGCGAGTCTAAGTAACGTAGCTTAGCGTTTCTGCGCAGCGATTCTACATAGCGCTACTTTTGCGGCGCAAAAGGGGACTATCAGTCAGCTTAAAATCTCCACAATTGGCTTACCATGGTCGATCTCTAACCGGCGGCGTTCGGGCAAATCAAGAGCGCTGGGATCAAGCCCAAATTGATGCAGAACGGTCGCGTGAACGTCAGTCTCATACCGAGGGTTTGGGCAAGCGCTGTCCGACGCCCCGTGCTCTGCTGCGGATACATTGGCGTCAATGGCGAGTAGGTCGTTAAAGGTGCTTCCGTGAATCGCTTTCTCGCTTCTTCGAATGCCTTAACAACTTGCTCCTGCTTCTGTTTTGGATCCGCCAAGTTCTTGTCGAGTTCGGCATCGTCGGAATTTTCGGTCAGTTTGCCTTCGATTTCAGCCAATCAAAAAGTCTAACGAACAAGACTGCCGCTTCCCCTCACGCGATCAGACCGCTCTTGTGCATCTGGACTGACTCACCGACATTTCCACTGACGTCTAAAATCGATCGGAGTGGACCCAGTCGCTTTCTTGAAGGCGCGCGAGAATGCGCTGTGGTCGAAGTAGCCGCAGAGCTGCGAGATATCGGAAATCGACTTGTCGGTTTGCAGCAATAGGTTCGACGCTTTGCCAAGTCGGCTCTTGGCGATGTACTGCGTTGGTGTAAGGCTAAAGATCAGCTTCATCGTTCGTGCAAAGCGATGATTTGGCATCTTGGCCTGTTTCGCCAGCCACCCTGGAGAGGCTTCCGTCGGCAGTTCGCGCTCAAATTGTTCAATTGCTCGGGCAAACGTGGTCGGAACAGCCGATGGTGCGACTGCCGTCCGAATATCTCTTGAGAAGCCGACAATCCCAATCGCCCGACCCGTGTCATCCGTAAGTGGCACCTTGGTGGTCAAGCACCAGACCGGTCGCCCTGGCATTTCCCACTGCATTTCCAAGTGATCTATGATCGGCACACCGGAGCGAAGAACTAAATTGTCTTGCTCCGAAGGGAGTTTTCCAAAGTCCCCGCTGCAGATATCGGCAGGGCGTTTCCCGATAGCGTCCCGCTTGCTAGACAGTCCGTGTCTTGCGAGCAATGAGTGGTTTACGGCGACATATCTTCCTTGACTATCCTTGAGGAAGAACGCGATATCGGGAACTTGGTCGAATAGCTGCTCCAACGCAGCGATGGGAACAGAGCTTAATAGGCGTACAGTATCCATTATGCGCGTTTTGACAACTGGCATTTTCAGGCGTGCAAGACACTAAAATATGTCAAGATATTATAAGCCACCTTGAGGTTTTCGGTCAGCTGCTCGTCCATCAATTTTTACTTGGAAAATAGAAGAAATACCTCTAGGGGCAGAATTTAGTCGACCGGTCGTGACTTGCGCCAACGATTGGGTGTTGTGTGCGCGTTTTCGATTTGTACAAGGACAGCTCGTTTGATAATAACTCGCATCTTTGCGCATCGCGTTGAGCTTCCGCTGAGCGAGGCCTCGTATCATTGGTCAGGCGGAAAGTCCGTTTCGGTCTTTGACAGCACAAGGCCGAAGGTTATACTCGCTTTCAGCTCAAGGTGGGTGGCGATCCTGATCAAGACTTTGAACGCATTCATCATGTCAGACCTGGCTACGGATGTCGTGAATCTTAAGATTAGCAACCTTGGTGGCTTGACGAAGACCAAAAAAGTCCGTGACCTCTGCGTGAGTATGGGGATCGCGCTGACACTTGAGGATAGCTGGGGCGGCGATATCACCGCGGCTACAATCGATCACCACGGCTACAATCGCTCATTTGGTGCATAGCACACCCGAAGAGTACCGATTCACCAGTACCGATTTTAATAGCTATGGGACTGTCAGCAATGCGTCGGGCGCACCGTAGCGAGATCGCGGCTACATGCAAGCGTCGACTCTGCCCAGTTTGGGCATTGAACCACGAGTCGAGATTCTCGGTCCACGGCTCGTTGAAGTTACTTTACGCAAATGATTTTCGTCCACAAAAACAGTTCAGTTGGTTTTAGTTATGCGTCGCACATTCCTGCTTCATTTACAGCAGCCTTTCACAGCCTTGTTGTTAACGACCATGTTCACGGTGCTCGCGACAGACATTTCGAGCGCGCAAACGTCCAACGATGCAACTTGGCAAAGCCACGCAGAGATTCGGCTAAAGTCGATCTACGAACGCGGCGAGTTTCGTGCCAAGAGCGTTCAACCAACGTGGCTGAGAGATAGTTCGGGCTTCTTGGTCGGCGAAGTTGCTCCCAGCACTAGCGAGCAAACGACTTGGTTTTATGACGCGAAGACGGGTGAGCGAAGGATAGCGACAGCCGACGACGTAGGAACCGACTTATCCCTCGGAAGTCGAGCGGAAGATGGCGAATTCCGCTTTGAAGCGCGCGATGGCAAGCTTGTAGCCGTCAATCAAGAAACCAAAGCTGAGCTTACGCTTGCATCCGCTTCTGCCGATCGTGAAGTTGAGTTTCGCGATCCGGTGTGGAGCCCCGATGGATCCAAGGTGTTGTTTGTCGAAGCTGACTACACTGACGTGAAGCAGAGATGGGTCTTGGTGCCAGGCGATCCCTCCTACCCAGATGTGCAACAGAATCGATTCGCTCGCGTCGGTGGGGAGATCGAGAAGCTACGAATTGGCGTTGTCAACAAAGACGGCGAGCAACTGACTTGGCTGCCTGTCGAATGTCCCGCGGAAGGTATGTATTTAGGGCAAGTCGAATGGGCAGGAAACTCGCAAGAAGTCCTGGTGGAGTGGTTTAGTCGATTCCGCGATCGACGCGACTTTCTGTTGATTCGAATTGACAGCGAAGTCAAAACAATTTTCTCGGAGTCGGACGAGGCTTGGGTTGAGGCGAGCCAGGGCTGGAACTAAGGACTGGTGTGGATACGAGGTGGCCAAGAGTTCGTCGTTGTGAGTGAAAAAGAGGGTTGGAGGCACGCTTATCGCTACTCGCGTGATGGTAAGGAGTTGGCCCTATTAACGCCAGGCGATTACGACATTATTGACCGCGCGGTAATCGACGAGGATCGCGGTTGGTATTACTTTTATGCTTCACCGCAGGATGGAACGCAAAGGTATCTTTACCGCGTTGCCCTGGATAGTACTGGGAAGGCAGAGCGTATCTCGCCCGAAAGTCAAACCGGAACACATAGGTACCTCTTTTCACCGGATGCCAAGTGGGCCATCCACATCTACTCAACACTGAACACGCCTCCAGTGCATGAACTTATCGAAGTGGAAACGCATCGTGTGGTGAAAGTCTTGGAGGACAACTCGGAGATTCGCGAAAGGATGGATTCGCTAGCCTGTCAACCGGCTGAGTTTCTCAAGCTGGATATCGGGGATGGTATTGAGTTTGATGCTTGGATGCTAAAGCCCAAGGACTTTGACTCAACCAAGAAATACCCAATCTTCATTTACGTTTACGGCGAGCCCCACGCGCAGACGGTGTTGAATGAATGGGGAGCGGCGCAGATCGATTTCCATCGGGTCGTTGCCGAGTTGGGATATGTGGTCGTCTCGATCGACAATCGCGGAACGCCCTGCCCAAAAGGAGCTGCCTGGCGAAGAGCCATTTTCGGAAGCCTAGGCCCTTTATCGACCGATGAACAAGAGGCTGGACTCAAAGCCATCGCGAAGCAGTACGAGTTCATCGATACCGATCGCGTTGGAATCTGGGGCTGGAGTGGCGGGGGCTCGAACACGTTGAACGCACTCTTCCGCAAACCCGATACTTATCATGTTGGCATCGCCGTTGTACCCAAGCCTCAGCCGCATCTTTACAACGCCTGGTTTCAAGAGATCTTCATGCGCACGCGCGAAGTCAATCCGGACGGATATGACAAGTCAGCACCTATCAATTTTTCAGAAGGACTCAAAGGTAAGTTGCTGATTATGACTGGTTCTGGCGAGACCAACACGCATATTCAGATCATCGAGGGGCTTGTCGATCGCTTGATTGCCATAGGCAAACCGTTTGACTACATGGTCTATCCCAATCGTGATCATGGACTCAGAGAGGGCGATGGTACGGTAGTGCATGTTCGAATGCACATTTTGCGATACTTGATTGATAATCTACCACCGGGGCCTCTTCGGTTACTTGCCAAGTGAGCCTAAGCACCGAGTCGACAATTCTCAGGGATGCCCGTCGTCCCATGTTATTCGGATATTGTCAGGATGAACTCTATAGCTTTCTGCGATACTGCTGCCCGCGAAAAACTTTGACATATCCTTCCGCCGACACGATCCACGCGCCGCTGGAATAAGCTCAGGTTGCGCACGTTGTTGATGCGACATGTCAATGCCGGTCCAGCTTAAGGATAGTCTCGATGCGCCCAATGGCAAATTGGTGCAGCAGTGCCAGACCGAAGCCTTAAGATTGCAGTTCTTTCGACATCCCCTAGCGATCCTGCTTGGAACGCGAAGCTGGCTCCAGGCAAGCTCTCGTACGAGCAAACGCTGACAGAAGTCGCAGCGGGAGTGTTCGCGCTGGAGATCAAGCCGCTGTTAGGCGAGAAGTCGTATGAACCCGTGAATGAGAACGGCTCGGAGCGCGGCTGGCGACCATTCGTGCATTTTTTTCCCAACCGTCTAAAGGCCATCGAGATCGTTACGGGCAACGATCTCTCGCCAGTGATTACCGACAACTTCCTACTTATTCCCAATCCCAAGATCTGCGATCCGAACAAGAGCAATCGCGTGGAGTTTAAGGCGACTTTCGTCACTCGGCCGCCTTCACCGAAGTAATGCATGCTCTACTTCTTTCATTGGTCTTGCCGAAGGTACTTAGTTCTCGATGGGAACGTTGCAAAATGTCAACGCAGCGATGCCATTGGCGCCCAAGAGCAAGTCATCCTGACTCCAGGCAGTCTCCTTCAGGTATGTGATCAACTTCGCTGAAGCCCCTTCCTTCAAAGTCAGCGTGAGCACATTTCCCATCACGCTACCATAGGCGACTTTGCCCTGTTCATCATCCAGATAAAACTGTCCGGCTAAATTTTCCGACCAGACTACTGGCTGATCGAATTCCAAAGCAATCGCATCCCTTTTTTCGCCAGTAAAATACGCACGCTTCAGGTTTGCCGCAGATATTGGACCCTTTGGCACTTTGCCATATTGATCCCTTTCAATCAGCGGTTGAATCGTACGCGCGAATTCCGACCAACCCTCTAACGGATAATGGCAACCACCGGGTGGACGAATCCCGAGTGTGGACATGATGCTCATGTTCGAGAACAAGTATGGCAATGTACGTTGTTTTTCGCGCAACATATCGCCAGATCCCATGCTTCCGCCCATCCCACATGAGTTGGGCCAGATCTGGAAAACATAATAATTCTGCACATTCGGAAAATCTTTTTTCCACGAGGCGGCCATTTCCTTGAACAATTCATGGTAGGTCTCCCATCCGTAGCCGCCCGTCGGGCCAGCTGCGCCTTGATCGTTCTCTCCCTGATGCCACAGAATCGCGCGGATGCCGTGTGTCAACTTCGCCCCTTCAACTCGCGTCAATAAATTACCGTAAAGTTGATGTGGATTAGTCCATGGATTATCACCGCTGGTATCACGACGATTAAGCGGGTTCGGCAAGTGCTGATCGATGCGTGTTCCACCCGCTGCGGCATTGATGATGAAAATTGGCACCTTTTGACTATCAACCAAACGCTTGGCTAATTCCATGCCCCACCAACCCAACTCGGCCTGCTCTCCGTTTTGTGCTTTCCACACCGGATAACACCAGAGGTTGACTGCGTCGCCGGTTTTATTAGCTGAAGGACGGCCGTAACTGCGAATCCACTGATTCGTCTCCGGCGGAGATTGTTCGGCGGTGTCTGTCGCCAATGCATTCGATTGACCATCGATAATGTAGGCATCGCCACAGACCAGATCATTCACCGTCTCCAAAACGGTTTCCCCGCCACCGGTTTTCGTGCCAAACTCAACTTTGTATTGGATTAAGCCCGGCTTGAGTTGCGTAGAGAGTGTGTAGGATTTGTCCGCTGCGGGCTTGGCCGTCTCGGTATTGATGAGTTTGTCGTTTGCGTAGAGCTTTAGGAAAACGGCATCGGCGGAGTTGGTCAGAGTTCCGTTGTAATGGAGCGTTCCCAACCCCTTGTCGTCGCGTGCGTAAAACTGGCCCTCCTCGGGCTTCTCATCTTTTGCAGGTGTTCGCACGATCCACGCGTCGCTCTTCGGCTCAGTCACCATGATATCCAGGCTCTGCATGACTGGTTTGCCTCCGTTGCTCGCGGTGGCAGTGACCGTTAGCTTGCCACTGTTCTGCGAGCGCAGCAGTCGCAGTTTTCCGGGTGCCACTTCCTTGGTGACCGCGAACGGCTCCGCGCTCCACTCAAACTTCAGGTCGCCCGCGTTCGCCGCCTGCATCGCCGCGAGATTCTCGATCTGATGCACGACCTCGATGGTCGATCGTCCATCCCAATTTGCCGGGGCCATGAGGGTGAAGACCGGCTCGGGAATGGTTTCTTTGATGGTGATGTCGATGTACTTAGTCTTCACACCATCGGCATAGATGGCCTTGAATTGCAGTTTGGCCTGCGTTTCCCCGGCTACGCGACCGGCGGGAAAGAAATAGGAAAAAGAATCGGTGGCAACTACCGATTCTTTCCCGTCAACGGTTAGGGTCCAATAGAGCTTCTGTGCTCCGCCAGCCTGGGCCGTGATAGTAGCTGTCTGACCTTCCAACACCGTTAACGCGGTTGAGGACAAGGAAAACTGATTGCCCTTTTGCACGATAGGTCCGATCAACGTTTGCCGCGGCTTTTGGTTTTCGTATGTCAATTTGATCCAATCGGCGGATCTCGCCACTTTGGAGATACGCACTTCATCGATATCACCGACGAAATCATAAGTACCAGAGACCTGATTCCAGCCACCGATGTACATGGATACTGTATTGGGAATTTTCATGTCGGCGCTGCCAGCGGTATTGTCGAGTACGCCATTCACATACAACTTTGCCTGCTTTCCATCGTAGGCGTGGACGACATGCACCCATTCAGACATCGGGACGGGGATGTCGCCTACGATATCGGCGCCACCGAACCAGCTGTCCACTGCCAGGTGCGAAGGGCTGGCCAAATTCATCACCACCTTACTTTGGTCAGTGGGAACACCCCAGGCCAGAACAGTAGTGTTGATCTTCTTAGCGTTGAACCAGGCCTCACTGGAGTGGGGCGCTGAACCGCTCGGAAAAGTTTTGATTTCGGTGCCGCAATTGACGCCCTTTCCTGCGGAAAAAGTCCGCGACTTACCGATCACGCCCGTGCTCAAGGCGGTGCCGGCATCGCTTGCCGTGATTGTGCCAACCTCGTCTTGGACGGTCTCGTTCATGTGCAGCACAGCGGCAAAGTTGTTGTCAGCATTGAACACCGCGGTGCCACTTGACTCACTGACAGCGGCGGTGTTGCCCCAAACCACTTTTATTTCTTGCCGGGCATTGCCGGTGATGGTTGGGATCTTCAACCATATGGCTGCGAGTCCGTTGGCCGCATCCCATTCCTCTATTTGATACGCCAGTGGTTCCCCGTTCTTGGCCGAGAACCGCAGGTCGGCCCCATCCGCTTTCGCTTGGCTGAAATCGAAGAAGTCCTTATTCAGCCGCACTAACAGCGGAAAATCCTTCACGACCGCCGCTGCCGGTAGGTTGGCTCCTTCCGGCGTGGTGAGGATGAACATCGATCCCGAGTGCTGCCAGTCCGGGTATTGCGCGGTCGCCCCCGTCGCCCACAGCGTGAGCAGTGATACAGCGAGGAACAACGGTTTGAGAATGTGCTGTTTCATGAAACGTTTATTTGTTAGCTAAATCCCAGGCGAGGCGGAGCCTCTGGGGCAGTGCGTCCCCGGGCGGAGCCCGGGGGCGAGGAATCAAGAGCCGCATCGCTACGCCAATCCCACTGCTCACTGGGTTAGCCAGCTTTCATTAGTGCAGATTAGTGGAAATTAGTGTTCCAGTTGCAAGCCACCGCATCGACAGGTCTAGGAATCACTGCGCAAATCGGACACTAATTCAGCGCACTGTCCTTAGTCCTCGTTAATTGGGTTGGCCTTGCGCCATTCCTCGTATTTCTTGAAGGCGGCCTTGCGGGTTTCGTCTTTCGTGAATCCGGCGTATTCCCAGCTTTCGAACATATCGCTATCAGAGCCGAGAATGTCGAAGCCGTAATCGTTAAACGACTGCCCGCTGAGTTTGACACAGATCGCCAAGGCATAATCGCACACGCGGGTTTCGACCCTGATCTTCGTTGGGCCCTTCAAATCGAATAGGACGTCTGGTAGCAACGTCGTCTCGTCCTTTAAGAGTTTTTCCTCAACATACAGAATCTGATCATTCTTCAAGATGTTGGCCATCGCTAACATCGCCGTTGCCTTCTGAATCGGCAGTCGCTGAGCGGATGTCGAGACGGCGACATCCATGACGAATGCGAGGGTGTCCGGATCGCTTTGCAGTTCTGCGGCCTGTGTTTGTACGTAGAACAGTAGGACTTTCAAGGTGTTAGGGGCGTTGTGTCGTTTGGCCCAAGCGAACAGCAGCCTGCGGAAATAGCGTCCGTTGGCGGGGTCGATCATCTCCGACAGATATTCCGTTTGCGACAAGACGCCGATCAAGGGTTGATAGTTGCCACGATTCGGCTGCATGCGATTCGCTTCATCGATCGACGAGGCGATTTCCTCGTCGGCACCGATCAAAAACATCGCGGCGCCTTCCGTCACGCTGCCCGTTCCCGCCGCCCCAACACCCGGAATTAAGACGCCCTTGCCGCGTTTTTCGATCTCGGTGGTGAGATCGAAATAGGCTTCGCCCATCGTTTTGGGGTTCTTGGCGGCGTAATCGAGCAGTTGAAGGTTGCTCTTGCATAGCTCGAAGTAGTACTTGCGGGCGTTCTCGTCTTTGCCGCAGATTTTCACGTAGGTGGCGGCCAGCGGAAGTGTACTCCAGTCGTCGGCCGTCACGGCAGTGGGGAGACAAAGGGCAAGGCCCAGGGTCGAAGCGAGGAACAATCGAATCATATGGTCTCCAGTGACCAGGAAGGTCAAGTTTCAGGTCGATTGCGAAGCGGCTGACACGCACCATACGTTAGGGCCCGCTAAGACCTCTCGGCCGGCCCACCGATTACGCTGATTGTAACCGCTTCCGTCGGAAAGTTACTTCGACGCGCTCAAGATCGGGTGGACCTAGTAGTCCGTCAACATTTAATTTTCGAGTACGCCGTAGTGGATCTTGCTAAAGATCCCGGTACTGCAGGACCTTTAGCAAGGTCCACTACGCTAATTTTCAATGTTGACGCAGCACTAGTTGGAGATTTCTGGGGAACTCAGGGCCACGCGGAAGCCGACGTAGTCGGAGCGAGTCTACCGCGGGAAATGAAAGGCCCGGTCCCCTGTTTTGCTTCACTCCGCGCCCGTCAACCAAGCGCCGCCAGGAATCATTCGGCTATAGCCCTCGGTTGGCCAGTGGGATCGCTGACTGCGCCCTAGTGGTAATCACCGGCCCAGTTGCTGCACCACTCCATCACATTTACGTGCGTCGGTCGTAAACGCACGATAGAGCAATAGATCATAGACGATCTTTAGGCCTCCGGCGAGAAAGAATGGGGTGCTCATTAGTCCCGTACTTCCTACCAATAGTAAGGCAAGCATGGGAGAAATCGAAGCACCCACAGATCGAGCAACTGCCGTGATGCCGGCTGCTGCGGATCGTTCATCAGGATGGACTACTGCCATCGTATAGGCTTGGCGAGTTGGGACGTCCATTTGCGAAATGCTGAATCGCAGCAACAGCAATCCAACAGCCCAGTGTAGATTGGGCATTATGGGCACCAGGATCAATAGTACGTTTGACGGTAGGTGTGTGAACACCATCGTATTGACCAACCCGATGCGTCTCGCTAGCCAACCGGCAGCGAGTGCTGAAACGCCGGCTAGAAGGTTGGCGAATAGAAATATCGTCCCCAGTATTGCTGGGTCTAGTTGAAATCGTACGTAAAACCAGTAGGCGATTACGCTTTGAATGACAAAGCCTCCGCCGAATGCATCGAGTCCAAACAGCAAAGACAGTTTGAGAACGATCTGCTTGGACTCGTGCAGCCCCAACAGCGTCTTCGTCTGTGCCGGCGGTCTATTCTCGCGCTGCGATTCGACTGCCGATGTCAAGAAAACAAAACCGCCGATTAGAATCAGGCCGATGCAAGCGTATGCCCACAAGACGGGTCGAAACGCAGCCTCACCGATCAAGCCATATCTCTGCGATGCTTCGACAATCAAACCACCAGCAAAGGCACCCAGTGCTGTTGAGAAGGAACCTACCAGATTGTACCAAGCGAACACATCGGTTCGCTTCTCATCACTAACGATCTGCGACAGCGCAGCCTGTTCAACGGATAAAAATGGGCCAATTTCATTTCCGCTTGGGCTGATGACGCCAATTGTCGCTGCTAGCAACAGCAAGAGTAGATTGCCTGTCGAAACAAAGACGATTCCGGCCAGCACCATCAAAATTGAGCCAACGATTAGGGTTCGTCGTCGTCCGAAGCGATCGGCCGTTGTAGTGAGCAACAGTGAGATGGCTGTGTCACCAACCAAAGTCAACGTGAGTAAGAGGCCTATCTCCCACTCTTGCAGCCCTATTTCGGCTAAATAGATCACCAAAACGACTGATAGGAGGCCATAAGCAAACATTCTCGAGCTTCGAGTAGCAAACAACAAAAAACCGTCTTGTGAGAGCAGCTTTGTTGGGCTCTTGATGTTCATTTCGGCTGTCCTCACAATCATGGTTGTACATTCAATCGTTCAATCAAGCGAAAACATGACCTCCAACCTCCTCACCGACCTCGCAACGAACCTGCCCGACGAGCTTTTCACAACATTACTCGAAGCTGACAATTTCCGCATCGAGCGTATTGTATCGCATGGTCATGCATCGCAAGAAGGCTTTTGGTATGACCAACAGCAAAACGAATGGGTTGTTGTACTCCAAGGTGCCGCTCGATTGTCGATTGACGGCGAATCGAAAGAGCTGAAGCCCGGTGATTACATCAACATCCCAGCAAATCAAAGGCATCGGGTCGAGTGGACCACGCCTGATGAGCCAACCATATGGCTGGCTGTGTTTTACGGAGAGGTACAGAGTTAACATGCCAAAAGAACTCAAATCAGAAATCGCGGTGCCTTTACGGATAGTCTTGGTCGATCCTCCACCCGGAGTGGACTTCGGCATTCAAGAGGGTAAGGGCAACGACTACAAGGCCATTGCTGTGCAACGATCGAAGACAGGCAAACTGTCTCTCGAATGCAGGATTACTGTCAAAGGCAAGCGAGCTGATGGATCGCCAAACTTTAGTGGCTCCATCGCACAAGGTCCGCCAACTGGCCGATTCCTTTACGTTGACATCGGAAAGTCGGCGGGGCAATTCGATAGTTGTTGGCAGCGTCGCATCAAGATCCCTTTAGAGGGAATCTCGTGGGGAATGATCGATTCAGTTCTAGAAACGCCTAAGCGATTGCTGCAAGCGACAATACCTGGAACCGGCAAAGATGGTGGGCCAAGTTGTGCGACGGTAAAGCCCATTGATGGTTGGAAGGTAGTGAAATAGGTTTGGAGGCGAGGCCGACATGGAAGAGCCGGTTCCCTGACTTGCAATACGCGGCGTCCATCAACCAAGCGCCGCCGCGAAGCATTCGTTTTTTGCTCTCCATTGGGCCAGTGGGATCACCAGCCCAGTCGCTGCACGACTCGATAACATATCCGTGCACATCATGCAGACCCTAGGCGTTCATACCCTTCTTGCCGACCGGCTGCGTTCTGCCTTTACTGCGCAACTTCATGCCCTGGACTCGGCTAGCAAGGATAACGGGCGGGCATACTGAATCAACCGCGAGTCAATGTCTTGCCGATAAGCGAACCGGCTGCGACTCCGCCAAATGCCAGCGCAGGGACGAGAGCCAGCATGACGTTCATGGATAAGTAATCATAGTTGGACAGGAACAACAACAGAATCCCCATAAACCCGCCCACACAAAAACCTATTACGCCTCCGATGATGGTACCAAGTAGCATCGCGGGGCGGAATGTGTTCTCCAGCGTCAGCGAACGAATGGGGGGCTCACTCGCGGCGTTCGCGAGCGCATCAAGCAGATTGTTGGCGACAGACAGCAGGTCGTCGCGCTCCTTCCCTTTCATAATCGTGTCGCTGAAAGCGCCAGTGATGATCCGGGTTTCAGGCGCACGGATCGTAAGGTATCCGTCCTGAACCCCGATGAATCCGGTGGCGGCGGTGGCTAGGAATTTCAGGACGCTTGGTTTGCAGATCGAGGTCATGTCCTCAAGGCTGGGAACCTGATGATTGGCGGACTTGATCGATGCCGCCATCGACTCAAAAGCACCTCCCGCAAAGAGACAGTACTGCTTGTTAAACGCATCGATGATTTGTCGCTCCTCCAGCGGTGCGGTTGGAGGCAGTTTCAGTTCGAGGCCTTGAATGCCTAGAAAACTCATGCCGGGATTCTCGCGTCGCGGCAGGAGATCGAAATTCGGGAGGTCGAGTCCGGTGGTCGGGATCAATGCGACCGTCTTCCAGATAGATCCTGCCTCACTACCACGCATCACATCGAACCGAACATCGAGAATCTCAAAACGCCTGTTCCTCTGGATTCCGATGACATGATCCCGATAACTTGCCGCATTCCTGAAAACATCAAGGCTGCTCGCACCTTTGGAGAGAGCCCCTGTGGTTTCTGCGTTGAGCTCGTATCCATTTTCCTGGGCCCATCCGGCGTTGTCTTTCTGATGATGTTGCATGTTTCGCTTCTCTGGTTTTACTTGACAGGTTGAAAGGTTACTTTTCCAGGACTGTCCGATTCCGTCTCAACAAAGATTGGCATGGTGCGCTGGTTGGCGACGATATCGGCGTGGATTTGGTTTCTCATCTGTTGAGTGAGCTTTAAGGTTCTTGGCTCACTGGCAAAGATCCCGGCCATATTGAATCCATCCAATTTTCCCTCACTCACGGATGCGCCAACCGATTCGCAAAGTGATTCCCCCAAAGGCAGCGTGGGCGCGGCGTGATCCTTGTTTTGGGCCCGGGCAACGATGTAGTTTTGCGTCAGCAACTCATAGTTGAAGCTTTTCTTAATCCGTGAACCAACCGCGAACACACGGATCTCATCCTGCCCTTCTGAAATTCGGAATTCGTATTCAGCGTTTTCGATATCCGACCCAACCACCAGGGTATCGAGCACTTCGAAATCAGTATTGCAAATAACCAGAGTCAGGCCGGATGGTGCGATGCGCTTCATTTCCGCGGGCGCAATCGTCATGGCCTCGGCGAGCGACCTGCGTTGCTCTTCACTGAGCCCCTCGGGGAGTTCGATCAATGGCATTCCGGTGGCCCGCAGCAGAGGCAGCAAGGACGACAGATCGGTGACCTGCGTATCGCTGAGATTGAGCCGTTCGAGCGAGGTGACTCCGGCAAGAGGCGAGATGTCGGTGACCTGTGTATTGCTGAGGTCGAGTTCCCGGAGTTTTATCTTATCCTGGAGAAAGCCTACATCCGAGATCGGTAAAGATCTGAGGTTGAGCACTTCCAGTTCAGGGAGTGTTGTAAATACGTCCAGGTCGCGTAGAGCGAGGCAGCCTGCGACATCTATTTCCTTCAGTCCCTTACAGTTGCGAAGGAAATGGAGGCTCGTCACCTCGGTGCAGAGTCCCATATCAAACTTCTCCAACGTTGTCAGGTCTGCAAGATCCTTGAGGTTCGCGTCGGTCGCCTGACTGTTTACCGAAAGATCCAACTCGCGGAGGTCCTTGAGCTGGAGCAGCGGCTTATAATCCTTGAAGGTGTGATCGCTACCAAAGAGGTTGAGCTTTTCGATGGAGATGGTTTGTTCCAGGAAGTCCAATGTATTGAAATCACTCATATAAATGCTGAGCTCCTTGAGTTTTGGCAAACCCGCAAGCGCACTGATGTTGATGGCACGTTTGTTGTAGAACTCGAGCTCTTCTAATTCCCTGAGTCCTTCAATGGCGGCGATGTCTACGGGCGGGACTTGTGCCTTCTTATCCTTCTCCGCCTTGGCGGCGGCCTTTGCCTCTTCGTCGAGCTTAATGAATTCGTCAAACTTCTCGTTACTCATGCGGCCTAGGATGAGCTTTTTGCCTTCCACGCTGATGGTGAGCGAGTCGCCCTCGATGATGGCGCTGCGTTGCCCGCCTTGGTCATCAGCAAACTCCATGACCAAAGATTTTCCAGGCCGCTCCGGCTGCTTAATTGTGAAACGAAGTGGCGGGTTCTCGGCGAGGTTTCCCGGGGGGCCGTGCCAAGTCATTTTCCCGTCGCGGATCTCGAAGACGGTCTTTGCCAAGAACAATTGCTCAAACGCATCGATCTCGAGATTCGTCTTCTTGCCAATAACAAGCGTCTTTTCCATATCAACCTGCCAATAGCCAGCAAGCTGCCCTTCCAACACTTCGCTCAGGACCTTGGCGAAGGACTCGGCCTCCGTCAGTCTTTGCGCGGCGAGCTCCTCGGCTTTGACTGCGCGCATCATGCCCTGGGCGGCCCGCACCGCCTGCCAAGCGGTGGTGGTGATCCCAGCCAGTAACAATGCAAGCATCGCCGCCGCTGTGCCAAGCGCCACTTTGTGACGGCGGGCGAATTTGCTCAAAAGGTAAAGGGCACTGGGGGCGGCAGCCTGGACCGGCTCGTTGGCAAGGTAGCGCCCGATGTCCGCGGCGAAAGCGCTCGCGGACTCGTAACGGCGGGAGCGGTCTTTTTCGATTGCCTTCATCACGATCCAATCGAGCTCGCCCTTGAGCACACTGACGGGGACGGGTGATTTGCGCATGGCGGTCGCCCCGCTCTGGGTCCGCATCTGGCTGAGGCGGGTGCTGGGAGTTTGCGGTTCCTCTTCGCGAATGATCCGCAGCATCTCATCGTGCGCCACGGAGAGTAGCGTTTGCTGATCGAAGGGCGGTGCTCCCGCCAGCAGTTCGTAAAGCAGAACCCCGAGACTGTAGATGTCGGAGCGGGTATCCACATCGAACGCGCTCATGGCGGCCTGCTCGGGGCTCATGTAAACCGGGGTGCCGAGAAACTGGCCGAAGCGCGTGAAGAGGGTTCTTTCCACGAGGTTGGACTGCGTGGCCTTCGCGATGCCGAAGTCGATGATCTTCACCAGCGGCTTGTCGCCCGCGAGGGTGACCATCACGTTCGACGGCTTGAGATCGCGGTGGATGACTCCTTTCTGATGGGCATGTTGCACGGCGGAGCAGACATCCCGGAAGAGTTCCACGCGTAGCCGGGCGTCGAGCTGCCTTAGGTCGCAGAAATCGGAGATGGGAATGCCCTTGACCAGCTCCAAGGTGAAATAGGGCCGCCCGCTGGAGGTGGCACCGGCTTCGAGCACCTTGGCGATGTTCGGGTGGTTCATCAGGGCGAGGGCCTGGCGCTCGGCTTCGAAGCGGGCGAGCACTTGCTTGGTATCCATGCCGGCCTTGACCACCTTGAGCGCGACCATGCGCTTCACCGGTTCCATCTGCTCGGCCATCCAGACCATGCCGAAACCTCCTTCGCCGATCTGCTGGCGGAGGATGAAGTTGCCCACCCGCTCGCCCTCCACTTCGGTGTAGGGTGTTTCGAACCGGGTGGCGAGCAGGGTCGAGCCTTCGCCATCGGAGAAGAAGCCATCGGCTTTCTCGGAGTCGGCCAGCATGCTTCTGACCTCCGATTCCAACTCAGGCTTCCCGGTGCAGGCCTCGGCGAGGAAGGAATCGCGGGCGTCGCCATCCAGATCGAGGGCGCGAATGAAAATGTCGCGGCAGTCCGTGTGATCTTTCTTCATAGGTATATCAGGACATGCGTTGCGGCTCGCGGAAAGCCGCCACGCTCAATGGAAATTCCATCACTATTCTTCGTTCGATTCGTTCAACTCGCGGTAGAGCCAAACCTTTGCAAGTTTCCAGTGCCGTTCCACCGTGCGCTCGCTGACTTCCAGCAGGGTGGCGATCTCCTCGTTTCCCAGACCTGAGAAGAAGCGCAGTTTCACGATCTGGGCATCCATGGGGAATTCCACTTCGAGCCGGTCGAGGGCTTCGTTGACGTCGAGAAGCCGCTCGTCTTCCATCGGTGCCGCCACCGGCAGTTCGTCGTCCAAGGGGACGGCTCCCTCCCCGCCGCCGCGCTTGGCGGCCAGCCTGCGCCGTGCGGCATCGACGAGGATCCGGCGCATGGCTTCGGACGCCGCGGCGTAGAACTGCTTCCGGTCGCGCCATTGCTCCGGCGCGGACTTCTCCAGCCTCAGCCACGCCTCATGGATCAATCCGTGCGTATCAAGCGTGCCGCCCTGCTTCTCCCCCGCCATCTTCGAGCGCGCGATCCGGCGCAGCTCGGCGTAAAGCCCGGCGAACACCTCATGGTCGCGGGTTTGGTCGGAGTTGTTCAGCCAGCGTGTGTAGTCGGTCATGGTCTATCTGACCTCCGCTTCAAAGGTGCCGACCACGAAACTTCCGGCCTCGTCCGGCAGGCGAAGGTGGATCTTGCCGGGGATCTTGCCATCCCTGGCGGTGCCGAACTCCAGCTTCATGGCGAACTTCTCCGAGAACATTTCGTTCTGGGGCACGCCATCCTTTTCGACCAGGCGGCTCATGTGGATGTGCGCGATGTTGGAATTCTCGTTCGGCTTCACCTTGATCTCCTTGCCATCAAACTTGCCGTCCTGGCCAAAAAGGAAGATCAGGAATTCAAAGTCGGCGAAGAAGCCTTCGCCCTGCCGCAATCTCAAATTGCCGTTCTCGAGGATCGCCTTCTCCACCTTGAATTCCTTGCCATAGGCCTTGCCCGCGGCAGGCTGGTCGGGGATCGGCTTCGACGACACGTTTTCGAGCTTCACCGCTGCCGGGGCCTTGCCGCCGCCCCCTCCTTCGACCTTCGCGGCTCCGGCATCCCGCTTTGCAAAGTCCTCTTGGGTCATGCGGTTGAAGACGACCCACCCGTTCTCGGGGTCGTTCAGCGCCATCTGCTCCTTGTCGAACCTGACCTTCATTTCCTTTCCCCCGGCGCTGAGCGTGAGCGAGTTCGCGGCCTTGTCCACCCCTTTGACCTTGAAGGGAACGGCCGGATCGTCGGATGCAAGTCCCGGAGGTCCGTGGACAGTCATGCTGTCCTTTTGGAATTCGAACACCATCTTGCCCATCATGGCCTGCGCCAGTGGGTCCATCTCGCGATTCGCCTTCTTGGCCAGCGCAAGGGTTTTCTCCATATCGGGTTGCCAGTAGCCCTCCAATTCGCTGGCGAGGTCGGCGGCGTGGGCGCGAATCACCGCCGAGGCGGCAACGATCAACGTGATGAGATGCTTTTTCATTACGAACACACATGCGCAGGACAGGCGGGAAAACCGACATCAACGCGAAGTTTTCTTCCCGTTCTGGCTTTGGATCTTTTCGGGAGGGCACTTGGCTGCGATCGCCGCATCAGCTTTCGAGTTCCTCCGTGCCGAAACTTCGAGAGCTTCAGTTCACAAGGGAGCCACGCTGTTCAGCGCCGGAAATCCAACGCCCCCTCGAAGGCCTGCCCGTCGATGCGTCGCTCATCCACAACGCGCCCTTCCCAGCGGGACGCCTTCTCAGGTGATTCGAGATGGCTCCAACGACCGCTCAGACGGGTCGGGTCCTCCAGGTCGCGAACCGCCTCGATAAGATAGCTTCCGCTTTCGTTCACCACCACCGCGAAGAAACCGTCTTCCGTCTCCGCAATCTCCGCCCGCCCGCGGTTCTCCAACTGCGCCTCCTCATTCTTGCCCCAACGGCAGGCCCAGGTTCCGTCAATAGCATTCCCCCTGCCGGACACCGGGGGCTTCACGACTCCTTCGCATTCTTCCCACACCTCTAAGGCGGCGGGGCGATCTTTCAGTCTGGCAATAAGTTTGGCGGCGGGTTCGGCGTCCTTGGGCAGAGCCGACGGATCAGGCAAACCCCACGGGTTCCGCGATTCCACCCTGCTCATCGACCACAACGGCCGGTGTTTGCCGGGAACCGCTCGCGTCAGGGGCAGCGCGGCCAAATCCGCGGGAAGAACCACGACGCCGTCCTGGATACACCAGAATCTCGCCAACCCGGTTGCCCGTTCCCGAACCCACGGGAACAGTTCGCCAATGGTCACCAGGCCATCAAGGTCGGCGTCCGCGTCACCTCGCAGCGCTTCACACATGGCGAGGATCACGAAACCATGGGGAACTTTCGGATCGTCCGTCTGCCCGCTGGTCGATTGAGTCTCGGTGCAGCCGAGGAACCAGGCGCTCCGGGGCGGCAATGGACTCCGCACCGCACCACCTGCCATGCAGGCGTCGATCGTCACCAGCGAGGGGCATGGCAATCCGGCCAGGCTGGCGGCGAGGACGTTGGCATCGATGATTGGCGGCCCTTCCTCGCCCTCCAGCCGCAACAGGCCATCCTCTGTCGTTCCATGAGTGCTGGCGTGGATGAAAACAAGATCACCGGGCCCGGCCGCCTTGCCCAGTCGCTCCAGTTCGGCGCGCAGCCTTTCGGGAGTGCAGGCCAGCCCGGAAACAAGCGTCGTCTCAACCTGTTTCCAAGGGGAAGGGGCCCGCTCTAATGCCTCCACGACAAAACCGGCATCGCGCCCATAGAGGTCGTCCACCGGCGGACCTTCCATCGCAGAACCCACTCCAAACGACAGCAAATGAAGGGTCCCTTCGCGAGCAGCAAGACCGCCCTCCCCAGCCACGGCCGGCGGAGAAAAAATCAAGAATCCCATCATCAAGGCGAGCGCAACGGCAAGGAGCTCGCTTTTGAAGGGACGGCCGCTGGTGGAATGCCGGGCGAAATCCCGGTGTTTGCAAACCTCTCGATGGAACGGAATTCTCATTGGCAAACCTGACGGATTCAATAGCGGGGCGGCTGGAACCAGCGCAATAGCACAATTCATTCCGTGAATCTTGAAGACCGAAGCGCATGCCATTCAATCCGGACGCACCATGGCGGACCGCGTGATGGTCCCGCTGGCCTGAGCGGTGAGGATCCGGCGATCCACAACAGCCGGCAAAAGGCCGGCCTCGTTGATCTCCCTGTCCGTAAGACCCGCCGCCTTGAGCAACTCCAGGGCCTCCGTGTCGCTGCTGGCCGCGCGGTTCTGCGCCATGGTCAGGAGCGTCTGGTGCCGCAGGGCTTCGTCCGGAATGGTTTGAGCCCAGGCGATGGCGGCGGC
>JBGSJT010000031.1:0-78343 GCA_041741715.1 Pirellulaceae bacterium | reverse complement strand
CCAACTCGCCCCTTGGGGAGAGTCGCGAGTAACGCGAGCGGAGAGGGGGGATTGCCCTCCCCGTCGCTGGGGCTCCGACCCTCCCTTCCGAAAGTCGCGTCTGAAAGACGCGTCTGAAAGACGCAACTTTCGGTGGGAGGGTGTCTTACGTCTGGCCTCACTGGCGATCAGCGAGAAGTCTCACAATTGGGGCCAATTGTTCTACTCTTTAATTAACTCATGGGGGCCGCCATCAAACTCAACGCAAATTACGCAAGCGGTAACCAACGTCGATCCCCACTCCGCTTTCTTGATCGAAGAGCATCTCAGCCGATGTTTTCGACTGACGATTGCGCCGATGGTATCGATTAAGCATCAGCCGGAAAAAGCGGTCGTAGCCACGTTTGCCAAAACATAGGTAGAGTCCCTGCGGTCTGGCGACCCTAGCCACCTATAAAACGTGGCGTTTCGCTCTGAAACACTGCGCATGAGCAGTTGCGGTGCGGTGCGTTCAGAATTGCATGCAAACCACTTCTTGAATTCTTCAATCGCCCACATGCTACTCAGGCTCCTTGAACAACTCGCAAACCAGTTATCGACCGATGTCGAAACCGCTCGCGGTTGGATTTGGTCTACGCGCATTTTGGGACTACTCCTGGGACTGTTGGTTATCTCGACTATTCCCGCCTGTTCGCGTTCGCACTACCGGCTGCGCGCGGACAAGGAATCGTACTGTTTGGTCGAAAGTCGACAACTTGATCCGCTGTGGGATGTGCCCTCGCGGAGAGTCGAACCCAGTTCGCTCTCGCGGATGCAGATCGGTGCCAACCTGGATTGTCCTCCCAAGCCGATTGATGACGCCGCAGCCAAGCGTTTTATGGATTTCCCCGACGGATTTGACAACACCAAGTATTATTCAAAAATCGCGACTCAGGGACATACGGAAAGCCCAGTGTGGATCGATCACTTGCCGCGCGATCCGGAGTCAAAGCAAATCAAGTTGACTCAACCGCTGGCGATCGATCTAGCGCTGTTGCATAGCCGCGACTACCAAACGCAATTTGAGCAAGTTTACCTGTCGGCTCTGACATTGACCGGCAATCGCTTTGAATTCGACACTCAATGGGCTGGCGGCGGAGGGACCAACTTTATAGCGACTGGGGCCGATTTGGGAGACCAGCGGCGGTTGCAAGTCTCCGATCGATTGGGGTTCACACGCAATTTAGCTGGTGGAGGACAGTTCGCAACCAATATCCTCAACAGCCTGTTTTGGGATTTCGGATCGGGCAATATCCAGGGTGGTTCGGCGGCGCTGGTCACCAGCTTTAGCCAGCCGTTGTTGCGTGGCGCGTTTCGTTATGTGCGACTAGAGAACTTGACTCAAGCCGAACGCAATTTACTCTACCAAGTTCGTGACTTCGCGCGCTTTCGAAGAAACTTTCACTTGGATGTCACCAGCAACTATCTGAGCTTGTTAACTCAAGTCCAAGCTATCCGCAATTCGGAGACCAACGTCGAAAACCTGCGCCGCAATTTGCGCGAATATGAAGTGTTGGTTGGACTGGGGATGGCCTCGCAGATTCAAGCTGACCAAGTGTTCCAACAGTATCAAAACGCGCGGCTGTCGCTACTTTCGTCGCAACAAAATTTGATCACTTCGCTCGACCAGTTTAAATTCCAACTCGGTTTGCCCCCATGGGTTCCGTTTGAGATCGACGAAACACTGCTGAAGCCTTTCGAGCTGATCGATCCGCGCGTGGAGCAGTTGCAGCAAGCGACCGATGAACTCTATCTAGCGCTGGTCCAATTCGTTGCGCCGGAGACTGCGCCGAAAGAGGTATTGAGCAACGCCTTTGAAAGTTACGTCGAACTGCGCGACCAAGCGGCTGATTTACTGCCAGCGCTCAAAGAAGAATTGTCCACTTGGACCACGCGGTTGGATGCCACCGCGGTGGATGAACTCGGTCAAGACGATCGTCTCGATTACGAACAGCAACTCTCACTGGCTAGTCGCATCAAAACGCGACTGGCGGAACTGCAGGAAGTGATCGAGGGCCGCGATGAATTTGATAAGCGATTGAAAGAACAGATCGAAAAAGCAGAAGCTCTAGATTCGACCAGCGATGCATCCAGCGATCCGTCCGACGCATCGCCGGCCACATTGGCGTTGGAGGCGATGCAGAAAGCAGTGGGAGTTGTCTTGCGCAGCGAGTTGGATGAAATCTACGTCGCACAATCGCAGATCCGCATGTTCCTGATCGAAATCGAACCGATGCGGATCAAGGAGCATCAGGCGATCACTTTTGCGCATCGTCAGCGACTCGATCTGATGAATAGCCAAGCTCTGGTGATGGATGCTTTTCGAAAAGTGGAAGTGGCCGCCAATGCGCTCAAGAGCGATCTAAGCGTTACCGGCAGCGTGGCCTTGGGGAGTGATCCTAGTAAGAACAACGCCTTTCGTTTCGATTCGTCCGCCAACACTTACCGGTTAGGGGCTCAGTTCGATGGACCATTGAATCGCCTGAACGAACGCAATTTCTACCGTGCTCAGCAGATCAATTACCAACGCGCTAGCCGTGAGTTTATTTCCGAGAAAGACCAAGTGGCCAATGAGGTTCGTTCGATCTTGCGACAGTTGACGCTCCGACGACTGAATTTCCAAATTGCCAGGCAACAATTGGTGGCAGCCACGCGACAAGTTGACCAGGCGCAGATCGATTTGCGAACTAGCAATTCGGCCGAAGCCAATCTGACACTGTTCCTGTTGCAAGCCTTGCAGGGGATGGTCGATGCCAAGAACAATCTGATTTCGAACTGGGTCAGTTATCGTGTGCAGCGGATGCGGTTGTTCGTCGCGCTGGAATTGCTGTACTTGGATGAGCAGGGGGAGTGGATCAACGAGGAGACTGGGATGGCGGAGCTTGAGAGGTTCGACTTGATCGATCCTGAGTACTTCCCTCCGCAGTGGATGCCACCGGACGAATTGCCTGAACAGGTCAAAGAGGCGGAAGTCGAGGAGGTGGATGTCGAGGAGGAGCTTGTACGTCCCGCTGAAGTAATCGACTTATTCCTACCACCGGAGTCCAGTCCATAGTGAACCTCAGGTGTTGACGGGCTGTGTAAACAAACGACAATCAACTGACTAAACGTTTCTTACGATAGGGCTTGTTAGCGTTTCCCCTTGTTCATCCGTCTCTCGGCCAGGAGTTCCCCCAGTGCAACAGCTCGATCACCTCAAGAACCTAGTCATCATGGCCGCCGCAGATGGAGTTCTCAGCGAGCAGGAGATTGCGCTGTTAATCGATCGTTGTTCGGCCTTGGGGTTGGCGGAGGAGGATTTGGAGAAGGCTATCGACTTTGCCCTGAGTGGTGGAGCCAAGCTGCGCTTTCCCATCGATCGCGAGGAGCAGAATCGAATGCTGGCCGATCTCATTCGCATGATGGCCGCCGATGGTAAATTGACTGAAGTCGAGAAACGATTGTTCGCCCTGGCTGCCGCTAAGATGGGGATCGAAAAAGCAGAGCTCGATTCGCTCATCGATCAGTTAGTAACGAAGGGGTAGCGATTGTCAAACACTCATTCCCTTCGTGCCGGGCGTTGTTGACATAGGAGCTGACCGGACGCGCGGTCAATATCTCATTGGGAGCCGGGCCGAGTTGTGCGTAGGCTTCATCGACCTCACAGTTTAGATCCATCCAACGTTCTGCGGCGACCGCGTTCAATACAACCGGCATGCGATCATGGATCTCCGAGAGCTTTTGATTGGCGGCGGTGGTGATGATGGTGCAAGTATTAAACGGCTGACCGGTAGCTCGCTTGTTGGTTTCCCACAGTCCAGCTAATTGTATGAGACCGCCAGACATGGGAGAAATCCAATGTGGCTGTTTGTGTTTGCCGCCAAGCACTTGCCACTCATAATAGCCGTCCGCCACGATGAGGCAGCGTCGCTGACGCAGTGGGCCGATGAACGATTTCTTTTCGCGCAGCGTTTCATGTCGCGCGTTGATCATGCGATTGCCGATCGACAGGTCCGCCGACCAACTTGGGACCAAGCCCCAGCGAAATTTCGCAAACTGCAGTGCAGCGCTCCCCTCCCCTCCCGCGCTCGTGTTCCCACTTCCACGAGCGATCACCACAATGTCTTGCGTGGGTGCAATATTGAAGCGCGGTTGCCAAGCGGTGCTCAATGCCTCAAAATCAAGAGCAGGCAACAGAAGTTGTCCCCATTCCGCAGGGGCGGTCTTAAGTGTTAAACGACCACACATGAGGTGATTCCAACAAGTGACTGACAGTGACGAGTTTATCGAATTGACGACCACCACATCCAACGCCGATGATGCCCACGCATTAGCATATCAATTAGTCCAGCAGCGGTTGGCAGCGTGCGTGCAAGTTACCGGGCCCATCCGCAGTTTTTATCGGTGGCAAGGCGAATTGTGCGAAGCCGACGAAATGCGGGTGACTGTCAAGTCGCTGGCGAGATTAACGGAACCACTGATCGCGGCCATCGAAAGTCAACACAGTTACGATACTCCACAAATTATAGTCACCAATGTGGCTCGGTGTTCGGCGAAATACGCTCAATGGCTGCGCGATCAGGTGGAGTAGCTTACGATGTTAGCTCACCGACGTTCAATAACTCAACATCATCGGGTATGTCTGCGGTGGGAGGGCGATGTTGGTAGTAGCCGACGCGCAGATAATGCTTGACTTGTAGGGGACACAGATCCGCGCGACTGAATCTTTTCTCTAACTTCAATGAATCGCCGTATAGGTAATAGTCGATCGACTGGCTTTGGACCGAATACAGAATATCAGCGATGCGGTAGATCCCAGGATCGTTGTGGTTTGCACGACTAAGCAATTCGACTTGTTGCCCAACTTCGAGATCCACTGCAGGGACCGAGAGCCACATACTCGGTTGGACTCGCAATTGGAGTGTGCCGTAGCGGAGGTGATAATATTGGCCGTCCCAATGGACGCGACGAAGCACACGCGGACTGGGAAGCAATTGTGCAGCGATTTCGCGGTCGTCGGAATGTATCCAAGCCTCACCCGCAACTGGCCAGCGGAGGTAGACACCCCAATCAGGCAAATCGGGACGGTAGCTTGAGATATGCGGATCAGACATCATCGTGCGAAGTTCCAAGTTCCAAGTTCCAAGTTGAATTAAAGCCAATTCCAAGTTTAATTAGGGCCAATGGCCCGGCAGGATTAGGGCCAACGGCCCGGCAGATTGTCTAGCCCAGGCTGCAGGCCTGGGACATAGACGTGAGTCGAAAGTCGGTAGGGCCAACGGCCCGGCAGATTCACATCGATTGCCACCCCGATGCGTTTCGGCGTGAATCGACCGGGCTTTCAGCCCTATCACATTCCGATATGCTCCGTCCCCCAGGCCTGCAGCCTGGGCTAGAAAATCGACCGGGCTTTCAGCCCTAAATTCATCGTCCATCGTCCATCGTCCATCGGCCATCGGCCATCGGCCATCGGCCATCGTCCATCGTCCATCGTCCATCGTCCATCATCCTCCACCCATCACTCCGCCCGGCTGGTTCAGGTAAGCCATTGGCGAAGGGTGGCGACGTCTTGGGCTACGGCGGACCAACGTTGCTCCTGTAGTTCTGGCTTCCGGTGGTCAATGTACTCGACATGCAATGATAGTGGCCCGATCAACCCTTGTTGCTTGACGGCATCAAAGAGTGGCCGCGCGATGCCAGTTCCCAATGGTACGTTCTCGGGTTTGTTGTCGATCCAAGCGACATCCTTAATGTAGATGGCACCGATGTGAGGGCGGATGACGGCGGTAGCGCTCCGCCAGCTTTGCGATAATTCGAGCGCGGTGTGTCGGATGTCGTAAGCGACCGCCAACCACTCAGGATCGACTTCGCGGAGCACTTGTTGCAGATCCCACAGCGCCGATCCACAGTAGTCTTTACCCGCATGGTTCTGATACAGAGCTCGAATTCCCTGCGACTTGCACAGTTCCGCTAGCTCGGCCGCTTGTTTGGCAAAGATGTCTAACTGCGACAACAACGGTTTCGCGAAATCGTAGTGATAGTATTGCATGCGGAAATTGGGAATGCCTGCTTGTGCAAACTGCTTTAATTGTTGTTCCGTATCGTGATTGGCTAGGTTGATATCCGATGCAGCAATGATCACGCGTTGATCGTGCTTGGCCAATGCTTCAATCAATTGGGGTAGCTCAGTTTGGAAATCGGCTGGAGATATTTGCCCACCTTTTCGCAACGTAGCCTCAATTCCCCGCACCCCAATCGACTTGAGGCGTTTGCCCAGCTCATCGAAACCAAAGTGCTCGAGCGGTTTAGCGAACACAATGATTGGATGAATATCATCGCCGGCAGGCATCGGGGACGCCGATGACGTGGTCAGCCAAGTTGTGGCAGTAGCCGCCACAGAATACGAAAGAAATTGCCGTCGGTTTGTCATTGTTTTAAGGTTCTAAGTTCTAAGTTCTAAGTTCTAAGTTCTAAGTTTCAGTTAAAGTAGGGCCGACGGCCGGCAGATTTACATTAATTGCCAACCCGAAACGTGCCGTCGAAAACCGAATACGTGAATCGGCCGGGCCTTCAGCCCTATTCCCATTCCGATATGCTCCGTTCCCCAGGCCTTCAGCCTGGGCTAGAAAATCGACCGGGCTTTCAGCCCTAAATCCACGGTCTTCACACAGTCTCCTTCACTCCTTCACTCCTTCACTCCTTCACTCCTTCACTCCTTCACTCCTTCATTCCATCCTCACGGCGGGTCGTAGCCGCCGGGGGAAAAGGGATGACAACGCAGTATTCGGCGGAGGCCACGTAGAGAGCCACGCGCGGCTCCATATTTGCCAATCGACTGGATCATGTATGTGCTGCACGTCGGTTCAAAGCGACAACTCGGTCCAATCAACGGGGATATTCCGCGTTGGTAAAAACGGACCACCAGAATCAGGCAGCGAGCAGGCAATTGCCAAACGCGCAACATCATCTCTGCGAATCTCTAATTGCACGGGGTAAGAAAGAAGTGGAATGCGACGAACCAAAACCTGATTATAAGCTCTTTGCGAGGTACAGTGGGGCCAGTATGGCAGAAGAGAATTTGCCTTTTTGCCGAACGTGGCTAGAATTCGTGGTCCCCCGCGATTTCGGGGTGATGACGTTTTGTACCATATTGAGACCCAGCCGGAGTCGTAGTGATGAGCCAGTGCAAGTGTATTGGATGGTGGCAGCAAACAGGCTACGGTCGACAATCGATGCACGAATTGCGGATTGAATTCACCGGGGCAGCTGTTGTCGGCAGTGGTGTCGATCTGATTGCTCCCTTCTCTCTATCCGGCAAACTTCGTCCTGACGGTGCCGTGGAATTTGTCAAGCAATATCTTGGGCGCCACAGCGTGCTCTATGTTGGACAGTACGATGGGGAAGGAACTTTCCACGGTACGTGGGATATCGAAGGCTATCGCGGCAATTGGTCCATCAAGGTGGTTGCTCCCGAAGGGGGAAAAGACCAAGAGTTTGATGAAGTGGGAAGGGAGATAGGGAGATAGGGAGTGTGGGAGTGGGTGGCACTGGCTGAGGCCAGTGTGGTCGAAGTTGAGGAGTTAAACTAGCCTCCGATTTGTTAAGCGCTCGCAGTAATGAATTGGTTGCACCCCGAACTTTCCCAGAGAATGTTGTCCAAGTTGCTAGATGCTAGATGCTAGATGCTAGTTGTTACTTGTTACTTGTTACTTGTTACTTGTTAGTTGTTAGATGCTAGTTGCTAGATGGACATCGCGATTTTTAGATCTGTCGGCCGCAGATTCACAGGGTCGAGCTGGCCCTTTTCAACTGGAAAGGTTTTCGGTCGCGTTAGAATGCGTTACTTCCAGCGCTTTAAGAATGACACTTCGCTGCAATGCGAAGTGCGTCGGCAAAGACTGGCGCAGCCAGTGCCGCCCACTCCCCTACTTCATTACTCCACAACTCCCGTCCCTCCCCCCTCAACCGTCGATCCGAAAATCCATGCTGGTTTGACCGAACTTGCGACCTTTCAAATCTTCGACGGTCAGCTTGAGCTGGTACTTGCCAGGCTCAATCTTGGGGGGCATGTATATGCGATAGGCGATGAAATAATCGCGACGGTGATTGCGGCAGAGATGGGAATCTAGCGGCAAGAGTTGATCGGCCACACGTCGGCCATTGGAATCGACAATCTCATAGCTCCCCTGCAATTGCGTCTCGTAGCCCTTCCCCTCAATGTGCGTGCTGACAAAGTTGTCTAGTTCACAGTAGAGCAACAGTTCTTGATCGGCTTTGAAATTATATTGTGGGAATTTAGTGACGACTCCGAAACCATCCACTTCAGTGCAAAACGTGGCGTTTTGAACTTCTAGATTGCTGACGGCTGCCAATTGATTAAGCGCCTCGCGTTGGCTGAGCATAGCTAGGGTGTAGCGTTTGATCTCGACTGGGTTGCCGGCTGGGTTCCCTACTTCATAAAGTGATTTTAGTGAGTGACGGATAAAATCTTGCCCAGGTGACTGTAGTCCATCGATGGGTTCACTGGCGGCGTTGATGTCCCCGAGACTGAGTTGCAACAGTCGATCGACCATTCCACGATGTACCTGCTCCTCGGGGCTGACAGCGGCCGACTCTTGTTCCAACTGTTGGAGCGCTTGTTGAATATGTTCGCGCCAGGTGAGTTGTGGCAAGTCTGAATGGCTAGAGGAGGTTGGGATGGAAGGTGAGACTTCACTGTAGCTAGCGGGAACAACAGGGCCAGCGGGTGAGGTGGCGGGCGCCACGTTGACAACCGGTTGAATTCCGGCAGAAAGTGAACGCGATTCGGAAGCGTCTGGGAGGCCGCGCGTGTACGGTTGCTCGACCGCACGGGGAGGGACCGTGTCGCGAGCGGATCGTTGGGAACCGTTGGCAGCCATTTGGTATTTTGAATCGCCGACATAGTTTTGAGAACTGTCGCGGTTCTGGTCGGCCGGAGCATTGACGAGCTTCTCCTGGCTGAATTGTTTGTTGCCGAGTGGTTTGCTGGCAAGTTGTTTATTTGCGGGGGCGGATGCTGCGGTTCGGCTGTCGGCTGGGTTTTCACTGTCAGTGATGCGGCGGCTGGCACGCGCTGGGGAGGCTGCGGCGAGGCGATTGTCGTTGGGCCCTGCTGGATCGACTTTTTCCATGCCGCTGGCGCGCATGGCGGTCATTTCACGTCGCAACAAATCGCGCTGGGCCGGAGGTACGTCAACCAGCATTTCTTCTAGCTCTGTACTGTCACTGTCGTCTCGATCCGACTCGTCACGATCGCTCACTGATCGCTGGGCAGAGCCGCGTGGATTGTCATTGGCTGCCATTTCGAATTCGTCAGCGTAACGTTCGTCGCTACGGCCCGCGGTGTAGGAGGATGAGCCGACCGGTCGATGCCGTGCCGCTAGCGGCTCGCGTTGTTGGTTTGCGGGACGACCAGACTGCTGGCGTTCGATCTCGATCAAGCGATCAAAATCGGGTTGACTGCTGGTGGCCCGCCAAGGAGTTCGACATCCACTGGCCATGATTATTGCCAAGGTAGCGGAGAGCATGCACAGCGTGCCCTGCGAGCTTGTGAAGTATTTTGCAGCATGGTCAAAGCGTCGAAATATCATGGCGCGGCCTTCCGTAGCTCGGAGCGTTTTTCCAGTGGCGCGCATTTGCGGCGCGCTCCCTTGCATCCCAGTCGATGCTGGTTTCTGAGCGGATAGTAAAGAAAGATCTCTGGCGAAGCAAGTTAGATTGGGTAAGAAAGCAGGCAGTCTCGTTCCCAGGCTCCTGCCTGGAAACGCACTGTCCTAGAGGCTCAGCCTCCTGCGTCCTTGTAACCGACGACGCTTCGGCAGGCGGAGACTGGGCTGTGCGAAAAATAGCCAATTGGGTTGTTATTTGTCAGAATCATTCGTATGTTTTTCGTTCTTGGACGCTGTCCAGCTAAGCCTCGAGCGGGGAATAAGTGTCGGATCTTAAACGTAGCTGCGGTCGCCAGACCGCAGGGAGTCTACGTTCTGGCGAACGTAGCTACGACTGTTATTTCCCGAACGATGCTAAGCTGAGACAACCGTTAGCCCCCCAACCTGGCAACTGACCAAGGTGATTGATGCCTGTTTATCCCTCGCATGACTTGTTGACGTCCTGGTTGGAACGACTGGCACCGCCGCCGCCAGTCGCCGATGCTGCCGACGAGTCTAGGCCCGAGCCCATCGTGGAGCGCATGTTGCTGAGCGTCGAACGCTCGGCGATGGCCTGCCAGTTCGAAGTTCTACTGAACCAGTACCAGTACACAACGGGTCCCCAAAGGGCGCTGGAGGGACTCGATCTGATCGAGCAATTGGAGGGCAAACTCAGCGTTTACAAACCGCATAGCGACTTGAGTCTCGTTAATCGTTTCGGTGCGCTGCGCGCGATCTCCGTTTCACCTGATACCCTTAAACTACTGCAGTTGGCCCAAGATATTCATACCTTGACCGCTGGCGCATTCGACATAACTGCCGGTACCCTGTCGGAAGTATGGGGTTTTTCAAGACGACAAGGTGAAATGCCGACATCGGAAAAAATCGCGGCCGCGCTCGAGCTGGTCGGAGCCGAATACGTACGTATCGATGCCGAACTGGCTCAGGTGAGCTTGCAACGCGAGGGAATCAGAACCAATCCGGGTGGGATCGGCAAGGGATACGCACTCGACCGCGCAGCCACTTACTTGAGTGAGCACGGAATCGACGATTTTATGGTTCATGGCGGCCTGAGTTCTGTGATCGCGCGTGGCCATCGGCAACATCCATTGACCGGCGGTGGCTGGTTGGTCTCGCTCCGACATCCCCTCCGATTAGAGGAAGTGATCGGGACGATTCGTCTGCGCGACCGGGCCTTGGGGACCAGTGGATCGGGGAAGCAGTTCTTTCATTTCGGGGGAGAACGCTACAGTCACATCATTGACCCCCGCACCGGTTGGCCCGCTCAAGGGTTGCTCAGCGCCACGGTTGTTTGCCAGAGCGGCGCGGTGGCCGATGCGCTGGCCACAGCTCTGTTTGTGATGGGGAGCGAACGATCGCGAGAGTTTTGTCAGCGTAATCCCAGCATCTCAGCCGTTATCCTGGCTGTTGACCCTAAAAATGGTCGCTCGCGGCTTGAGACGTTCAATATGAGTGAAGATCTTTGGCTGCCCCCCTACTAGGCTCTGTTTGAAAAGGGGTCTGACCCTCTCCGGCAAGACGAAAAACAAGGCAAAAGCGACTTGCCTCCAAAGGGTCAGACCCCTTTTCAAACAGAGCCTAGTAGACGGGGTGGGATTATTCCGCGCGGGTTCAAGCCAAACATGTGGAAAACCGATAGACATCTTTGCGTCTCTAGCTAAGATGGCGTACTCTTGAGGTTATGGAGACGTGACGGTTGACGAATACAAGTCGGTCTTTTCGTTGGAGTCCAGGCGTTCGCCGCGTTCGCCGCGTTCGACATGCACAGGCGCCTTTAGGCTGTACTCCAACGAAGAGTTAAAATGGGCTGGCCTCATCGGTTGACGTGGGACTCGGGCGTATCCCGTCAGCATGGTGAGGCCGCCCACCTTTTTATGTCCCCTTGATGAGCGTAGCTGGAGTCGACAGACTTCAGAAGCCGCCTAAGCTTACTCGTGCCGGCGGTCGCCAGGCCGCAGGGAGTCTACGTTCTGTCGAACGTAACTACGACGGTTATTGAAATGATTCCGCGCACCGCCCATTGCAATCCATGCAGGGGCGAAGCGATCCTTGCTAAGTGCGCGGAATCATAGGAACATGCAGCGCCGGTTGACTAAGCAGCAGCGATGCTAAGAGCAGGCGTCATCAGCGATTCACCGGCAGAGGTAACACCCGTGATGGCTTCGATGAACTCTTCGAAAATGCGGCAATCCAACGCACTTGCGGCTGGACACTCGGGATGGAACTGCGTTCCGATGGCGAACCAATCGATCATTTCGCTTTCAATGGCTTCGATGACTCCATCCTGGCAGCGAGCCGTGACGCGGAAGCCAGGTGCTACTTCGTCGATCGCCATGTGATGGCGGCTGGTAACCCGAATTTCCCCTTCACCATACACGCGGCCGATGAGCGAGTTGGCTTGGATATTTAGAGAATGGCGATGATTGGGATCTTGACCGTCGCGATGTGGCAGTGCTTCAGGCAAGTCTTCAGGGAGGTGCAAGAATAGATTGCCACCACACACTACGTTGAGCAATTGCATCCCAGCGCCGATCCCCAGCACCGGCATCCGCCGCTCGACAATCTCATGAGCCAAACATCGATCAAAACGTTCGCGACGAGCTTCCATCGGCTTGACCGACGGGTGCAACATGAAGCCATCATTGCGGGGATCCAAATCGCCACCACCGATCAGCACGCAGCCATCGAGGTGATCGAGCAATTGGCCAATTCCAGTTTCATCGGGCAATGGGGCGAGAACCACCGGGATGGCTCCAGCGCGTGCAATCGCATCGTAATACCCTGCGGCCACAAAAGAAAAAGCAGGTTGGTTGTGAGTGGCCGAGCGGAAGTCTGCATTAATGCCAATGATTGGCTTCGTCATCTGAAAGTCCTTGTCAGATCTAAGTGAGTTTGCTCAGAGTGACGTTTTCAGCAAAGAGGGCGAGTTGAAGGAGCGCCCAAACAGTTCGCGGCGAACCCTGGCTACCTTCTATTTGTGGCTGCAGACGAGATACTTCACGTCGAAGTGGTGTTGCTCGAGAATGCCAAGTTGTGACTACTGGTCGATACGCGTGGCATCATCATCCCGATGAACGCAGCCCAAACGCGGCTTGGCCAGTCAACTTGCTTGTCATTCGAAAGCACTCTTTCGCACAATCCCTGCGAAAAACGTCCGAATACGTTAAACTCCGATGTCTCACGATTTTGACTGGCAACCTTTGCCAGAACGATGGGGAGAAGATTAGCAATTGTTTTTTCACTTTCAAGCGTTAACTGGTATTTAGTGCTAAACAAGTTTTGCTTGCACTACCAAGTGTGCTAGCAATAGCACTGTTCCACTATCAACCCCACATTCACTCCCAATTGAGATACCAGAAGTGCAGTTTGAACGTGTTGCCATCGAAGCCTTGGGCTTCGCACTTCCTCCCGAAGTCATTCCCTCAGCCGACATTGAACAACAGTTAGCTCCTGCCTACGAGCGTTTGGGGTTACCCGAGGGACGATTGGAGTTGATGAGTGGCATCCGCGAACGCCGTTTTTGGCACTCCGGCACAACGATCAGTCAACCCAGCGCGACCGCCGCGCGATTGGCACTGGAAGCGACCGGTTTGTCCCCCGCCGATATTGGTTGTTTGATTCACGCCAGCGTCTGTCGCGATTACCTCGAGCCTGCCACTGCGTGCGGCGTGCATGCGGCGCTGGGACTGAGTTCTGAGTGCTGGGTATATGACCTGTCGAACGCCTGTCTGGGTTTGCTCAGCGGCATGGTACAGATCGCCACCTTGATCGAATGCGGCGCGATAAAAGCTGGGATTGTGGTGGGGACCGAGAACGCGCGGAACTTAGTGGAAGCCACTATCGCCGCGCTCAATAGCGACCAAGGTTTGACGCGACAATCGATCAAGCCGTCCTTCGCATCATTGACGATTGGTTCCGGGAGCTGCGCCATCTTGTTGGTCGATCGCCGACTCAGCCAAACCGACAATCGCCTGTTGTCTTGCGTGGCGCGCTCCGAGACCGAGCATCATGCGCTCTGTCAGAGCGAAAGTGATCAAGCGGGCAGTAACATGCAACCACTCATGCAAACCGATTCGGAACAGTTGCTGCGGGCTGGTATTGCCGTGGGAGTGCATACGTTTGATCAATTGTTGCGCGCCGGGAGTGAGCCGCAGTTGCAGCGTTCCGACTTCGCGGCCACGGTCTGTCATCAAGTGGGGGCGACGCATCGAAGATTGATGCTCGAATCGCTCAAGCTACCTGCGAAAAACGACTACAGTACCTTTGCGTGGTTAGGCAACACCGGCTCGGTAGCACTCCCCACGGCTCTGGCAATGGGTCTGCGATCGGGAGGCATTACTGCGGGGAGTCAAGTGGCTTTGCTGGGGATCGGATCGGGGATCAACTCCGTAATGATGAACACGTACTGGCCCCATCCAATTGTGGCTGGTGAACTGGACGACAACGCGCGACAGAATCTGCTGATGTAGACTGTCGTTGCTTCGTTCGCCAGAACGTAGTCTCCCTGCGGTCTGGCGACCGCAGCTACGTTTTAAGATCCGACACTTATTTCCAGCTCGATGCTTAGCCGCTGATGCCACATCCGATATGCAACTGCGGCTATGGGGTGTGCACCAACGAAAAATGCCCTCTCGATCACGAGAGGGCATTCCAAGGTTTTCCAAATTTTATAAAACTCCCAATGTTCAACTCTGATGAAAACGCGGCTGAACGTCGGTCGCTCGCACCAGTTTCACTTAAAAGCGAACGATCAGGTCTGCGGTCAGGCGGTTGGCCATTAGTCCTTGTCGCGCGGTCATGGGATATTCCCAAGCCACACCAGCCTCCATGTTGCGACGTGGCTTGGCCTTCATGCCGATGGCATGCGTGACCAAATCGTGGCCAGTGATCCCGGGCGAACCGAGATTGAACAGGTCGCCACCTTCAATTGGCAATGGGAAGGCGGTCCCTGAGCTGCCATAGTTGTACCAATTCAATTCTGTAAAGGCGTACAGGGGACGATTGCCCAATTGACGGTCAAAGTGATTGGAGAGGTAGAACACGCGATTCTCCAATTCGCGATTGGATGGTTCGCGAATGCCCGAGGCGATCAACCAGTGCGAACGAGCTCCCACGCGAGTACCAGCGGTGCTGAAGAAATGGAACTCACCATTCCCGTTCCCTTGCAGCGAACCCTTTGATCCACTGGGAGCTTCGAAAGTCGCACCCACACTGAATAGGCGTCCGCGCGCCACGTCGCGATACAGATTGTATTTGAGACCAGCGGCGATGTCGGCGAACCCGCTATCAAGCACTGGGCTCTGAGTGTAAATGAAACCATCTTTGGTAGCGATCAAGCTTAGGCGTTTGGTGAGCGCCGCGCGAACTTGCATCGCGTAGACCTGCACCGAGTTCCCTCCCAAAGCCGCTGGTAGTTCGTGGCTCAAGAAGATGAAACGTGCTTCGGTCAGCGTTCGCGGATCTTCGAAGAAGACCGGATTGGTCATGGGGCTGATGAAGTCATCAAAGCAGTCGTCAGAACGTTTGACGAAACCGTATCCGAGGAGGCTTTCGCCACATCCTGCCCCGATGCCATCGCAGCCACCACAGCTATCGCAGCCACGACAGCCATCGCAGCCACCACAGCCATCGCAGCCACCACAGCTATCGCAGCCACCACAGCCACCACACCCACTGTCGCAAAAGGTTTGGCAACTGGCCGATGTCACCGTCGGAGCGATGGTCGTCTGACGCTCGTCATAGGGTGCTGCAGCCCAACAAGCACTGGTGCCCAACGTAGCTGCCAGGGCCGAACTGAGTAGAAATTTCTTCACATCCATGTTTCGTACCTTAAAATTTTTGAGCCTATCCTGCGGCAATTCGTCCGCTCGAATCACCAGTTGACGGTGGTCACCGGTGAGGCAATTCGCACACTCGGGCTTCACTGACTCAACTGTTGCAAGGGTCGCTTCCTGCGGCCCGTCGCGCCTGCAATCGGAAAGTTGGTCGTTCACTCTGTAGCGAACTTGATGTCCGCCGAGTCTTCTGGGGGGCTACCAGCCTAATCAATTCCGGCAGTTCCGATTGAGCAAAGAAGAGCGACCCAAGAGGTGAAACCAGCGGCTGCGAGCAGTCACCGACGGCCACAAACTGGAGTGTGCGTTTACGCACTTTCCGTTGATTTTCTCGCGTTTTTTACCCTAAAAGCGAGCCCCACAGCGCGCTCTTTTTGCCAGATGTCGAATCACCGGAAAAGCAGCTACTCGAACTGAATCCGAGTGCCCCCAGTAGACGAAAGAGACTGTGAAGAAAAGAAGCTGTAGCGAATATTCCGGTTGTTGGGATTTAGGGAGAATTGAAAATGTGGAGCTTGAGAAGTTTATTGGTGCTGTCCGCAATCGGAATCGGTTGCGCAACTTGGGCCGTAGGCCAACAGCCGCAGCTCAGCGACACCGATCACAACGAGCTGTCGATTTTGATGCGGGCTAAACTTTCGAGCTCACAAAAAGTAGTCGAAGGTTTAATGGCGGGTGACTTTGACATGATTCGCAAGGGTGGCATGGATCTGCAACGCATCTGCGACGCAACTAGCTGGCGGAGCCACGACGATCAGATCTATGGACACTACCGCGCAGAACTAAAACGGAGCGCGCTCAAGCTGGCGGAGCAAGCTACCGAGGGGAATTTGGATGGTGCCGCCTTCAGTTACATGCATGCCCTGACCACTTGTATCAATTGTCACGATCATTGTCGCAACGTGCTGCGCGTCGCCAACAACTCGTCGTCGGTCATACCCATTCCCGTTACCGAGCAAGAGTCGCAAGCCCGACAACCAGGCCGCGCGTGGCGCTAGCGCGTCGAGCTGATTTGCAAATCCGACAAATACTGCACACGGGAGACAACTCCCAATCTACAATGAGTCTCCTTAATCGGCCCGCCAATGCCGCGCGAGTTGTGTTGGCGCGGTTTCGCTCACACGTTGAGATCGTAGTGTAACGATACATTGTAGGAACGCCCCATGGTTGATTCCCCTCCCCACCCAGCGTCTCAACCCGCCCCTTCTCACAATCGACCTTGGTATCGGCGCATTGGCCCAGGATTAGTCACCGCGTGTGTGGTGATTGGTCCGGGGAGCATCATGACCAGTTCCACGATTGGTGCCAACGATCATTACTCGCTGTTGTGGGTTGTATTAGTCTCGGTCTTGTTCATGCTGTTGTTTATGACGTTGGGTGCCAAGTTGGGGGCAGTTGGATCTGCTCCTCCCTGCGATCTGGTGCGCCAACACGCTGGGACATGGCTGGCTAGCCTACTGGGAGTCTCGGTCCTGTTTATTTCGGCCGCCTTTCAATCGGGGAACAACATCGGTGTCGCGGCCGCGTTGGGCGCGTACATCGAATCGAAGTTTGCTATTGCCGCTCTGCTAGTCTTGTTCAATGCGTTGGCGATCTCTTTTCTGTTTGTTTTTAAAGAACAGTATCAAATGCTGGAGCGGGTGATGTCGGCCTTTGTGGCCCTGATGCTCGTCTCATTTGCAATAAATTTGTTTCAGCTCAAGCCTGATCCAGTAGCCATGGCTCAAGGCTTGCTACCCTCGTTAGGAAAGTCGGGAGACATACTGGCAGTGCTAGGATTGGTGGGGACCACGTTTGTCATCACGGCTGCATTTTATCAAGCCTACTTGGTGCGGCAGAAAGGCTGGAGCGTGGCTGACTTGCCCGCTGGGATGATCGATGCACGTGTTGGTGCGTTCATCATGTTCTTGATCACGGTGATGATCATGTCAACTGCCGCAGCGGGACTCTACACAGGTCAGCCAGTGAAGCTGGCCGATCCGATCGCAGTCGCAACATCACTGGAACAAACCTTTGGACCCACAGCCAAAATTGTTTTTTGTTTGGGACTATTTTCAGCCGCCTACTCTTCGTTTCTGATCAATTCAATGGTCGGTGGCTTCATCGCTGCCGATGGCTTGGGGCTCGGAAGTCGCCCCAATGATCGGTGGCCGCGTTGGCTTACTACTACGGTGCTACTGATTGGAATGTTGGTGGGGCTGGCTGTGTTGCTCCTGGATTTTGATCGCACTCCGACGATCATTGCAGCTCAAGCCGTGACGGTTATCGCCGCGCCACTGGTAGCGGGAACGCTGCTCTGGCTGACCAGCTCTCGCGCCGTGATGGGTGAGCACGTCAATCCCCCTGCTACGATCGTACTGGGTTGTCTTGGGTTGTTGTTGTTAGTTGCCATGGCTGGTAAAACTGCCGTGGTCGACCTACCTCCGAAAATCAGTGTTTATTTTGACAGTCCTGACAGATCGTCGCCCTAGCATCGCATCGTAGCCGAGCTGTGGTGGGGGTTCCGAAATGAAACGCTAAACGACACGAGATTTTCAATAGTTAGTTGTTATTGAATTATCGAATGATTTTCGCCTAACGCTATTCTTTTTGCCCTGTCATGCCTTTTAAAAATCTATCAAACTTGATTCTTAAATCGACTTGACTATCCACAGCTTGTTCTGCAGAGCCAAAAAATGAGAGTCCAGATGCAAGAGAGTGTTCCGTCACTAGTCGCAATGCGCTCGCGGTTTCCTGCCTTGTCGCGTCTCTCCGCAGACGGTCAGCAACCTGTCATCTATTTAGACGGACCGGCTGGAAGTCAAGTTCCCCACAGCGTCATCGATGCCATCAGTGATTACTATTTGCACCACAATGCCAATAGCGGTGGCAAGTTCCCCAGCAGTGTAGAAACGTCAGCCATGCTACAAGCCGCCCATCAAGCGGCCGCCGATTGGTTTGGCGCAGCGGACTGGCGCGAGTGCATTTTCGGCGCGAACATGACCACACTGACGATGGCTTTTTCACGGGCGTTATCTCGGACATGGCGGCCTGGGGAACGCGTTGTGGTGACGCAACTCGATCATGACGGAAATGTCACTCCCTGGAAACTGGCCGCTGCAGACGTGGGAGTTGAAGTGGCCACGGTGCGCGTCGATCCTTCCGATGCCACGCTCGACATGGACGACTATCGCCGACAAGTCGTCCCAGGGACGCGGTTGGTCGCGTTGACGTGCGCGTCCAACAGTGTGGGGAGCAAGCCGGCGGTGGCAGAGTTGATCAAGATTGCGCATGGCGTAGGTGCCGAGGTCTACTTAGATGCCGTGCACTACGCGCCTCATGGATTGATCGACGTGCAAGCCTGGGATGCCGACTACTGCGTCTGTTCGGCTTACAAATTCTTCGGCCCACACGTCGGCCTGTTGTGGGGCCGCCTCGCGCGACTGGAGGCCCTGGAAGCGTATAAGCTGCGTCCCTCACCCGCTCATGCTCCAGGTAAATGGATGACTGGGACCCAGAATTTTGCGGCCATCGCAGGGGTCCTCGCCGCCATCGATTACATCGCCTCGATCGGTCGACTTGATCGTTCCACGGAAGCTTTATCCCGCCGCGAAGCGTTGCAGCGCGCCTTTGAAACCATTGAAGCAGTGGAACAATCATTGCTGACACAGTTGCTGCGTGGGTTGGCGGATATTCCAGGAGTCAATGTCTTTGGAATCACCGAGGAAAATCGCTTCGCCGAGCGGGTCCCTACCCTGGCGCTAACCATCGACGGCTGGACCTCTAGCGAAGTTGCCTCGGCCTTAGGCGAATTGGGGATTTTCTGTTGGCACGGTGACTACTACGCCGTCGATGTCTGCCACGCGCTGGGCCAATCCGCCGAGGGGATGGTGCGTCTGGGAATTCTACACACCAACACCTCCGAAGAGATTGAGCGGACACACCAAGCCATCGCAAGTTTAGCGCGCCGGCGTTCAAGATAAAGGTGGGAATTGAGACAGAGGTGAACCATTGTCTCAATGGTTCACCGCTAAGTTGGACAGTGCCACTTTAGCTGAAATCAACGGGAATATCAGCTCGACGCGCAAGCGAGTGGGTCGCCGATTCGATCGTGGACTTTGCTCCGAAAACGAACGGTCCGGCGACCCACTCGCTTGCGCGTCGAGCTGATATTGGGACCGAATGTGGTGCAAAAAGTTGGCTGATTTCCCTGAAAGCTACGCTTGTATACGGGAGAAAATGTGCGACGATAGTTAGCTTGTAACACGCTGCGAGTAGGCGGAACTCGCAGTGATTTCTATCCATTGACAACACTCGGCTGAAGATTTCGCCACTATCCATGACAGCCCAACATAGTTTCGCTGGCTACCAGACAGAAAGTTTTTACGACGAACTGTTTGATGAGCATGGCCAGCCTCGGCCCGGCGCCAAAGTTCTACACGATTTCATTAACGCGCTCGAACCGGGAGCACTCCGCCAGCGGCAAGATTCCATCGAACGCGCTTTGCATCGCATGGGAATTACCTTTGCCGTCTATGGTGATGAAAGCGGCACGGAGAAAATTTTTCCGTTCGATATCGTGCCGCGGATCGTCGAAGCTTTCGAATGGAATCATATCTCGGCCGGGCTGAAGCAGCGCATCCGCGGGTTGAATAGCTTCATCGACGACATCTATCACAATCAAACGATCATCAAGGAACAAATCGTTCCGGCGGAGCTAGTGCTGGGGGCTGAGTCTTTTCGGCAACAGTGTGTGGGGATCTCGCCGCCGCAGGGTATCTGGTGCCACATTACTGGCACCGACTTAATTCGCCACGATGACGGTGCGATTTATGTGTTGGAAGACAATCTGCGATGTCCGTCGGGAGTCTCCTACGTGCTACAGAATCGGCTGTTGATGAAACGTAGTTTTCCGCAAGCCTTTGCCGCTTCCAATGTCCGTCCGGTATTCAACTACGCCAGTCACCTCTACGAGACGCTGGTTCATCTTGCGCCCCATCATGTGAGTAATCCTCAAGTGGTGGTGCTGACGCCGGGCATCTATAACTCGGCCTATTACGAGCATTCCTTTTTGGCGCAGCAGATGGGAGTCGAATTGGTCGAGGGACGCGACTTGGTGGTCAAGGATGGATTCGTCTACATGCGAATGACGGATGGCTTCAAGCGTGTCGATGTGATCTATCGGCGCATCGACGATAACTTCATTGATCCTGAAGTGTTTCGTCCCGATTCGATGTTGGGAGTCCCTGGTCTAATGGAAGTCTATCGCCAGGGGCGCGTGGCTCTCGCCAACGCGCCTGGAACCGGAATTGCGGATGACAAGGCGATCTATGCCTACGTCCCCGACATGATTCGTTTCTATCTCAACGAAGAACCAATCCTGCCCAATGTGCCGACCTTCTTGTGCAGTCGCGACGAGGATCGCAATTATGTACTCGCCAACCTGGATAAGCTGGTGGTGAAGGCGGCCAATGAAGCGGGTGGCTACGGCATGCTCATTGGCCCGCACGCGACCCCCGTGCAACGGAGTGAGTTCGCGCAGCGCATCGAGGCACATCCTAGAAACTACATCGCCCAGCCCACGTTGGCACTTTCGCGAGTCCCGACGCTGGTCGACGATCACTTCGAAGGGCGACATGTCGACTTGCGTCCCTACATTTTGTTCGGCAAAGATATTTGGGTCTTGCCAGGTGGACTAACGCGTGTAGCACTCAAGCAGGGCTCGCTGGTTGTCAACTCGTCGCAAGGGGGTGGTAGCAAGGACACCTGGGTCTTGGCGGATGTGCGCGCCCAAGTGGCCGATGTCGAGGAGTCGCTGTGAACCCCACGCGTGAATACGTCGTGTGAATACGTCGTGTGACATTAGCCGGGGCCAACTACACAATTGAAATAGCACCAAGTCAGGGGTAACAAGTATGCTGAGCCGAGTTGCAGATTCGATTTATTGGATGTCACGCTATGTGGAACGCGCAGAGAACTTGGCGCGGTTTGTGGACGTCACCTTCAACCTTATTCTCGATCAACCCAACATGGCGGCCAGTCAATGGGAACCGTTGGTATTCATCACAGGGGACCAAGAGTATTTCGTGGAGGAGTACGGTCAGGCCACGCAGGAGAATGTGATTCAGTTCTTGGTCTTTGATACTAAGTACAGCGGTTCCATTATCTCTTGCCTGAGCCAAGCTCGCGAGAACGCCCGCACCGTCCGCGAAGCGATCTCCTCCGAAGCTTGGGAGCAAATCAACAGTTTCTATCACCGAGTTCGCGAAGCGGCGTTGATTGATCATGCCACACAGACCGCTCCCGAATTCTTCGATTCGATTCGCGAGGAGAGCCAGTTGTTCAACGGCATCCTGGATGCAACGCTGTCCCATGCCAGCGGTTGGCACTTCGCCAATCTGGGACGATTGCTTGAGCGAGCGGATAAGACCAGTCGCATTTTGGATGTTAAGTATTATACGTTGCTCCCACAAGTCAACGATGTGGGGACGACGCTTGACGATCTGCAGTGGTCGAGCGTATTGCGTTCCGTCTCAGGCTTTGAAACCTATCGCAAGCAATTCCATACCATCACCGTGCATCGCGTGGTTGAGTTTCTGGTACTCGATCACTTCTTCCCTCGGGCAGTGCTGTTCTGCATCGATCGCGCCGATGATTCACTGCACGCTATTTCGGGTTCTCCACTGAACACTTATCGCAATCCAGCCGAACAACGCTTGGGGCGTCTCAAGTCCGAACTGGCCTATTCCGATGTACAATCCATTATTAATCAAGGGCTGCACGAGTTCATCGATGATCTGCAAACCAAGCTGAACGAAGTGGCGGTAGCCATTTCCGATACATTCTTCGCCATTCGCCCTGTGGCAAGTGGCGCTGTGGCAAGTGGCGCCGTGGCAAGTAGTACTGAACCAACAGCTTCCAGTACATTTCCGATTGGGCCCGGGCAAGCGCAGACGTCTGGTAGAGTGTAGAACAATTGTCCCAATTGTTCCGCTAGCGGTGCTACGCACCGCTAGCAAGAAAAACCTTAAACTCCGTACGGTGTCCGACACTGCCAAACGGCTCGACGCCAGACGGGTCTGTTTAGCCGCGTAGCGCAGGCCCCTAGCATTGGCCCCTAGCATTGGCCCCTGGGCAGGAGTGATTAGAATATGAGAGCGGTCAGGCATTGCTCACTTCAGCCTTTTCACTCCAAATAGCAAGCGCATCAACTTTGGCGGATGATCCTCAATTAACTAACGCACGGATGCAGCAGTTCGGACGAGTCCTAGCCGACTATCGCGGAAGTGGTAGTAGTTTTGACGAGGCGGTGACCGGCGAGGGTACGCTACGTCCATGTTGGCAGGCGCTGTTTCAGCACGTGGGTGGACTCTCTTTGGCCGAAGTTGAGCGGCGTGTGGCACAGGCCCAACGTCAACTGGAGGTGGATGGACTGGCCTTCAATCCTCACGATTCGCGCGGTACGTCGCGTCCCTGGAGCCTCGACGCCATTCCACTGGTGTTATCGCAGCAAGAGTGGCAGCCGGTCGCTGTTGGGCTCGAGCAACGCGCCAAGGTGGCGGATCTGCTGTTGCTCGATCTGCTCGGTCCCCAGACTTTATTGCACGAAAAAATACTTCCTCCTGAGGCCCTATTTGCTCACCCACGTTACTTCCCAGCCTACCATTCGCTAGTTCCCCGGCCCAAGCGCCATCTGCAATTGTACGCGGCCGATTTGGCTCGGGGGCCAGACGGACAATGGTGGGTCACCTCTGACCGGACGCGTTGTCCCTTTGGACTGGGATACGTACTGGAAAATCGGCTGGTGTCGTCGCGGATGTTTCCGGTCCCGTTCGGTAAGTGTAACGTCGAGCGTTTGGCCCCGTTCTTCATCGCGTTGCAAACCGCGCTGCGCGAACTGGCGCATCGCTATCGCGAGAATCCGCGGATCGCGATCTGGTCCAAAGGCCCCAAGAGTCGCGCTTATTTTGAAGATGCATTTTTAGCTAGGTATCTTGGCTATGCATTGGTGGAAGGAGATGATCTGGCGGTTCGCGATGGCAAGGTGATGCTCAAAACGCTGGGTGGGCTATTGCCCGTTGAGGTGCTGCTGAGACGTGTCGAAGATCAACATTGTGATCCCTCCGAATTGGCGGGAGGGGAATCCTATGGCGTATCGGGGTTATTGGAAGTGATTCGCAATGGGCACGTCAGCGTTGGCAATTCGATCGGCAGTGGCTTGGCTGAGTCACCGATGTTGATGGCTTACATGGCCAGCATCTGTCGGCACTTTCTGGATCAAGAACTGCTCTTACCTTCTTTGGCCACGTGGTGGTGTGGGCAGACCGATGCGCTCAAATATGTGCTAGCCAACCTGGACAAGCTGACGATTCGCCGGGCTTATCGCAGCGAAGATGAACCGCCGGTGCAGCCGCGTTATCTATCGACCGAGGCCAAGTCACGGCTAGTGCAGCGTATCAAAGCTTCTCCCGCCACGTACGTCGGACAAGAGCAGATCATTCGTTCGACCGCACCTGTTTGGGAAGACGATCGCTTGCAAGCCTGGGCGCTGGCCATGCGGGCTTTTCTGGTCGCCAAGGGAGATGGTTACGAAACCCTATCTGGAGCTTTGGCCCGCGTAGCCTCTGACCCACGCGTGTTGCTACATAACATGACCAGTGGCGAGAAGAGCCAGGATGTATGGATCACCTCCGACCAACCCGTCAACACAGTTTCCCTGCTCAGTGTGGCCAGTGCCCAGGTTGAACTGAAGCGGGGCGGAGCGGAGCTTCCCAGTCGCGCGGCCGACAATCTGTTCTGGCTGGGTCGCAACCTCGAGCGCGCCGAGCAATTGGCTCGCCTGGTGCGCATCACACTGCAACAATTGACCAGTGGC
Organism: Pirellulaceae bacterium; assembly: GCA_041741715.1. Taxonomy (GTDB): domain Bacteria; phylum Planctomycetota; class Planctomycetia; order Pirellulales; family Pirellulaceae; genus Aureliella. Next base: position 53,969 of record JBGSJT010000031.1, on the reverse strand, counting down.
GAAGCGACCGCAGCGGAAGTAGCGGGATTGGCAGCCGCTTGTCAACAGGCCAAACAGCTTGATGGCGAGGCCGAGCAGCTTCCCGCCGAACGGGGACTGCTGGCTCGGCAACTGACGCAACAGGTACTCGACGCCGACAACAGTAGTTCGCTACGTGGCGTAGTCCGCGCCGCACACGCCTCAGCCATGAAAGTCCGCGATCGAGTGGCACTGGATAGCTTGCGCATCATCAGCGATTTGCGTGAGGCGTTTGAAGTGACGCTCTCCGCCGAAGAGGTGGCCGGGACGGAATTGTTGAGTGTGCTCGATGTGGCCATCACTCGGTTGAGTGCCATCAGTGGACTGGCGAGCGAGAGTATGACGCGCACGCAGGGTTGGCGATTTCTTGATTTGGGGCGTCGACTTGAGCGCGCCTACCAAACCGCTCGCAATGTGCGTAGCCTGATTCCACTGCAATCAACATCATCTGATCCGGCCCGCGGGCTAGAGTATCTGCTTCAGATTTGCGATAGCTTCATGACCTATCGCAATCGCTATCTGGCGACCACACAAATGCCCGCAGTGCTCGATTTGTTGGTGACCGATGATACCAACCCACGCTCGATCGTCTTTCAGTTGCAGTTGATTCATCAACATGTCGAGCAATTGCCGCGGGCTGGCTCTCAAGCCAGCATGACGCATGAGCAACGACTGGCTCTGTCGCAGTACAATGCAGTGCGTCTGAGCGATGTGGTGGAATTGTCGACCAAGGACAATCGTGGTGAGCTGACCGGGCTGCATCGTCTGCTCAATCGGTTGTTGGAAAAGCTCCCTGATTTGTCGGATACGATCAGTGGGCGTTTCCTGATTCACGCTGGACTGCAACGCCACTTCGCCACAGGTTTATCCGTGAAATGAATTCCGCCTTGACTGAAAAGCACGAGTATCGCATCTCGCATGTCACGACGTACAGCTACGAAAGCCCGGTGCGCGTCTGTCATAATTTGGTAATGCTGACACCACGCGGCGATTGGGTGGTCAATCCACTCAGCCACCGCGTCATGGTCAAACCGCACCCTCTAACCATCCATCGTCGCGAAGACTATTTTGGCAACGCCGTGCATGCCTTCTCCATCGAAGAGAGCCATCGGCAATTAGTGGTCAGCGCCTCGGGGCGTGTGGAAGTCTCGTACGACCCGCTCCCTCCCAGTGAACAGTCACCCGCTTGGGAGCAAGTGCGTCAAGCGGTTAGCGCTCAAAGTGACCCGCGTTGGTTGGAGGCCTGTCAGTTTCGGTTTGATTCGGAGCGGATTCAGGCCAGTCCTGAGTTGGCCGATTATGCCCGTTCCTCCTTCCCGGCCAGTCGCCCCATTCTGCAAGCCGCCTTGGAGCTAACGCGACGCATCTACAGCGACTACACCTACGATACGACCGCTACCAATGTCCATACACCGACCATGGAAGCGTTTAACCTAAGGCGTGGCGTGTGTCAGGACTTCGCGCATGTTCAGATCGCTTGCCTGCGCTCCTTGGGGCTGTGCGCACGGTATGTTAGTGGGTATCTCCGCACACATCCACCTGTCGGCCAACCACGTTTGGTCGGGGCCGATCAATCGCATGCTTGGGTTTCGGTCTATTGTGGTCAGCAGTTGGGTTGGGTCGACTTGGATCCAACCAATAACCAACTCTGTCATATCGATCATATCCCCATTGCTTGGGGACGCGACTACAACGATGTCGTCCCCGTCCGCGGTGTATTTCTGGGAGGCGGGCAACACAGTATCACTGTCTCCGTCGATGTCGCTCCCATTCCCCACGACTAGTCTCGACAATATCAGCTCGCCGCGCCAGCGCGTGGGTCGCTTGATTGGCGGGTACGCGGAGACCGACCACCGACAAAACCGGCGACCCACGCGCTAGCGCGTCGAGCTGATATCCGCACTTGCTTGCGTAATCGCACTAACCGGAGATTTGTAAATCCAACCGTAGTTTTTCAGCTCGCGGGTCGAAGAAGAGTAAGTGCGAGTGTCCCGCTAGCGGATCTTCGCATGTGACGGGCACTGACTGATGGTTACCAGTGCATCTAATTCATTGAACCGCTCATCGCATGGAAGTGGCACGGCGGGCTTACCACTCGGCTAACGCTGAGTAACTGTGCCATGCAAAATAAAAAATCGATGCTCGGTCCACGCGGCTGGGCCATGCTCACGTTAGTGGGTGGTGCCGCCCTGGCCTCCCCTTTTCTGCGTCCACCGCACGTCGAGCCGGAGGGGAGTGTGACGGAATCGCCACTGGCCTTTCCCAACGCTCCGGGGAGATTGGCCTCTATGTCGTTGTCCCGCGAAAAGTCTTCGCGCGAACAATCCGATCGCATGGCTGTCGACGTCCGCCATCTGTCGGAAATACCTGTGGAGGTGACCAATACTCCCAATTTCACTGAACCAAAATTGCCAGCTTGGGCCACGCCTGCGTCGCCGTTGGATCAATTCATCTCTCAGGGGACAGCCCCACCCTGGCGTCATGAGCTTGCGACCGAAGTCGACAGGATGCGAACTTTAGAGCCATGGTCTAATGGGACTAGCCATGTGAATTCGCCCCCGTCCACGGCTCAGCTCCACGCACCGACACCAACGCAATCCACGGATGAGTCCGATCTTCGTGGTCCCAATGCGCGGTCACCGGGCAACTTAGCGAGAGCCACGCTTCATGCTCACACGGCAACGCAGCCGACTCCATCGCAAGCAGCAATTACGGCAGAAGCAACTCCTACTCGGCCAGCGCAGTTCGTGTATCAGCCTGGCTACGCCCGCGCCGCGCCGCAGTAGTGCCAAAACCTTTTCTTCACCATCCAGTCCGCTGATTGATTTTGCTGACAGATGGTTCGAAGTCGCGTCGATTCGGAACAGGAGCAAACGGAGAGAAGGGAGAAAGGCTCCAACGGCGGAGCTCTGTTACCCCTGTTTGCTCCTGTTGTCATTTCGTCCTTAATCTGCCAATTGTACGACTATTGCCAACCGATAGTAGCCATCAAGCGCGGAACCAAATCGCGAAAACTGGGTTTAGAAGTGGGGAGGTATCCTACTTCCGACCGATTTGATCGGGTTTCTCGGGGGGAATGCTTGGAAAAAGCTTGCATTAGCCCTGGAAATTCACGAAAACCAGGGTAGGCGACACGACGTTAGGGCCTGTGAGCAAGTTGTGTGTACACGGTCGTACTCCCCCCGTATCCACGGTGGCCTCATTTACTAGAGGGGACAGACCCATGTCAGCGGATTGGTATTTTATGAGCAGTGGCTTTTTTTATCGCCACAAAAGAATTGGTCCGATTTGCGAGCGAGAGTTGCTGGTGCGTATCGATAAGGGGCAAATCCATCCCGATACGTTGATGTCCAGCACAAGCAAAACGCATGGGCATTGGCTACCCATGCGCGATATCAAACCAGCCATGAAACATTGGAAGCAATCACATCCTGATGCGGCTTAGATCACAGTTGACCCGCTGACTAATACAACTAAGCACCGGGCGGGAAATTAAAGTAGCTGCGGTCGTCAGACCGCAGGGAGGCTACGTTCTGGTGAACGTAGCTACGACAGTTATTTCCCGAACTTGCTAGGGATTGGCTTTCTTGATCGTCTTCAGGCGGACGTTCTTGAACTGGATCACCATCGGAGGTCCTTGGTGGACTTGAAACGCCAAGACCCCTTCGCTGGCGGCTTTCCCTTCTTCGTTGTCAATCACTTCGGACATCAGTTCATCATTGATGTAGTGGCTCAGTTTATTGCCACGCGCCACCACACGATAACTGTTCCAATCCTCGCCGTGGATTTTTTTCCCCAGTTCTTCCGCTTCACCGAAACTCTCGACTGACTTGGTGCCATCGGCGGCAATCGTTACGCGCTGGCCGCGTTGGGCTAGAATCCCACGGGCTTTTTCTTCGTAGTTAATGCCGGCGAATTTCATGGTGGCGTCGATGTCGGCTTGATAGCCACCAACTATGAAATCAGCTTCGTTGAGAATCTTGCTGCGATACTGAATACCGGAATTACCACCTGCGATCTTATAGTCCAGACGCAATTCAAAATTGGCAACGGTCCCCTCTTCCCAAATTAGGAACGTATTGAATTTGAGCGGTTTGTCTTCGGTGGTGCGTCCGGTAATCGCACCATCTTGAACGGACCACAATTCTTGATTTCCTTTCCAACCACTTAGATCTTGGCCGTTGAATATTTTCTCAAAGCCAGCTTCTGGGTTGCTACCCTTTTTCTTATTCCCTTTTTTCTTAGTTGCATCTTGAGCTGCTAAGAAGGGGGATAACAAGAGCAGTGATAGGGTGGCCACTGTGAGAGTCAGTGTGCGCATGATTTAATCTCCAAAGGAAAGGGTCGGTAACAGCGAAAAACACTCGAGTATCATAATCTACTGCATCAATACCGGTTTTAGATTTGGAGCAATTTCTAAAAGTTCGGCAGTTAGCATCTTCTGGATACTTCGCGTTGTCTTTAGATGTTGTGCCTTTTTCAACAGGCTCTCCGCCACGGGTATCGTCACATGGCTGGCCAATTCCTTGATAGTCGGAATGAAAGCGGGGCTCATGCTGAAACGTCGCAGGCCCATTCCTAACAAAATCACAAAAGCCTGTGGTTGACCAGCCATTTCTCCGCACAAAGTGACTGGCCGATCGGCCTTATTGCACTCCGTCACCACACTGTGCAATACCCGAATCACCGCCGGGGACAAGGGTTGGCACAAATGGCTCACCTTAGGGTTGTCCCGATCGGCGGCCATCAAATACTGCACCAAGTCATTGGAGCCGATCGACACAAAATCGACCGCCCCGAGCAAATGATCGATCATTACGGCCGCTGCGGGAACCTCCAGCATCATGCCCAACGCAACTTGGCCAAAGCACTTTTTTTCACTCCGCAATTGTTGCTCGGCGCGACGCACAAAAGCCCGCAGCCGACGGAGTTCTTCTAGGTTGGTCACCATCGGAAAGAGCATCTGTACAGAATTGTTTTTTGCATCAGGGCCTTCCCTCTGGCGGTCATCCGATCCACGCTTTTTGGATCCATGGTTTTCAGGTTCGCGCTCGACGCTATGTTCTGGACTGGGGCTAGCTGCCCGCAGAATCGCGCGAATCTGTTTCAAGAAGAATTGAGGATGCTCAAACGAGAGGCGAATACTGCGCCAGCCCATGAAAGGATTCGCCTCGTGCTGCGAGCGCCCGAGAAAGGGGACTGTCTTGTCTCCACCGATGTCCAGCGTACGGATTGTCGCGGAGCGATTGGGGCTGGCGGCGATCACGTCACGATAGATCGTTAATTGCTCTTCCTCACTAGGGACAGTGGCATGGGTCAGGTAAAGATACTCCGTTCGAAACAGCCCGATCCCCGCAGCCCCCATGGCAGTGGCCGATCGCGCGTCAGCCAATCCATTGACGTTGGCCAACAGTTCAAGTCGCTGACCATCTTTGGTTACGGCCGGTTTGTCGCGATTGTGCGCGAGCTGATCGCGCAGATGAAAAAACTCGCGTTCCAGCTTGCGATACGCCACCAACACTTCGGGAGCTGGATTGACGATCACGTGCCCCTCGCGACCATCCACGATGAGCGTGTCTCCAGTGTGCGTATGACGCAAGATACCGGACACGCCACTGACGGCTGGAATACCACGACTGCGCGCGATAATGGCGGCGTGGCTAGTCTGACTGCCAGCTTGCGTCACGATGCCGTGGACCGGTTTGTCACCCAACATCACTACTTGGCTGGGGAGCAATTCATCCGCCACCACAATCGTCGGCCCCGACAGAAGGCCCGAATCCTTTTGCAAGGCTTCGCTCAGATAGCTAGTCAGTCGGATCACCACATCGCGAATATCCGCCAATCGCTCTTGCAGGTATTCATCTTCGGACCGGTTCAGCAATCCCTTAAAATAGTCCATCAAGCGGGCCAAGGCGGATTGTGCCGTCAGTCGCTCCTCTTGAATCCAGGCACGAACTTTGCCTACGAGAGCCACATCATGCAAAATCGATTCGTGAACCGAGAAAATTGCAGCGGCTTCCTTTCCCACTTGCTGCCGTACCTTCTCCTGCAACAACCGCAAGTCTTCGATGGAACGCTTGCGAGCGTTTTCAAAACGAGCCAACTCTCCCGCCACTTCGTGGGGCTGCAACAGGCCGCGCCCTGGGTCCACAAACACATCGTGGATGCAGTAGGCTGTGCCAATGGTCACACCGGGTGATACCGCAATTCCTTTTCGCATCTGCCGATTCTAGCAAATGCTGGCAATATTCACAATTTGGCTTGAGGGGATTCGAAGTATAATACGATGAGGTACGAAGCTGAGAACCCACCGACTTTGCGCGCACCCTGCTGTCAACTCCCACCCTGCTGTAACCTTCCACCCTGCTGCGACCTCCCACCGCTGTGACTTCCCACATTCCCGGCTGCCTCGACGCAAAACCTATGCTCCTTGTGCGAATCTTTACCTTCTGCTCCATTGGCTGCTTACTCTCCTGCGGAATGTTGACGCAGGCTAGTTTGGGACAGGCTGCGTCATCTTCCAAAATCTACCTCATCGGTAATTCGCTCACCTACGATACGCTCCCAGGCCTGCTCGACGGCGACGTACAGTGGCATCTCGATTGTGGCAAGAACCTCAAGTACATTCACGACAGCCCGAGTTCACCGTGCGTCAAGACATCGACGTTGTGGCCCGCCGCGTTGCAGGCGAAGCAATACGACTTCTTGAGTGTCCAGCCCCATTTCGGGACCAGCCTGCATGAAGACCTGAGCGTCATCTCAGCGTGGCTCAAACTGCAACCCACTGCCACGTTGGTATTGCATACGGGTTGGAATCGATCGGCGGAATTTGAAGTAAGCTACCATTCCGCCGCCGCAGACTCAGCCATGCTTCACGCGCCTCAGTACTTTGAAAGGTTAAAGACAGGGTTGCTAAAACTCCATCCCACTTGCAGCATTCGCAGCACCTCTGCCATCGACGTACTCGACGAAATCTATCACGACATTGCAGGTGGCCAAGCTCCCTTCGCGAGTTTTGAGGAACTGTATCGTGACAGTATTCACATGTCGACGCAGACCGGCCGTTACCTGATGCACAATTTGATGCGGATCGCGCTCGACCAACCGCTGAGTGATCAGGGTTTTCAACTCGATCCACCACACAAAGAATATCTCACACTCAAGCTCAAAGCCGTGCAAGCACGCCTTATCGATCACCCGCCAGAGTGATAATGCGAAGGCGATCGATGATGTCGGGATTCAAGTCTTCCTCGCGATAGCGCCACCGCCAATTCCCCGCCGCCTGGCCTGGTACATTCATTCGCGCGCGGTCATCTAATCCCAGCACATCTTGCAGCGGAATGATCGCTAAATCAGAACGCGATCGCAACACCATCGAAATCAATTGCCAATGGATCGGCAGACCACTCTGTTGCGGGTCTTGCAGGTAGCGGTCGAGGATATCTTCCGTCTCTTTAAGCTGTCGCTCGGCGTACCAACCCAAGATCGTGCTGTTGTCATGGGTGCCGGTGTAGGCCGCACTGTGCAACGGATAGCTTTCGGGGCGATGGAAGGTGTCCTGTTCATCGTCAAAACCGAATTGCAAAACGCGCATCCCTGGGAAATCGAGTTCGTCGCGCAAGGCATGTACTTCTTCGGTAATCATCCCTAAGTCTTCAGCCACGATCGGCAACTCTCCCAAGACGCGGGCGGCCGCCTGGAACGGAGCGGCACCGGGCCCAGGTGCCCATCGACCGGAAATTGCCGTCTTGGCTGTCGCTGCAACTTCCCAATACGCTTCAAAGCCACGGAAATGGTCGATGCGCAGCAGATCGTACAATTCAAAAGCGTTTTGAAAACGCTGCGTCCACCATTGGTAGTTGGTCTTGGCGAGCGTTTCCCAGTTGTAAAGTGGATTCCCCCACAGTTGGCCTGTTTTACTGAAGTAGTCGGGAGGGACACCCGCCACGAACTTTGGCGCACCGCTCGGTTCGAGCCAAAATAGTTTCTGATGAGCCCACACATCGGAACTGCCGTGCGCTACAAAGATCGGCATGTCGCCAAAAAATTTGACATGCTGAGCTTGCGCGTAATTCTTTAGAGCATTCCACTGGCGACGAAATACGAACTGCACGAATTGTTCGTACTCGATGCGTTTAGCCAGTTTTTCGCGCCAGCGACTTAGTTCTCCTGGATCGCGCGCGACCAACGCGGGCTCCCAACGACACCAATCGTCAGTGCCAAAATGATTCATCAGCGCGCTGAATAGCGCAAAGTCGGCCAGCCACCAACGCTGTCGAGTGCAGAAGGCTTCGAAGTCGTCGAATTGATGGCAGTCCGATTGACTGAGGAAGTTGACAAAGGCCCGTTCCAGCAATTGTGTCTTGCAGGTCCGCGCCGCATCGTAGTCCGCATGGGAAGCATCCGCAGTCAGCTCATATGGCTCAACATCTGCCTCATGTAGCAAACCATTGCGGACCATCTGTCGTGGCGAGATCAACAGTGGATTTCCAGCAAAGGCCGAATAGCAACTGTATGGAGAATCGCCGCGGGTGGTTGGCCCCAGTGGTAGGATTTGCCAGATCCGCTGCCCAGCGGCGGCCAAAAAGTCGACAAAGCGATAGGCGTCCGGACCTAAATCACCCACCCCATACGGGCTGGGTAAACTAGTGATGTGCAACAGCACCCCCGAGGCGCGATCAAATCGACTCAATTCCGACTTCCTTGACTGGGTTTAGGGACGGATGGAGCGTACGTTCCAAATCTCCGTCGCATATTGGCTAATGGTACGATCGCTGGAAAACCAACCACTGCTGGCCGTGTTAATGATGCTCATGCGGTTCCAAGCTGTTTGATCTTGATACTGATCGTTAACATCCTGTTGAGCATCAATGTAGCTTCGCATATCAGCCATAGTCAACCATTGATCTTGAGCGTTGCGAAGTCCGGCAATCAAGATGTCGAAAATCCCAGGCTCATTGGCGCTGAAGCGACCACCCTCGAGCAACTCCATCACGCGTCGGATATCTTTGTCCTCGGCAATGAGCTTGTTGGGGTCATAACCTTGCCGTGCTTTTTGGACCTGTCCCGCATCGAGTCCGAACAGGAAGAAGTTTTCGGCCCCAGCCTTCTCGCGGATTTCGATATTGGCACCATCCAAAGTACCGATAGTGAGCGCGCCGTTCATCATAAATTTCATATTGCCAGTCCCCGAGGCTTCCTTGCCCGCCGTCGAGATTTGCTCAGACAGTTCAGTACCGGGACAGATGATCTCCATAGCCGACACGCGATAATTGGGGAGGAAAACCAATCGCAACAAGTCTTGCGTGCGGGGGTCGTTGTTGACCACAGCGGCCACATTGTTGACGAGCTTGACGATTAATTTAGCCACGTGATAGCCGGGGGCCGCCTTGCCGCCAATCAACACGCACCGCGACTGGAGACCGTGAGTGTCGCCGCGACAAATGCGATCGTACAGATGAATGACATGTAGCACGTTGAGCAACTGACGTTTGTATTCGTGAATCCGTTTGACCTGCACGTCAAAGATCGCATCCTCACCAAACGACACGCCGGTGTTCTTCAACACGTATTCGGACAGCCGGCGTTTATTGTCCAGCTTGACTGCTTGCCACTGTTTGCGAAACGCCGCGTCCTCGGCCAGTGGTGACAGCTTTTCAATTTCACTGAAATCAGCTTCCCATTTGTCCCCGATGGCAGAGTTAATCAGCTCGCGTAGTCCAGGATTGCAGTGGGCCAGCCAACGCCGCTGGGTGACACCGTTGGTTTTATTGTTGAACTTCTTGGGCCACAGTGTATAGAAGTTGGAAAAGAGTCCGCTTTTGAGCAGATCGGTGTGCAGCTGCGCCACGCCATTGACAGAAAAGCTGCCAACGATCGCCAAGTAGGCCATGCGGAAATGGGGATTGTCCCCCTCCTCGACGATCGACATTTGGCGACGCATCTCGATATCGCCCGGCCATTTCTCCTCGACTTGCTTCAGAAAACGGCGGTTGATTTCAAAGATGATCTCCGTCAGACGCGGTAGTAAGCGACTGAACAAGGCCACCGACCAACGCTCCAGCGCTTCTGGCAATAGAGTGTGGTTGGTATACGCCATGCAGCGAGCTGTAATCGCCCAGGCCTCTTCCCAACTCAGATTATGCTCATCCATAAAGACCCGCATCAGCTCGGCCACCGCACACGCTGGATGGGTATCGTTGAGCTGAAAACAGTTCATGTCACCGAACTTGGTAAAATCCTCGCCGTGCAACTTGACCCACTGCGCTAAGACGTCTTGCAAACTCGATGATACCAAGAAGTACTGCTGCTTCAGCCGTAGCTCCTTGCCATTCTCGCTGCTATCGTTCGGATACAGCACCATCGTGATCTGCTCAGCCATGTTCTTGGCCGCTACGGCTTCCGAGTAACCTCCGGCATTGAACTCCCCGAGATCAAAGGCCGAGGTGGCGGTGGCTTTCCACAATCGCAATGTGTTGACGGTTTCGTTGCTGAAACCCGGAATGGGCATGTCAAAAGGGACCGCTAAGACATCCTGCGTGTCGACCCAGCGACTGTGATGCACTCCTTGTTCATCGTAGTACAATTCGGAGCGACCATAAAATCGCACGCGTCGCGCATCTTCAGCCCGCTCGATTTCCCACGGATTGCCATCCAACAACCAGTGATCAGGGTCTTCAATTTGGCGACCATTCTCTATTCGCTGGTGGAACATTCCATATTCATAGCGGATGCCGTAACCGACCACGGGCAATTCCAGGTTGGCGCAGCTATCCAGAAAACATGCTGCCAAACGCCCCAGGCCACCGTTGCCCAAACCAGCGTCCAACTCCTGTTCGGCAATCTCCTCCAGCGACACGCCATACAAGTGCAACGCAGCGCGTGATTCCGCGTCCATCTCCAGATTGTAAACGGCGTTGGTCAACGAACGACCAATTAGAAATTCTAGCGACAAATAGAACACTCGCTTGCTACCACTGGTCCGTCCCCGCTGTTCGGTCGTCCGCCACTGTTCAATCAGCCGATCGCGAACCGCAATCGCTAGCGAGCGGTATAAATATCGTGGCTTGATCACCTCGTCATCGTGCGCTAGCGTGAAATTCAAATGGCGATGGATCTCGCATTCCAGCGACGACAAACAACATTGGGACAGTTCGCGTGGTTCGGCAAGTGGCGCGTTCATGGCATTCTGCAGTTAGAGGACTAGGAGAGTCGAGCGACTTTTATCGACACCATGCAATCTCAACTGGTATCGGTCGCATGGCACCCAACTCAATCGAAAACGATAGAAATTTAACTTGCTAAGCAATTCCGCCTGATCAGAATCCTAAGTAATTTCTGATTTCCCACAAGATCGCTCCCGTGCTAGCAACTGCTATCTATCCCCTGCTTCCAAGTTGCTACAATAGCCGCTTGGCAGCATTGGCTTCCACTCTCACCCCCCAAAGTGCCCTCCCACTCCGTTACTACGTTACTCCAATACTCCGCAATTACTTCAAAGGAACCGTACCTTGGACGCAGCCTCCGCAATTAAGGGAAGTCTCGAGATGGCCGAAATGATCGGCATGACCTATCTGGGGGATTTGAACGATCAAGAATTGCTTCAACGCCCACATCCAGATTGCAATCATATCAATTGGCAAGTCGGCCATCTAATTCAATCAGAGCACGATATGCTGGAGAAGCTTGCGCCAGGCTCGATGCCCGAACTCCCGACAGGCTTCGCAGAAAAATACACGCGCGAGACCGCCGCTTCCCAAGATGCCAGTCAATTCGCCAGCAAAGACGAATTGATGCAAGCTTATCAACAACAGCGCGCCGCCACGTTGGCTTTGCTTGCTAAGACCCCAGCCGCTGAGTTGGACGAGCCGACGGGGGTCGACTACGCGCCAACCAAGGGGGCGATGCTCCGCATGCAAGGCGAACACTGGATGATGCACTGTGGCCAATGGGTCGTCGTCCGCCGAAACTGCGGCAAACCGGTTGTCATCTAGAGCCTTAGCGTCGAGCTGTAATTTACAGTCTACGTTCGCCAGAACGTAGCCTCCTGCGGTCTGGCGACCGCAGCTACGGGGAAGTCCCGACGCTTATTTCCCGATCGAGGCTTAACCCTGGTTGTTCATTCCCAGTATCAGACTGGTTAACCTACGCGAACTGGCTACAACAATATCTTGAGGCACACGCTGGCCAGTGGTCAGATAGCTGATCGGCAGCGGACACGTGTGCAGCAGTGGTAGCCAGCTGCCAAAAGCAATCGCTTCATCGAGCTTTGTGATAAGTAGGTTCGAAGGTTCTAATACGGAAAATTTTCGGACAGTCTCTGCGACATAGGGAGCCGAACTGGTGGCACTGACTACCAATTGCGTCGATTGCGGTTTGGCCAGTATCAAGAACTTTCGCAATTCGGACAATTGTTCGGCATCGTTCGGTGCGCGCCCCGCCGTATCCAGGAGCACTAAATCGCACTCGCTTAATCGTTCTAAGGCGGGTGTCACTTGCTCGGGCGCGCTTACAACTTCCAAGGGTGCCGAAATCAACTCGGCGTATTGCAACAACTGATCGACGGCCCCCAGTCGAAATGTGTCCAGGGCGATAAGCCCCACCTGACAGCCCATATCAAAACGAAAACCAGCGGCAACTTTGGCGAGCGTCGTGGTCTTACCTGCGCCAGTTGGTCCCACCATGGCGACCACTTCAGGTCGACGGCGCGACTTCCCTGCCGGGTCACTGTTGAGTTCAACTGACCCTGAGACGCGCAGGTTCGAAGCGATCAACTTGCCAAGGCGACCGCGAATCGCCCAGGTGTCGTCCCCCTGCTCGTCGTTGCGGAGAAGATCAACTTCACTCAACAGTCTGCTAGCGAATTGCTCTGGCACGCCAGCGGCCAACAGATCTGACTGGACTTCCAACATCGCGGATGAGGCGACCACTCGGGGCAAGCTGGACGTGGCGAGCACGAGTGCTTCAGGTTGATCTGTCTGAACGACGGTGACCGATTGAGCTTCGGAACTGTGAGCCCTCGTTGGTGGAATAGCCACCGCATGTTGCAGAGCTTGGTTTTGCGGCAGCGGAGCGTTGGCCAGCGACAATGTTTGCGATGTTGGCACGGCTGCTGCGTGCCTAACACTTGGGACGCGATTCGACTTGGGATTGTCTGATGTGGGATTGTCTAGTGTGGCTTCGACTTCGACGACTGTTTTGGAAAAGATCCCCAGGCGACTATGTCGCGTCTGCCGTGTGTGAACGATGGCTGCGTCGGGCCCCAGCGTTTGACGGACAAGTTGCAAGGCGGCTTGTAGCGATTCGGCGCGAAAGGTTTGAACTTGCATGCTGGTCTATTACACTTTGGAAACTGGGTCGCTAACCATCCCGACGGAAACAACCTGTGTCTGCAGCGTGATCTCAGAATGACTGAGGATGCGCAGGTCCGGGAGATAGGTCTGAGTGATCTGACGCAGGGCAGGACGAATGCGCGGGCTAACCAACAGAATCGGTCGATGCCCGGCCACCTTCAGACTCTTCAATTGTGCGGCAATCTGTTGACTAGTAATCTCGATGGCTTGCGGCGACATGCGAATCAACATGCCGCGATCACTGAATTCGAAACCAGCCGCGATGCGATCCTCCATCGCCGGGTCCATGGTGATGACATGCAGTTGTCCCGACGTATCGCAGTATCGCTGGCAGATGGTCCGTGCCAGTCGATTGCGCACGTATTCGTTCAGTAGGACTGGATCCTTGACTCGTCCTGCATAGTCTCCGAGGGCTTCGAAGATGGTCGCCAACTGACGAATCGGAATGTCCTCGCGCAGCAGCATTTGCAACACGGACTGCACATCGGCTAGCTTCATCACACCGGGAATCAATTCATCAACGACGGTGGGACTGACTGATTTCAGTTGATCGACCAACTGTTTTGTGCTTTCGCGCGTTAGCAACTCGTCGGCGTGTTTACGAGCGGTCTCTTGAAGATGAGTGGCGATGACCATACTGGGTGAAGCGATTTGATAGCCCACCATCTCGGCATGGATTTTTTGATCGTTGGTGATCCAGACGGCGGGTCGACCGGCGGCCGGTTCACGCGTCTCAATGCCGGTCACGCTCCCAGTACAACGTCCCACATCAATGGCCAACAGTCGATCGGGAGAGGCTTCGCCACGCGTGACTTGATTGCCGCCGATCTGAATTTCGTAGACAGTTTCGGGCAAGCTGAGTTTGTCCTTCAAGCGGACTTTGGGGAGCAGAATCCCCATTTCGCTCGCCAGAATGGATCGCACGCCAGTGATCTTTTCCATCAGGTCACCACCGCGACGCGGGTCGGCCAGCGGCAATAATCCCGCGCCAATTTCAATTCGCATGGGGTCGACGTCGAGGAAATCTTCGGGACGTTTTTCGGCGGGTTTCGCTTTGGCGACTTCGGCTGCCTGCTTGGTTTGAGCTGTATGCAAATCCTCGTTTTGTTGTTGCTTGCGAACCATCAGCGACAGGCCAATGCAACTGCTTCCCAATGCTAACAGAGGGATTGTCGGGAGCTGCGTGAATATGAGCAGCAGTAGAAATCCTCCCGCCACCGCCAAGGCTTGCGGGCGTGAAAAAAGCTGTCGCATGAATTCATTGGACAGATTGACTTTCTGCGTACTACGGGTGACCAACAGGGCGGCGGCCAGTGAAACCAAGAAGGCAGGAATTTGGCTAACCAGTCCGTCGCCGATGGTCAGTTTGGTAAAGAGGGCCAGTGACTCGGTAACGGTCAGCCCAGCGTACATCATGCCGACGTAGAGTCCCCCCACGATATTGATCATGGTGATGATGATCCCCGCGATCGCATCCCCACGGACGAACTTACCCGCTCCGTCCATGGCTCCATAAAAATCAGCTTGTTGCGTCAATGCTTCGCGGCGCTCTTGGGCTTGGGCCTCGTCGATCGAACCCGCGTTAAGATCGGCGTCGATCGCCATTTGCCGGCCTGGCATGCCATCCAATGCGAAGCGAGCGGCCACTTCACTGACCCGCGTGGCACCCTTGGTGATCACCAGGAATTGGATGAGTACGATGATCACGAAGATAATAATGCCCACTTCCAAGCGGTCGCCAGCCACGAACTCACCGAATGCTTGAATCACGCCACCAGCCGCACTCAAGGCGTCAGAATCGGCCCGTGTTAAAATCAGCCGCGTCGTGGCCACGTTTAACACCAAACGCCCCAGCGTCGTCGCCACCAACAGAGTTGGAAAGATGTTAAACTCAAGGGGCGTGCGGATGTAGATCGTGGTTAGCAAAACAATTACTGAGATCGCGATATTGCCAGCCAATAACACGTCCATGATCATGGTTGGTAGAGGTACCAAGATCACGCCGATACAAGCTATGATGGAGACCGGAAGAATCAGCTCGCGATGTTGTGAGAATGTTGCCAGGAGCTTCATGTGGCCAGCGCGACTTGTGGTGGGACCGAGATTGTCGTAGCAATGTCTAGCGAACCATAGTGAAAATAGGTGAAGCCTGTCCAGTGCGAATGAACTGGGTTCGTTGGTACGGTTATATGGTCCCGCTGCTTATACAGTTCACAACTCGATTCACCCGGTCGAGCGACTTTGGAAGTTTTTTGGAATTACGATGCCCGCGGCAGAACGTCCTGAGTTCAAGAAAGTGCAGGCCAACGCTTACCCCGCATTGAGTCCTCGGTTTTGGCACGGAATGCGAACAGGCTGTTGGTGGCGATTGCTAGCAAGAAACGGATTTCGTATCGCCCCTAGTCGGCTCCCCATCGTCGCTGGCGTTAGCTTCTTTAGCCCCTTCAATGATGTGCTAGCAATTGCGCAGTCACTGCTGCATGGCCAGCGAATTAAAACCACTCAAATCACCCATCCTCCACTTTTCATTCTGGGGCATTGGCGAAGTGGTACGACACTCTTGCATGAGATGTTGGTGACCGATCCTCAGTTCGCATGCCCGAGCACGTACCAGTGCTTTGCGCCGTCCCACTTTATTGTCAGCGAAGCGATGATGGTCCGCTATGGTAGTTTCCTACTCCCTAAGAAGCGACCGATGGACAATATGGAAGCGGGCTGGCAATTGCCGCAAGAGGACGAATTTGCACTGATGAACTTGGGAGTTCCCAGCCCCTATTTGCGAATCGCCTTCCCTAAAACCCAAACCGAAGCGCTCGACTATTTGAGTTTGACCGGTTTAAACGAACAACAACTCAGCCATTGGCGCGAGAAGTTCCTGTGGTTCATTCGAGCCTTGACCTACCATCACAGTGGCAAGCAGTTAGTTCTCAAAAGCCCACCCCACACGGGACGCGTGGCTGAATTGGCGGAGCTCTTCCCTGAGGCGAAGTTCATTCACCTAATACGCGATCCTCGCAAACTCTTTTCATCGACGATGCGACTTTGGAAATCGTTGGAAGATGTACAAGCCCTACAGCGCTCGCGCGGTGAAGCGGAGATGGCGGAGTACGTTACCGAGTGCCTGAATCGAATGTATGAGCAGTTCGAATCCGCGCGGCAACAGATTGCCCCTCAGCGCATCGTCGACATTCGCTACGAGGACTTAGTGGCCGATCCAGTTGGGATCCTGCGTGACCTCTATCAGCAACTCCAGCTGGGAGATTTTGAAGTGGTCGAGCCGTTGTTGCAACAACGCCTGGTCAATCACGAAGACTACCGCCCCAACCAACACAGCATTGATCCGACCTTGGAGCGTGAAATCTTGCAGCGTTGGCCAGACTACGCCGAACGCTATGGATACCTCACCAGCAATCAAGATTGCCCAGAAGTAGCACCACGAAAATAACGAGTAGCTGTGGTCGCCAGACCGCAGGGAGTCTACGTTCTGGCGAACGTAGCTACGGCTGCGATTTTCCGCGCGATGCTTAGTCGCTGATCGGCGGATTGATCGGCAGAGCGATCAGCGACTTTCGATGTATTTTGCTTGTGACCTTCAACCAGGAGTGCGAAACGAATGCGAAATCCAAGTAGTTCGAAATTGTGCGTCGTGTGCTTGTCTAGCCTGTTGTTTCTATGTGGCCCACTGGTTTCATGTGGGGCAGATGATCCCGCCCCCAGTGGCGCAGCGGAAGCGTGGAATGTATTAAAGCTAGCGACCTTTGACGTCGATGCAACTCCGCCGCTCGGAGCACCGATGGCCTACGATCCAGTGCGCAGGGTCGACGAACTGACACTACGCTGCCGCGGGATCGTGCTGCTAGGGGCTGGGGAACCAATCGTACTATGCGCGGTCGATTGGATCGGGATTGCAAACGGTGGACAAGATGCGTTTCGCGATGCGCTGGCCCAAGCGGCCGGGACCACTCGCCAACGTGTAGCCGTGCATGCCCTACATCAACATGACGCGCCTGGTTGCGACTTTACTGCTGAGCGGATCATTCACGAATTGGGGCTTGCCAACTACGGACGCTCTGACGGCGACTTCCATCGACAAGTGATGGAGCGCACCGCCGAGGCGATTCGCCGCGGACTACCCTCAGCACAGCCCGTGACGCATGTGGGTTTCGGCGTGGCCGATGTTCAGGAAGTTGCCTCCAATCGACGCATCCTGGGCACGGATGGCAAAGTCCGCGCGGTCCGCTACACGGCCACCAAGGACGCTGCCCTGCGAGCGGAGCCGGTGGGAGTGATCGATCCGCAAGTCTCATTGATTTCGTTTTGGAATGACGAGGCACCCGTGGCGGCGCTGAGCTACTATGCCTGCCATCCGCAGAGCTACTACCGTACCGGTGTTCCCAGTCCCGACTTTCCAGGGATCGCACGATTTATCCGTGGACAAGCCGAGCCGGAAACGCTGCATGTGCATTTCAACGGTGCAGGTGGCAATATCGGTGCTGGAAAGTACAACGATGGTGCCAAGGAAAACCGATTGACGCTGGCCACGCGCTTGGCCGACGGTATGCAGCAAGCTTGGACGTCAACCGAAAAGAGCCCCCTCACGCCCCAAAATGTTGGCTGGCAAGTGATACCAGTCCAGCTAGCTCCCGCGACACATCTCAAACGTTCACAGTTGATCGCCGACTTGCAAACCGAACCGGCGCGAGGTTACATCTCCAAAGCCGATCAATTGGCTTGGCTGGAACGCTGCGAGATGGGCGAATTGATCGACATCGCCTGTTTGCGATTGGGGCAAGTACGCATCCTGCACATGCCCGGCGAGTTATTTGTTGAATATCAGTTGGCTGCCAAGCAGATGCGTCCCGACCTGCACGTCGCCATGGCCGCCTATGGAGAATATGGGCCAGGTTATATCGGTACCGCCGTGGCCTACGAAGAAGGTGGCTACGAAACTGGGCCCAACGCCAGCAACGTATCACCGGCGGCCGAGCAAGTATTGATGGACGCTATGCGAGAGTTGTTGGGGAGCGAGAAAAAATAGTCGCCACTTGCAAGCCCTCTGCGCTGGAGTCCAGGCTTCAGCCGCTCTTCAGCCGTTCGACATGCACGATAAATCCACGCTGCGCGGCCCCCTCCGCTCGCATTACTCGCGACTCCCCCTGAGGGGAGTACCTGGTTTAACTTTCTCGGCAGGCATTGGCAATACGATGCGCGCTAGGCAACCTCCCGTGGGGAGATTGCTCAATGTTAAATCGCCACCGTGAAGTTGGACAATTCTCAAGGCCTTCGCGAGTCCCAAACCCAGGCCACGTCCAGCTTCACGACCGCTGTAGTAGGGATCGAAACAATGCTCCAGCGCAGCGGTGCTGAGTCCATGACCTTGGTCGGCGACCTCAACGCAAATCGTGCGCGGGGCATCAGCTTGTTCAATGGTGTCGCTCACATCGATGCTGACCACGCCTCCATCGGGCATGGACTCAATGGCATTGCGGACCAGCGCCCATACCGCTTCTGTAAACGCGGCGGCATCGGCTTGGATCGACTGCGTCGAGTCTATTTGATGTTGTAAGTCGACTTGAAAGGAAATGGCCCAAGGGGTGGCGCGAGCAACTATCGCGAGAATCAGTTCATTAATCCGCATTGACGCAAATTGCAACTCGGGTGGTCGCGCTACGAGCATTAGATCGCCGAGCATCTCACATCCCCGCATGGCATTGGCGACAATCATCTCCAACATCTGTTGCCGCTGGGGATGGCGTTCATCGCTGACCAACAAACCAGCGCGCGTGGCGATATTGGCCAACGGATTATTCAATTCGTGGCTCAAGCCATAAGCGAATTGATAGATGGCTTCCGTCTTTTGACGCTTTAATTCAGTGTTAAAACTGATTTCGAGCGTTTGCTGGCGCAGCACCAAATGGCTCAACGACAACAATTGTGCGACGCACGAATCGTCCGCGAGTGCTGAAAAATGCAGAGGCGCAGCAGGCCCCACCCTAGTTCCATAGTACCGGATGAGCAATTCGGGAAGATGTCGGGCCACATCCTCCCAATCCACTGGTTGCGGTTGCATTTGAAAACATTCGGCGAACGCTCCGTCGCGAGTGGCAAGCTCGCGCAGGGCATCGACAATTACCGCAGGCACTCGACGCTCCGAGTCCAGTCCGCCAATCGTCAACAGATGCGTGAACAGTGACCGACAAGTAGCGTCTGCTAAGAGCATCGCGGTTTAATGCGCTACGGGTTTATCAATATCGAGCAAATCGCAGACGCGCTCAATCAAACGATCGATCGTGAATGGTTTTTGCACGAAGTCATCGGCCCCAGCGGCGCGCAAATCAGCTACTTTATCTTGCTCGATCATCCCTGAGATGCAAATGATCTTGACCGAGTCGAGCGCACTGTCACTGCGAACTCGTTGGCAAACCTCGCGACCGTTGATATCAGGCAGCATCACGTCGAGCACGACAATATCAGGTCGAAACTCCTTGACTTGCATTCCTGCATCGAAGCCGTTGTTGGCGGTACGAATCTCGAATCGACCGTCCCGGGCAAAGGAGTCCGCCATCAATTCCACCAAATCCTGTTCATCATCCACGATCAAGATCTTTTTCTTGCCGTTCTCCAGAGCATCAGTGGGGATGCCGTTATCCTTCATGAAGGAAAACAATTGATCGCGGGGGATGCGCCGGAAGCGGCTTCCGGGAACGCGAAATCCTTTCAAACTTCCATTATCGAAGCAACGGATGATCGTCTGTTGACTCACCTTGCAGATCTTCGCCGCCTCTCCCGTGGTAAATACTGTTTTTGTGGTTGACATGCTCTCCACCATCCTTCCTGATCGATGGCCACGCTAGCCGCATGCGGTTATGACGCCGATGCTTTGCAATCTGACCTCAGATTAACTAGCCTCTTTGTTTTGTCCGAACTGGAATAGCGATAAACTGTTCCTGTTCTATATCCTCCAGCACTTCGCGATTCAGCCAAGCTTGCCAAGCTTAACTGAACTGCCGGATTATAACGGATGGGCTGGTTGGGTCAAGATCGAAAGTTTTTCGTTAAGTTCTTACTGCTAAATGCTTTACGAAAAACTGATGGTCAATCAAGTAAAAAAATTCCTCCCAAAGTCCGCCGACGGCAAACTAGCTCCAAACTCCTCAGACACTTAAGGCGCACTAACTACCCCAAGCCACTCGATTGCCCGCAACGCAGGGCCCGCGCGTTGTCGAACGTACGACTAACTAAGATGGGCGAGCACCAATGCGATATCGGCGGGGGTGATACCACTGATACGACTGGCTTGATCCAAGCTCAGTGGCCGAATCTTGGTCAGCTTCTGTTTGGCTTCGTTGCGAAGTCCACGGATGGCTTGGAAGTCAAAGCTGAGTGGGATGCGTTTCTCACTCATGCGTTGCTGACGAGCTACTTGCAGTTGTTGTCGGTTGACGTAGCCCTCATAGCGAATATCCCATAGGACTTGGTCTGCCACCTCGCGGGAGTAGCTGCGCAGTTCAGGGATGTGACCACATATCTCGTCCCAACTCACTTCTGAGCGACGCAAATACTTGGTACCACTCGCTTCATCGACGCGGCCTGCGTCCAACTGCGCTTTGGCTGCCCCAATTTCGCGCTCTTTGATCTCGAGTCGTTGGAAACGATCGTAGTCGACCAAACCCAATTCGTATCCTAAGCGCGTCAGTCGCCGGTCGGCATTGTCCTGTCGCAGTAGCAATCGATATTCGGCCCGACTAGTAAACATACGGTAGGGTTCGTCGACGCCACGTGTTACTAGATCATCGATGAGCACCCCCATGTAGGCCGCATCGCGTGAGAGGACCAATGGCTCCTGGCCCTTTATTTTTAGACAGGCATTCACACCTGCCAACAAGCCTTGGCTCCCCGCCTCTTCGTAACCAGTTGTGCCGTTGATTTGTCCCGCTAAAAACAAACCCTCCACCAATTTCGTTTCTAAATTGGGGAGCAATTGATCCGGCGGACTGAAATCGTATTCGACCGCATAGCCATAGCGCATGATCTCCGCTCGCTCTAGTCCAGGGATCAGCTTGAGAATCGCGTCTTGCACATCGCGTGGCAGGCTAGTCGAAATACCGTTGACATAAATCTCGGCCGTACGCGGTCCCTCGGGTTCTAGAAATAGTTGATGTCGATCTTTGTCGGCGAAGCGCACGACTTTGTCTTCGATCGACGGACAATAACGCGGACCGGTCGAGTTGATCTGACCACTATACATCGGAGCGCGATGCAAGTTCTCGCGGATCAGCGCATGCACCGACTCGTTGGTGTAGGTGATATAGCAGGGGATTTGCGATTGCGTGATCGACTCGGTCAAGTAGGAAAACGGTTGCGGATCGTCGTCGCCGGGCTGCAGTTCCGTAGCCGCGAAGTCGATAGTCTTAGCGTTCAGACGCGGAGGAGTCCCCGTTTTAAACCGAGACAATTGGATACCCAATCTGGCCAGCGCGCCACTGATCCCTTGCGTCGTCCCCTCCCCTGCTCTCCCCCCAGCGGTTTTGGCTTCCCCCGTATGCATGATGGCTTGCAGAAATGTCCCTGTAGTTAGGACCACGGCTGGCGCGCGGTAACAGGCACCACCGCGGACGATCACACCGCGAATACGATGCTTGCGAAAACCAGGCTGAGTTTGTTCCGTAGCCGGGGGGACGATTGACTCTTCAGCCTGAATCCTGCCACTTGGTAAATCTTCGACTTCCAAGTCCTCAACCAATTCTTGAATGAGGCTGATGCCGGGATAGTATTCGATGCTTGTTTTTATCGCTTGCTGGTAGGCCTTCTTATCGGCTTGGGCACGGGGGGAGTGCATGGCTGGCCCCTTGCGACGATTGAGCAGGCGAAATTGGATTCCGGTCTCATCGATGACTTGTCCCATCAAGCCACCCAGGGCATCGATCTCGCGCACAATCTGCCCTTTGGCCACACCACCGATCGCCGGATTACAACTCATCTGTCCCACGGTATCCAAATTGCCGGTCAGTAGAGCCACGCGAGCCCCCAGGCGAGCCGCCGCAGCAGCCGCTTCGGTTCCGGCATGTCCAGCGCCGACGACAACCACGTCGAAGTCATAAATCGTGGCGTGTGATGGAATAGAGTTTGAATTGGTTGACATTGAAGGGGTTTTTACTTGACGGTTGAAAGCTATAGGTTTTCTGGTTCCCAAGCTCTGCCTGGGAACCCACTGCCTTGCAGGCTCCGCCTGATAATACAGGCAGACGAGGCGGAGCCTCCGGTGCAGTGCGTTCCCAGGCAGAGCCTGGGAACGAGAGTTTTCAATGGTACGAAGGTCTTCGATGGTCGAAGATAGCGCCTGAGGCTCACTCATCCCGAACATGTATTCTTTTCGCAATCGGCACATTTTACTTATGGATTGCTTTCCATACGACCGACCTAACTGCTAGGACTATTTTATTTCACCATTGGCCGAAGCGCGTGGAGTTGCCCAATACCGTGACTATGCAAGCATTTAGACTGAAAAAGCTGCCTAGCCCAAGCTCCTCAGTAGCCAAGCGTTGGTGGGTGAGATGCTCGAGTTTCGGGCTATCGCTGTTGGCCATCGGACCAGCCCTCTCTAGCTTGGCGGGCGATAGTTATTCAGACAGTGCGTCCATCGCGCACGTTCAGACCGCACAGTTTAAGATTCCTTTTAACGTCGAATCGCGTGGTGGGGAAGCTCTCAAAGTCCAATTGTGGGTTTCGGCCGACGATGGGGCCACGTGGCAAACCCATGGTAGCGTCGCGCCAGAAGCCAAAGCGTTTGACTTTCGGGCAGCGGCTGAAGGGACGTACCTGTTTAAAGTAGCTACCATCGACGCGGCTGGTACGACGTACCCCAACTTGGGTGCACCGCTCAAGGTCTTGGTGGACACGACCAAACCCCGGGCTGAACTCAGGGCGGATATTGACGGTGGCGGACACTTGGTAGTCGATGTCAAAGTCCAAGATGAACACCTCGAAGTTGGATCCGCCGTGCTGCGTCTGCGATCGGAACAAGAGACGCAGTGGCGAGATTTGCCACTGGAGCTACGAGAAAACGGAAACGCGATGTACTCGGGGCAGGTGATTGCTGACTTGCCCCCCTGTCGCCAAGTGGCCATCGTCTTCAGCGTCAAGGATCGCTCAATGAATGAGGGGGCTGCGACGTGTGAATATACCATGCCGCGGACCGCCGCCGCGCCACGCGATGTGACGCTGGCCAGTAATCGCGACACCAGTGGTTTTCCCGGGCCCGACTCGCGCAAGTTTGACCCACCACCTACCGCCACCCCACGACTGACGGCAACTCCCGGTGCCACGCGCTGGAATCCAACCGTCACTGAATCGAAAACAACAACACCAAACTCTCCGCTTGGTATTGCGACGGGAAGTACTCAGGCTGCGAAAGCAAATACCAAGCGCGCCGCATCCCCGGGATTGCTAATTGCCGATGGCCAGTTGTCATTGGATCCACCCATTGAGATCACCGAAGAACTCCCCTTGCCTCCAGCGATGTCGGACGGAACATTGACCGACGCGTCGGGACAGCAACTAACAGCCAAAAGCGCGACCGAACAACCTCCGCTCCAGCCTGGAATAGGAAAACCATCCCTGCCGGAAACAACTTCGCTCGGCAAACGACTTCCAGAGGAACCTGCCGTGACAGCGCGCAGCAGCACCGAGCCCACTGCGGTTCGCGAACCTTCGACGATTGGTCGC
This sequence comes from Pirellulaceae bacterium, assembly GCA_041741715.1. Taxonomy (GTDB): domain Bacteria; phylum Planctomycetota; class Planctomycetia; order Pirellulales; family Pirellulaceae; genus Aureliella. The sequence continues at coordinate 29,871 of JBGSJT010000031.1, read as the reverse complement.
GCATTTCATTGCAAGTCGCGGGCATTCAGTTTGGACTATTCAGTTGAGGCCCTAGGTGGTAACTCGTTAGCCGATGTCGAATTGTGGGGGACCGAGGATGGCGGGCGCGAGTGGCAAAAGTGGGGCTCGGACCCCGATCGGCTGAGTCCCTTTGATGTACAAGTCGGCAATGATGGAATGTTTGGCTTCCGCATGGTGATTGTCGGCAGCAATGGCATCGTCAGCAATCGACCTCGCGAAGGAGATGCTGCAGATGTATGGATCAATGTTGACACCAGTTTGCCTACCGTGAAGATCACCCGCGCTGTTTATGGCGAAGGTCCCGAGGATGGACTGCTGGTCATCGACTATCATTGCGAAGATGGGCATTTGGTGGATCGTCCCATGGCATTATCCTACAGCGAGCGTGCGGATGGTCCGTGGACGGAGATTGCCACCGGTCTAGCCAACACGGGGCTTTACCTGTGGAAAGCCGCCCCCAATTTGCCTGACAAGATCTATTTGAAGATTGATGGCGTCGACAAAGCTGGCAACATCGGCACTCATCGACTCGATCTGCCGATCGACATTCGTGGACTTTCGCCGCGTGGCGTCATTCAAGGCTTCCGGCCAATTGAAGTCCCTGCGAAATAGTTTTTTCTGATGTAGTAGCTACTGCTGGACGCGACTCTTCTCCTGCGCGCTGGGATAGCTGCTACGGATGGGAATCACATGAGTCATGGGAATCGTGAAAACTCTGACAAATCACACTCGGCGAGAGTGCCCCACTTTAAGACAGGAAAGTGGAACAGTACACCCGCAGCTATCACACAAAACGCAAACAGAGTTCTTCCAGCGCAAAAATGGCGCGATCGGTTTGCGAATGGCTCCCTTTAATTTTCAAATCGAGCTCCAGTAACCAATCTAGCAACTTACCAGCGCGGCGCAGGCCCAGTCTTCTCAAACGGCCTTCAGCCAGCTTAGCGTCGGCCCCCCAAAATCCACACTGAGCAATCGCCGCTTGCACTTTCAAGGGGTGACCGGTCCGCTTGGCTTGCAGCAGTAACTGTGCGGCATTGCCGAATCGTCTCAGGCTCCAAGAGATCTGCGGAATCACCGCTGCGGGATGCTCGCCCGCCGCGAAAACTTTTTCAAGCTGCAGCAGCGCGTCGGCGATACGACCATCGACCACGGCATCGGCTATCTCCCACATCGTCCGCGTGCGCCAGCTTCCGACGTTGGTGCGGATTTGCTCTTCGGTTAGTTTTCCACTTTTGTCGGCATACAACGCCAGCTTGGCCAATTCTTGATGCAGTAGTCCACAGTCAGGGCCTACCCCCTCAAGAATTTGGTTGGTCTGCGTGGCTGTCAATTGCAGACCATGTTGCAATTTCCCCCACGCTCCAATCCATTTCTTCAGTTCCACTGTGCTCGGCGTTTTACTCCGTCCGCCCCCTGTAGGGAGTGAACAAGCCAGGCACAGTCCGTGTTTTTCTGCCAGCTTAAACAGCTTGGTGTTCGACGGAAAAGTAGCGACTTGTAGGATTAAAAGCGAATCAGCCGCAGGAGCCGCAAACCATTTCTCAAGCTGTGCCCGCGCATCCTTGACCAATCCATCCGCATTAGAAACCACGACGATGCGTCGCGCATCAGGCTCAAACAATGACCTTGTCGCCAGTTCATCATGCACGTCGATCCACTTACATTCCTCACCATCAAAGCCCCGCCATGTCGTCGGATCGACTTGAGATAGAGTCAGCGCCCGCGACACGGTTTCCTTGCGCAAGAAAGCATCGTCGCCGTAGGCCACGACCACCGCTGGAAGTGGAGCCGCGAGTTTTTCTCCCATCAGAATATCGAAGCAATGTGTGGTCTTGGTCATGTAAAGTCGCTGATCGCTCCGCGATCAGTGCTTGGGCTGAGTGTTGGAGTGTTGGAGTGTTGGAGTGTTGTCTCGAAATGCGCATCGCAAATCTGAATGCGCAGAGTCTATTGGCCAATGCGATACAGCGCTTTGTCGCTGCGGAGGATTAAATCGCCATCGATCACGGCGGGGGATGCGAGAGTCCGTTCACCCAGTTTTATTTTGGCAATCTGGTGCGGTTGCTGGGCAATATCGAGCACGGTGTAATCCCCCTCCTCGCTGAGCAAGTGCATGTGAGTACCGACCAACAGTGGCGATGCAGAGTAGTTGCCGCCAATGCGTTCCTTCCATAGTTCTTCGCCCGTGGCCGCATCATAACACGCAGCGATCCCCGCGTCGCTGATCATCGCCACTTTACCCTCCAGTGCCACTAGCGAAGGTGTATGAGGAATGGCCGCCGAACTGGTTTTCCAACGGACGTGGGTCTCGGTGACGTCACCGGTGCCGCTGGGATCAATGGCCAACAGACTGGGGCGGTCGTAACTCGTACTGACAAATACCAGCCCCGCGTGGTAGATCGGCTTGGGGATCACCGAATAGCCTTCGTAGCTTACGCGCCACAACTCTTTTCCTGTCCGTGGATCGAGACTCTGCACCACATCGCTGCCAGGGAGAATCACCTGCGACCGTCCATCGAGTTCCAGGACTAGTGGCGTGCAAAAAGAAAAACGCTTCTTGGTCTCCACGTCGCGCTGCGTCTGCCAAGCGATCTCGCCAGTCATTTTGTTGAGCGCAGTGACCTCGCTGATTTCCTTGCCATCGCGCGAGAAGATTAGATATTCTCCCACGACGACGGGTGAACCACCGTTGCCATGAACGGGCGTGTAAGACAACGCCTCATTCCGCCACACGACGCTACCATCCAGGGCGACGCACGCGGTGCCTTGATGTCCAAAATGGACATACAGATGTCCTTCATTAAAAATCGGTGTGGGGCTCGCGTGCGAGTTCTTTTGATGAATCTTGGCAGCCGTTGCACCGTGCTCAACGAACAACGGCACCCGACCAATCAGCTTGCCACTGGCAGCATCCACTGACAGCAAGCACAATTCCAAATCAACCTTGTCAGCAGCGGGCTTGTCGAGTTCAGGCTTGTCCGCCGCGTCACCTACGGAACTGTCCATGGGAATGGCGGCGGTAAAGTAGATGGTGCCATCAACGACAATGGGACTCGACCAACCTCCTCCCGGCAATTCGGTACGCCACCGCGCATTCTCGCTTGGAGACCAATGGGTCGGAACACTTCCGATGACTAGTCCATTCCCGCTAGGCCCACGAAACTCAGACCAGTCGGCGCGAAGATTGGCGATATTTCCGAAGGGGATGTTGGCTGTAGCAACTAATGTTAGCAGTCTCGCGGATAGTGTGAATTGGAAGTAGTCCATGGGGACGGAGCCTTGTGTGATCTTAAAGGAAATAAGTCTTAGCATTTCGAAACTGGTATCGCTTCACTCGGTTCCCAGTCGTCAGCTAAGTCGCCCGGCCAAAAGAGTTCACTGGGATCGACGACGCTCGCCTGCCGTGGATCGAAAATGGCCTCGCCTTCTCGTTGAGCTTGGCTCGGGGACAATTGGGGCAAACGCTCGCGATCTATTATACACTGCGATCCGCTGTGGACTTGGCGGCAATCGTTTCCTTGCCGACCCAGGTTTGCAGCGCTGCGGGAATGCGAATGGAACCGTCGGCTTGCTGATGGTTCTCCATCACGGCGATCAGCGCGCGGCTGATGGCGTAGGCGGTACCGTTGAGTGTATGCACCAAGTGGGTCCCTTTTTCGCCCTTGACTTTGTAACGTATGTTCAAGCGCCGGGCTTGATAGTCAGTACAGTTGGAAGTGCTGGTCACTTCGCCCCACTCACCCGCTTCGCCACGACCGGGCATCCACGCCTCCAAATCGTACTTGCGATAAGCGGGTCCACCTAAATCTCCTGTGGCCGTGTCGACCACGCGATAGGGTACTTCCAATGCATCGAACAAATCGCATTCCACCTGTCGTAGTTCCTCATGCATGGCATCGCTTTGATCGGGGAGCGTGAAGGCAAACATTTCAATTTTGGTGAACTGATGCACACGATAAAGTCCCTTCGATGCGCGGCCTGCGGCCCCCGCCTCAGTGCGAAAACAATGACTGATGCCGACTAACTTGAGTGGCAATTGCTCCGCCTCGAGCGTCTGATCGGCCAGCATGCCACCTAACGTAATCTCAGCAGTTGCCACCAGATTGAGATCGGTGTTTTCGATCGAGTAGATTTGCGTTTCCGGACCGCGGGGCATGAAGCCGATGCCATGTAGGATCTGAGTGTGCGCCACGTCGGGAGTGGTAATCGGCGTGAAACCGCGTTTGACCAATTGATGAATCGCGAATTGCTGCAACGCCAAATCGAGCAGAACCGCTTCGTTGCGCAAGAAATAGAAACCTGCTCCGGCGACGCGGGCACCGGCTTCGAAATCGATCAAGTCGAGCGCGCGTCCCAACTCGACGTGATCCTTGGCTTTGAAATCGAATTTGGCAACCGGTGTTTTGCCAAAACTCACCTCGGAATTGTGCGTATCATCAGCACCCACAGGCGCGGCGGGATGAGTCATGTTCGGAATATGAACTTGCAAAGCGTGGACTTGCGTTTCCAGCGCGTCGTGTTCCGTTTGGGCTGCATCTTTTCGTTCGCGCAGATCACGCCCTTGCTCCTTGAACGCCTCACGCTCGGACTCCGATTTAGCTTTGCCGATCAGCTTGCTGGTCTCGTTGGCTTGGCGATTGAGTTCCTGGGCATCATGCTGTTTCTCGCGGCGCAGCAACTCGAGCTGTACGAGTTGATCGACGTCAGCCGGTGTGCCACGCGCCGTGCAATTCTGTTTGACGGCGGCTACATTTTCTACGATGAACTTACGATCGAGCATGGTGGTGCACTGTGTAGGGAATAGAGAGTCAGCGGTTGAGCGACTAATTGTAAGCGCGATGTTACTGAGATCGATAGGGGCGCAGCGCCTGCAGGGCTTGTTCATGCACCAGCCCATTGCTGCCGATACCATCGCCGCAGAAGTATTGTGGTAGCCCATCCCAACTGCTGAACCGTCCACCCGCTTCTTCGACCACCGGTTGTACGGCGGCCAAGTCCCAAGGGTTGGCGATCGGATCGACCATCAATTCGGCTCGTCCCGTGGCAATCAGCAGATAACCATAGCCGTCACCCCAAGTTCGCGTGACGTAGGCAGCAGCCTCAAGCGCGCGATAGCCCTCCCCTGCCCCGCGTCGATCAAACGTGTCGACTTGCGAAACCACAAACATTCCATCTTCCAACTTGCGCGAGGAGACGCGGCACCGCTGGAGTTCGCTGCCGCCGGCAGAATGCCAGGCTCCCAGACCTCGGGCGGCAAAGACAATCTCATCCAGCGCCGGTAAGTAAATGACTCCCGCTTCGCATACGCGATCGCGGACGACGCCTATTAATGTTGAATAGAGCGGCACTCCACCAATAAAACTCTTGGTCCCATCGATGGGGTCGACAATCCATTGATACTCCGACGTGCCAGCTTGTTCACCGAATTCCTCTCCCAGGATCGCGTCGTGCGGAAAACGCTGTTGTAATTCCTCGCGAATCAACTGCTCGGCTTGTTGGTCGGCAATGGTGACTGGTGAATCATCTCCTTTGCGCTCGACCGTGAAGGTGCTGCGCTGAAAATGCTGGAGCGTCGATCGACCCGCAAGTTGAGCGAGTTCAATTGCAGCGGCCAACCGCCCATCCAGGGAAGACGCGAGGGGCGCAGAAAGAGCGAACGTAGACAATGGACAAACTCGTCGGTAGGAGGAGGTGCGTACGTCAGACTTTCTTGCCTGACTTTACCAGGTACAAAAGCGGCTAAAGCCCAATGCAGCTAAGTTCGAGTTTAAGTTTGCAAACGCTCACAGCACCGAAGGATTAAAACATGCGGAAAGGCAAATTGCAGACACCCCAAACTTTGACTGCCAGCGTTAAATTGTCGCTGCGCTACTTAGGTTTTTCAGCCTGCGCTTCGCTGGCAGGGGGAGTCATCCAGAACGAATGCGCGGCCAGCATGATAGCACCGCAGACCAACAAGCTATCGGCAATATTGAAATTTGGCCAGACGTAGACGGCGTTGTAGCGAAACAAGATCCAGTCGCGAACGCCACTGGCCCAGGTGGGCATTTCGGGAGGAGGATTCCACAGCCCGAGTCGATCGTAGAGGTTGCCGAAGATCCCCCCCATGACTGCGGCCAAGGCGATGACCAACCACCAACTGTCAATCGCACGAAAGCGGTAGAGCCAGACGAAAATGGCCGCTGCGGCCAGTAAACTGAGCCCGGCAAAAAGCGATCCCCAGCCAGCTCCCATGCCAAATAGAGCGCCGGGATTGACAGCCGTCTCAATCCCCACGTAGGAATCGATCAGCCACCAGGGGGGCATTTGCCCCGGTAAACCACGCCAACTGAAGACCCACTGTTTGGTCCACAGGTCGGCAGTCGTACCGAGGATGGCCACCACAAAAAAGGACAACCAGCGGACCCACACAGTGCGATTGGCCATCGCGGCGGGGTTGGTCTGGTTCACGTTAGACTTCCAATCGAGTGGCACACTTGACACAGTACGGGGTATCCGGAATTACTTCCAATCGGGCGCGCGGAATGCGACCTCCGCATTCGTCGCACGAACCGTACGTTCCATCCCCAATTTTTTCAAGGGCAGCTTCGATACGATCGAGTCGATCGCCGTCGGAAGAGAGTAGATTTAAAGTGAACTCCTGTTCAAAACTATGCGTGCCCACTTCGGCGGGATGGATCGGTGCGTGGTTATCGGCCGCACCATCAGATCCCCCCAGCGCCTCTTGGGACATCATATTGACGTCGCCAATCAGTCGGTGCCGCACGGTCAGGAGCAATTGCCGGAATTTCCCGTAGTCCCCCCCACTCGACTCGCTCGACTTCTTTAGAGGCCTCGAAGATGTGGTCGATCCGTTTAACTTCGGTTCCTGCTTGGGTTTTGCAGGAGCGACCTTCGACGTGGCTTGGGCTTTCGTTACAGCGGTTTTGGCCACAGCGGTTTTGGTCGCAGTGGTCTTGGACGCAGTGGTCTTGGTGATGCTTTTTTTAGCCGAAACAGAGGGGGATTTTACCGCCGTTAGTTTCGGAGCAGTTTTCTCAGCGGAACCACGTTGGCTTGCTGGCTTGGCTGAGGCAACAGTTTTTTTCTTGGCCGGTTTCTTGATTGTCGACGCCAAGCTAGATTTTTTCTTGGTCGACTTCTTGGCCGGAGCTATTTTGTTGGTCGCCACGGGCCTTTTAGCCGACTTAGCAGAAGTGCGCCCGCCATTGCCCGATTTGACGCCCACCGCTTTGGGCCCGGCAACGGATTTGGAAGCAGCCTTTTTCTTAGTAAGTGCCTTACCGGAAGCAGACTTAGTGGCTGGCTGCTTGGTCGTCTTGGTGGGCCGCTTCTTGGGACTCAAAGGAATTCATCCAGTTAACTTAGGGGGGCTGTGAGGAATGGTAGGCAAATTCGCAAAATGTGTCAAACTGACTATTCATCAGTTTAAATAAAACTCAATAGTCTCATAAGCTCATTTTGAGTTATAAAGGGGCGCTGGGTGCTAAACATCCAATTTCAACCGTCAAAACTACTTATTTTGGGGTAAGAGCATGGCCGACACCAAGTTGGCACGGGGGGGCTCCTCTGCAATCTCCAGCGGGGTGGCCTGCCAGCGCTGCCTAAATTCGCTGTGTGGAGCGACATTTGACATTGGCCAGGAGCGAACCGCCTGCGACCGTTGCGGAGACCTACTTGATATTGTCTACGACTGGTCAAGGATCGAGGTTCCCACGCAACTGAGCGAATTTGAACAAATGTGGGGCAAACGATACGAACCGATGCGTTTTAGCGGCGTCTGGCGGTTTCACGAACTGCTCCCCTTTGCCCCAGCCGACAAAGTCGTCACGGTGGGGGAAGGCCAAACGCTGTTGCAACAAGCGGACGAAGTGGGGAAATTCGTCGGCATGCAAGCTGGCCAGCTCTACCTGCAATACGAAGGGATGAACCCCTCCGGGTCATTCAAGGACAACGGCATGTGCGCCGCATTCAGCCACGCCCGTATGACCGGAGCCAAACGTGCCGCCTGCGCTTCGACCGGCAACACCAGCGCCTCGTTGGCCATGTACAGCTCCGTAACCCGTCTGATGAAGGCGGTCATCTTTATCGGAAGCGGCAAGATCTCGTACGGCAAACTGTCTCAAGCACTCGAGTATGGCGCGTTGACAGTACAAATTGCCGGTGATTTCGATGATGCCATGCTCCGCGTTCGCGAAGTTGCCAAGGATCTCGGCATCTACTTGGTCAACAGCATCAATCCGTTCCGTTTAGAAGGACAAAAGACGGTCATGTTCCGCGTGCTGGAGGCGCTGCGTTGGGAAGTTCCCGATTGGATCGTCGTCCCCGGCGGGAACCTCGGCAATTCGAGCGCCTTTGGCAAAGCCTTCATGGAATTGAAAGAACTAGGATTGATCGACCGCGTGCCGCGTTTGGCTGTCATTAATGCAGCTGGTGCCGATACGCTTTATCAACTTTTCGAACGGCGACAGTTGCGTTGGAACAACGGCTCCCCCGACATGTCGATCACCTGTCATTACTACGACGAACTCGATGCCCGCAAATCGAAAGCCGATACGATTGCCAGCGCCATTGAGATCAATCGTCCCGTGAATTTGAAGAAGTGCCTGCGCGCGCTCGACTTCTGCGATGGCGTCGTCCGCAAGGTAACGGATCAAGAGATCTTGGACGCCAAAGCGCAGGTCGGAGCTGGCGGCATCGGCTGCGAACCTGCCAGCGCGGCGAGTGTGGCGGGTGCCAAACTGCTGCGGGAAGAAGCGATCATCGCTCCTTCGGATCGCGTGGTCTGTATTTTGACCGGACACCAACTGAAGGACCCGACCGCCACGGTGGCGTATCACACTACCGATCAAGACAAATTCAATGAAGTGCTCGGCAGCCGTGGGGTAAGTCGTGCTTCATTCGCCAATCGCGCCATCTCCGTCCCCAACGAGCTCGACGCCATCATCCGCGCCATCCAGCTTTACGGATAAGCTTACATCATTCCCATCTCGCCCCCTTCGCCGGTTTATCCGGCAGGAGCGAAAGGAATCGACAGGAAAATTTTACGACAGGAAAATCAGGCAATCTGAATCGTCATTTTCCTGTCGTTAAATTTTCCTGTCTTGGCGGGAAGAAAATGAGGCGAGGTCAGCACCACCTTTCCCGGCCTGCAGCCGAGGCTAGAAAATCTGCTGGGCTTTCAGCCCGAATACCGGCCAGTATTGGTTGCAGAAGCCACTACGAATCTAACAATTTTTCGGTCGCAAAATCTTTCGGTCAATAATTAGTCTCCCGGCGGTTCAAACAAACTCTAACGTGACGGACGTTCACATCTCCGGGCGATAACCACCGCCGGGGAGAATGCCGGCTTCGGGAATCCGCTGAGGAGGTTGTCCACCTGGGGCGAGCACATTTCCCAGGACTTGGCCGGGAACCCAGACTGGCCCGCCCGTTTGCGGTGGAGGATTGTCAAAGCCTGATCCCAGTGGTGGCAGATTAAATTCCGATTGAGCATACGGGATGCTTTGCGGAACGGCTTGGTTCTGAAACTGCTCGGGGATGGGAGTAGCGATCCCTTGAGCGGCTTGCATGCGGAAGTTGTCCGCCCTAGCCCGCAATGTTTCGCTGGTCAGTGGTTGTTCGGGCATGAGCGTAATGTCCACAATGCGCTCGTCGCGCACTTCCCAGGGCCAGAGTGTTTCCGAGAAAAAATCCAAGGGTGGAATCTGATACCAGGGGGGAGAAATCGTGCGGAGTACCTTTTCAGTTCGAAAGCCATCAGCCACTACTTCGATCTCGCGCGTTCCGTAGTAAGTGAATGACGATGCGGTCGGAGTCGTGCCGATAAGTTGCTTATCGACATAAACGCTGGCACCGGGGGGATTAGTGCGCACCATCAATCGCCTACGGACGCAGCCCGAGGAGACTAAAAGCAGTGCAATCGTCACCAGGGTTAGTCGACCAACGCCATGCTGCGCTGGAGTCGAGGCTTTCGCCCCGTTCTCAGCGTTCGACAAGCACAGGGACCTCAAGGCTGCATTCCAACGAGTTGGTTCGCTCAAAGCTCCACTCTCCTTGAACTTGCGAGGTGCCGAAAACGGATGAACTAAGCGAGTATAGAAGAGGTCGCGCTGCAACCGCTAGAGCATTTTTGACTGGCGAAAATGCAAATATTTGCTAGCTAGCATGAGCGAGGCTAGCCACCTACAAGTACAATCAACAATTAGAGGCGAGCGGCAGCTATTCTTTCAATGAAGCCGATCTCGCAAGAGATTGGATTGCTGGTCCAAAGTCTTGTGACTTCGGCCACGACGTGTCATGATTTTTTCTACCCCAGCAGTAGTCAGGCGCCGCAATGCCACTATTATCTATGGTTTAATGAAACGCAACTTACCGTGGCTTCCGTGCCAGCTACCAACTCTGTGGTCGACTAACTGTGATTGCTAGCACCTGAACTTGACCGACTCGAATTCTAAATCCGACGCAAAAGAACTGTGGAATGATTCCGTGCGGCATGCGGCTGTCTCGGATATCGGAATGCGCCGCGCCATCAATCAAGACTCGATGAGCGTGATGGTGGCTGATACCAAAGCGACTTGGGAGCGGTTGGGGCACGTCTTTATCGTGGCGGATGGGATGGGAGCCCATGCGGCGGGTGAATTGGCATCGAAGCTGGCGGTGGATTTGATACCGCATCAATATCAAAAGCTGCGTGATACCGCTCCAGCCGTATCGCTCCACAAGTCGATAGCGGAGGCGAATGCCGAAATATATCGTCGCGGTCAGGCAAACATCGAATTCCGTAATATGGGGACGACATGTAGCGTACTGACATTGCTCCCGGAAGGTGCGGTGGTGGCGCACGTCGGCGATAGTCGCGTGTACCAACTTCGTGGTGAGCATTTGTTTCAGCTCACCTTCGATCATTCACTGGTGTGGGAGATGCAAGCGGCGGGTGAAGTTACCGATGAAACGGCCCGCAGTGGTGTGATTCCCAAGAATGTCATTACTCGTTCACTGGGGCCCAATGCCACCGTACAAATAGATCTGGAAGGTCCGTTCCCAGTACGCCAGGGAGATCGATTTCTGCTCTGTTCTGACGGACTAAGCGGTCAGATTGACGACGATGAAATTGGTATGCTGATGCGGGCTCTCAAACCGGCCGAGGCGGCGCAGTTTTTTGTCGATCTATCCAACCTCCGTGGTGGGCCGGACAACATCACCGCCATCGTCGTGGAAGCGGCCGACAATCGACTGACCACTTCGACGCAGGGGGCCATTGCCGTGCGCCGCACATCTGCTCGCCAACCCTTTTCAACGGCCCTGGGTGTTGTCACCGCCGTCTGCTTTTTAGCTTCGCTGCTATTGTTCTTAATCCAGTTATTGCCGCTGGCCGTGGTCACCTGCGTATTGGGCTTGATCGCCTTGACCACTGGTTTGGTGCAAGTTTATTGGACCGATCCGACCAGTAGCGATACAACGGACCGCTACGGCCATGGGCCGTATCGACAGTATTCCGCCAAACCCAATCTAGCGCTGTTTGAGAATTTAGCGGGTACCATGAAATCGCTCCGTGAAGCGTCCGAAGAAAGACGCTGGACGATCGACTGGCCAATGCTCGACAAACAATTCGCCACAGCCCGTGGGAAAGCGGACAGTCAAGACTTCCTGGAAGCGATCCGCATTCAGTCGCTGTTGTTGATCGAATTAATGCGGCAAATCCGCAAACAACGTAAGCACGACCCCGAAGGCTCAGCCATCGACTTGTAGCCGACAGGTTTGGGTGGCACTGGCCTGGCCAGTGAAGATCGAAGCACTTATGTTTCCAAACCCATCGCGTTCCAACATCTCGAAGTAACGCAGTTCGGCCAAAGTGCAACCGTTCCAATATCTAGTTGGGCAGTACCACTTCGTGACCGGTAACCGCCCGAAGCGCGAGTGAGTGAGTTTGAGATAGCAGAGAAACTACAGCCAGCGGGATGTTTTCCGACAAAAAGATGTGCGGCAAAAAGATAAGACACTCAACAGCCAATATACAAGTCTCACACACCACGTCCCTCGCTCCAGCTACGCACCTTAGAACCTGAACCAAGGCACGTTGTGCAAGCTTATGTCGAATGAGCCCTGAATTGATTAAGCATCGAGCGGGAAATAACTGTCGTAGCTACGTTCGCCAGAAGGTTGACTCTCTGCCGTCTGGCGACGGCAGCTACGATTAAGTCGCGACAGTTATTTCCCGAACGATGCTAAGCCGCATCGCCGATCCAACTCTTGAGGAGATTGACCACTGCGTCCGGATTCTCCTTGATAAGCGTGGAGAGATCTTCCTTCATCTCGCCGCCAGAGACTTCGAATTCTGGCTTCGATCGCGACTTGCCACCTTCGACTCCTTCTTCGTCGTCGCCGATATCGAGCTGATCTCCCATGTTTTCAGGGACTTCCAAACCGAAACCCTCGGCAAACTTTCGATCGCTCTCGCCATCTGCTTGCGATTTGATCCAACTGAACATCATCCCCAAGCTAACCAGCACCAGGATGATTAGGGCGAGAGTGCTCCACGACTGGCCCAGCCAGACCATGGCGTTAGAAGCCACACTTGGTTCGGGGAACTCAGGACGTGCCAGATCGGTATAGGCGTAGACGCTGACATACGGCTTGCGATCGTCCCCATCGCGCACCCCCATGGCCACCGTTTCCACCGCTGAGCGGATGGTGGCTTCAATTTCTGTTTTGATGTCAGTCAGTTGTTGCGGCGTTGGAGCTGGTACGTCTTCTGGCTTGGCATCGGGAGTGCTCACGAGATAACGATGGTTATGCACCTTGCGGTAGTGCGACTCGGGGACGCCGACAGTTACCGCGACTTTTCTAGGATTCAAACCGGCGATCTCCGTGCGGGAGGCATCATGTCCGGCAACTCGGCGCTCGTTGGCTTCCGATTCCTTGGTCTTCGACGACTGTCCGGCGGCGGTCGATTCAATGCGCTGCGGTTTCATACCGATGCCATTGGTATCGGAACCGGGGGGGCCGCTGGGAGCTGCCTTGGCATTCTCCGAATCCTTGCGGCTTTCGATCGATTGCAGCGTCACCGCCGTCGGATCATAGGCCAGCTTTTCCTGTTCTTGGACCAGCGTCGGGTCGATTTCGACATCGACATTGAGGATTACTGCGCCATATTCGGTCAGGACCGATCCGATTTTTCCATCGAGATAACTTTCCCATTGTTGCCGTGCGGCCAACACTGGATTCTCCGATGCAGACCGCGGATCGTCACTTTCATTGAAGACATTGGATGTCCCTAAATCGAGTACCGAGATATTCGACTTGGGGAGTCCCGCAAAGTGTTTGGAAACGTGCTCGGCAATCTTGCGGAGTGTGCCATCGGGAATCGGCTGATTGTATGGACCTTGCAATTGAATACTGCAGACACTTTCGGTTTCGCGTCCAAATCCCTTACGTTTTTCATCATAGCGGACGGCGGCGAATTCGATTCCGGGCATGCGTTTGAGCGTATTGGCCAGTTCGCGTTCTTCCCCAGTTTGCATTCTCGCACTGAATTTTTCGGACGATTCGAAAACGTTACTGTCTTGGAATGCGTGATCGATTTCGCTCCCATGTTCCTTAGGCAGGGCCTTGGCCGAAGAGAGTGCTTTGAGGTACTGGTCTTTCTCTCCTTTAGGGATGCGGATTTGTTTTCCTTCACGATAATAGTCGCGGAGTTGGGCATCTCCAAAGGCCGTTTCAATTCGATCCATTTCGGCATTGCTGAGCGTCATACCTCCCAGCAGTGATTCATAGTCACCGCTGACTTCCGTGCTGACGATCCAGCCCAGGCTGACCACGATGACGCCCGCCATAAGCCCCGCCATAATGCGCGCCGAAGGGGTGAGCGAACTGAAGAGTTCACTGAGTTGTTTGCCGAGATCGGAAAGTGCATTCATGGGAAAGTTTAAATCCGGATGTTATTGATCTCTTCGTAGGCGGACATCAGTTTATTGCGAACTTGAACGAGCATTCGAAAAGCCATGTCCGCCTTTTGTACCGCCGTAAACACTTCGGCTTGATTGACATCGCCCCCCGTCAACATGTCATTAATCTGCTGGCTGGAGTCCTGCTGCATCGAGTTGACTTGCAACACACCATCGCGTAGTAGATTCGAGAACGATGTTGGTCCGCTGGCCGCTGGTCCTTCGGCTTGGCCGGTCTGCCCAGCCCGCATCAACCGATTGGAGAGCGGCAATTGGAGCGCAGAGGCGGAAGACCGGGAGAGCGAATGCATCGGTGCGAGGTCCTACTACGGCTTAAGCGATGATCGACAGTGATTGACGCGACATGTTCTTGGTAATTTCCATCACGCCGATGTTGGCCTCGTACGAACGTGTGGCTTCCAACGAATCGACGAACTGCTCATTGAGGTTGATGTTCGGATAGGCCACGTAGCCTTCCCATTTCCCTTCCTTGATCGCCAGCGGATGGCTGGGTTGGTAGCGATAGAGCGGATCGCTTTGGTCGGTCTCGACCGAGGAGACTTTCACCCCCGCCGCCCCCCCTTGCGCCGTTTGGCTGTCGTCGGTCTGAAAGATCGTGAAGCGGGGTTGATACGGCTTGGCATTCCCCTGCTCGTCCTGCAGCGAAGAGATATTTGCAATATTTCCCGATATCGTATTGAGTCGAATGCGCTGAGCCACCAAGGCGCTGGTACTGATGTCCAGTGAGCTGAGCATCCCTGTCTCCTTACATGCTAGAGCAAAAACCGATCCCGCTAGGAACACTAGCGAAAGAGCGGAACCGCCGAAAGATCGATTGACGCGTTTGCTCAGTCGCTTCCGCTTGCAGTGTGGGAGTTGGTCTTGTCTCGGCGGGCCGGGATGGCTTAAGATCGCCCCACTGGCCGCCGCTCGCTGGGATGATTTCAGGCTGAGCGAACGGTAAGGAACAAGTCGTCAGAAAACACGTCTTATAGGAACTCGGGTTCAGGAGGAACCGCCATGCTCACAATGTCACATCTCCATAGGTTCGCTCCGGCAACTCTGCTGGCACTGCTACTAGCACTGACGCTTAGTAGCCCATCGATCGCTCAGCAAAAACCAAACGCATCACAGCAACCGACTCCGCCGAAAAACCCGATGGAGGCACTTCCTAAAGTTGTCGCCGTGGTCAATGGACAAACTATCTCCCGCGACCAACTGGGGGACGCTTGCCTAAGGCGCTATGGAGTGCTGGTGCTGGATAATCTGCTCAACAAACACTTGATCCTGCAAGCCTGCGCGGCTAAGGGGATCAATGTCACGCAAGGGGATGTGAACGACGAGATCAATCGCGTTTCGCAAAAATTCGGTTTGACCACCACGCTCTTTCTACAGGCACTGCAAGAAGAGCGCGATATTACTCCCGAACAATACGCCAGCGAAATTGTCTGGCCGATGTTGGCCCTCCGAGCCCTAGCGGCGGACAAAATCCAAGTCAGCCCAGAAGAAATTCAGCAAGTCATCCAAAGCGAATATGGGCCGAAGGTACAGGTCCGCATGATCGCTCTCACGGCGGCGGACAAGGCGCAACAACTGTACACACTCGCCATCGCCAATCCCGAACAGTTTCGACGACTGGCCAAGGAGCATAGTGACGATGCCGTCAGCGCTAGTGTCGAAGGGCTGCTCCCACCGATTCGTCGCTACAGTGGCGATGATCAACTCGAAAGCATCGCCTTCCAACTAAAACCGAATGAGATTTCTCCCGTCTTTCAGATTGGCGAAATGCATGTCATGCTGCAATGCGTCCGACACTTCGACGCCACTCCTCCCAACCCGCAGTCGCTCCCGTCGATTGGGCAGCGGATCCATGATCAGCTTCGCGATCAGCGGCTCGGCGCGGCGGCCGACGAGATCTTCGCCACCCTCCAGGAAAATAGCAAGGTCATACCCGTCATCGGCAATCCGGAACTTGAGAAGCAGCATCCCGGCGTGGCGGGCTTCATCAATGGACAACCGGTTGGCAAGGACCATTTGGCGTCGCAGTGTATTGCCCGACATGGGCGCCCCATTTTGCGAGGTGAAATCGACCGTCTTCTGCTGACGATGGAACTCAAGGCAGCAGGCAAGACAATCATTCAGCCCGACATTGATGCCGAAGTTGCCCGCGCCGCCGACTTGGCTGGCTTTCTCAAGTCGGATGGATCAAGCGACAGTGCCGCTTGGCTGAACCATGTCATGCAAGAAGAGGGTGTCACGCTCGATCTGTATGTCGATGACGCCGTGTGGCCCAGTGTCGCACTGAAGAAGTTGGTCGAAGACAACGTCACCGTCACTGAAGAAGATTTGCAAAAGGGATTTGCCTCGAACTTTGGTCCCAGAGCTGAAGTGCTGGCCATCGTGCTCAGCAATCAGCGCACCGCGCAAGAGGTATTTGCCAAGGCGCGTGAGAATGCCAACGAGCAAGGCTTCGGCGAGTTGGCCGCGCAATACTCAGTCGAGCCCGTGTCGCGCAGCAATTACGGCAAGATTCCACCACTGCGTAAGTATGGTGGACGCACCGCTTTGGAAGATGTCGCCTTCGCGCTGCAGACCGGGGAAGTCTCGGGAGTGGTGGCCTGGGGCGAGCAGTTCGCTATTCTCTTCAAGCAAGGGGAGACCCAGCCGATCGTTCAAGATTTCCAAGTCGTGCGCGAAGAAATCCACAAAGAGATACTGGAGAAGAAACTGCGGCTGGCCATGAACTCGCGGCTCCAAGACATTCAGGGGGCGGCGCAAATCGACAATTTCCTCGAAGGTACCGCCCAGGCTGGCGATGTCAAAACCGCTTCGGCCACCGGGGTTCCCGGACAAGGTGCCGGTCAGGTAGCTCCAGCAGTTCGACGCTAGGCAAAAGTGACCCACATAGGAATCGATCGTGAACGCAGAGCAACTCCGTGATTTGCAGTCGCCACTAAAACATCGGTATCGTGACCATCCAGCGGCGGCTCTCGTAGTCATGCGCGCCACGGGTGCTGTTGTTCCTGGTCAAATAGCGTGTGCCGTGGAAACTGGAGCGGGGAACATTGTGGCTGGACTCCATCCGGCTGCAGGCGGGGATGGTAGCCAGACTTGTTCTGGCGATATGCTACTCCAAGCCCTGGTGGCGTGTAGCGGCGTTACCCTGGCCGCCGTGGCCACGGCACTCTCCATTCCTGTCAAATCTGCCAGCATTGATGCCCAGGCGGCAGTCGATTTTCGCGGAACTTTGGGAGTGGACAGAACCTCCCCGGTCGGAATTGTCTCTCTCACCTTGAGCTTTCAATTCGATTCCACCGCAGAGGACACTCAATTGGCCAAACTGGTCGAACTGACGGAGCGGTATTGCGTCGTGCTGCAATCCTTGACCGCAGCGGCAACCATCAAGACCCACTGGTCGCGGACGGAATAGCAGCTCACCTATGGCGATTTCCCTCGGCTGAGGCGACAATGCTTAGTATGTCAAGCGAAAATGCGCGACCAACAATTGAATGCTTCCCCCGTTAACACTGATTTTTCTCCGAGCCTGATCAGAGATGTTAGACCCCAACACTCCCGCTTCCGTCCCCAACGACAATCTTGGCGAGCCATTTCGAGTGCAGTATGCGGCACGAGTGCAACGCTTGCCACCCTATCTGTTTGGTCGCATCAACAACACCCTCTATCAAAAGCGACGCGCCGGTCATGACGTGATCGATCTGGGGATGGGCAATCCCTCCGATCCACCCGAGCGGATCGTTATGGAAAAGATGGTGGAAGCGACCTACGACGAACGCAATCACGGCTACAGCAAATCCAACGGCTTGCTCAATTTGCGTCGCGAACTGACCAGCAAGTACTTTCGCAAGTACGGCGTGCGACTCGATCCGGAAACCGAGGCGATCGTCTGCTTGGGGAGTAAGGAGGGTTTCAGCCACATGTGTTTGGCGCTGATGGGCCCTGGGGACACCGCCATGATACCGGCCCCCTATTTCCCTGTTCACATGTATGGCGTGATCCTGGCTGCTGGCAATGTGGTGGCTTTGGAAGTTGCCGACAGCGAAACGTTTCTGGCCAATATCGCCTATACCTGCCAGCACTTTTATCCACGACCAAAGCTGCTGATCATCAACTACCCGCATAATCCATCGACGGTGACGGTTGAGCAGGAGTTTTTCACCGAAGTCGTGAAGCTGGCCAAGCGTTATGGCTTCATGGTCATCAGCGATTTTGCCTACTCCGACGTAGCCTTCGAGGGCTATACACCCCCGAGCTTTCTCGCTTCGCCGGGTGCTATCGACGTGGGTGTCGAATTTACCACCATGAGCAAAGGCTACAACATGGCTGGCTGGCGTGTTGGCTTTTGTGTCGGCAATCAAGATATGATTCGTGGCTTGGCGACCATCAAGGGGTACTATGACTACGGCATGTTCCAAGCCATTCAGATAGCAGCGATCGTCGCTCTGCGCGATACCGAAGCGGCCATTGAGCGACAGTCGGAAATCTATCAAACCCGCCGCGATGCACTGATCGATGGACTAACGCGAATTGGTTGGGAAGCACAAGTGCCAAGAGCTGGCATGTTCGTATGGGCCAAGGTTCCCGAGCGCTGGCTCGCGCGGATGAACACACTCGATTTCGCCATGATGCTGTTGGAGCACGGCGACGTGGCAGTCAGTCCTGGTACTGGCTTTGGACCAGCGGGCGAAGGCTTTTTGCGAATGGCGTTGGTCGAGAACGAAAACAGACTCCGCCAAGCGGTGCGACAAATCGCCAAGTGCTTAGAACGCATGGAAGCCGATTATAGCCCGACAGAAAATAAAGCGACGCTGACTAGTCAGTAGCCAATTGTCAGGTCATCCGCCGATTGGGGCTTAGGTTATTTGTGTATGATTTCGAGGGCATTATCTTTTTGCCGCACATTTTTTTGTCGAAAAATACTGCCGGCTGAAAGGTTGTGACTGTCAGCTTTACCCCGGCTCGGAAGTTACCAGCACCAATGCACGACCGTCAAAAAAATGGACGGCAAAAAAATGGACGGCAAAAAAATGACGGGACAATAATTCCAGTTTTATCTGAGTAGTTGATTGGAACTTGGAAACGAGTTAAATGTCAATTTTGCGCATGCGGAATCACGTACGTCAGGCTTTCTTGCCTGACACGAAGCACCGAGCGTCATGAGCCACGGAAGAGAAATGCAGGCCAGGCAAGAAAGCCTAACGTACTAAAACGGTCAGGCAAGAAAGCCTGAGGTACGACCAGCAGTTGCTCAGGCTATTCTTCGCCAGCCGCTTCTTCGTCGGTCTGTTTCTTATCGCGCCAAGTTGGGCGACGACGACGCGCCTTGGGATGATGGTGGGCTTGCAGATCGGGCGCGTCGCTAGGTGCCATGCGCATCGTGAGCTGGCGCACCGAACGACGTACCAGGGTGGCTTGCAGGCGAATCTTCTCTATTCGATGGAGTTCATCGATCTCAAATTCGACTTCATCTCCCTCCTGAAGATCGAGCGTGCCCACTTTTTGCACTTTGGAAAAGTGAAAAAAGACATCCTCGTCGAGATCCTCCGCACGGATGAAGCCGACCTTCTTTTCTGGCAAGACTTTTACTACTTCGCCTACTCGCATCCGCGTTCGTTCTTCCGTAAGGACATATCTTGTTGGTGCAACATTAACTTCGACCCAATATCAGCTTGACGCGGCAGCGCGCGGGTCGCGGGCATTTGGCAATCTTCGGTGATGCAGGGACCAACAGGTATCGACCCACTCGCTCGCGCGTCGAGCTGATATTCGCGCTACAATAAACGACCTGGCACCGAACATTAGTTTGTCAAAATATCAGTCGGTCGTATGCGGGCACCGGTCAGATTGGCGACCACCAAATCGCCCACGCCGTGCATCGCCCGGCCCCACATTTCGCTATCATCGGCAAATACCAGGTCCGATGATACAGGGAGCGGCAGCCACTTGCCATCCGCAAATTCTCGATCCAGTTCACCAGCGCCCCAATCGGCTTGCCCCACGATTATCTTAACCTGCGTATCCTCTTCCAGCGATCCTACCAATTGCTGCAAATTCTGAATTTGAGCCGCAAAATAAACACCCTCAGCCGAAGTGAACTCAGCCAAGGCTTGGCAATTGTGGACTGCGACCACGGGGCCCGCTTGTGGGCCACCGAAGTGAAGTCGAGTGTCGGAACGGACAGCTTGATCGGGGGCCAATTGCTTCCAAAAATCGACTGCGGGAACAGGCAATTGGCGATTAAGGACGACCCCAATAGCTCCCTGAGCGGTGTGCCGAGCGACCAGACAGACCGCCCGACCGAACAGAGCGTGCTGCCAATTGGGAGCTGCTACCAATAGACAGCCCGCTAAATTGGTGGTCGGGGGAAGCGATAAACGACTAGACATCGGTTTGTCCATCCAAGTCTTTACACAAATTTTTCGAGAAACGTCCCGCTGCCAAGCTGGCAAAAGCAGGCGTTTTCGTACAAGGACATGCAATGGCCGTGCCAAACCAAGTTATTGATTCCGCCGGGCCATTCCTAGGTGAACCTCAGGCGCTATCCTTGGGCTACTTGGTCTTAGGCCTCGCCCGCACTCCCACGGGTAGCGCCTGAGGTTCACTAAATCAACAGCCCGCTCACCCGGACGGCAGCGCAACCACTAGTTTATCTCTTTCCCTACCTGTTTGCCTGTCGCCAACGAGACCAAAACCAAAGTCAAAAACGATAATGGAATAGTGACGATACCAGGTTGGCTAAACGGGATCACGGTCCCCAACCAAGCAGGCCGCGCAACCCCGTAAACTTGCGAGAAGGTATCGGCACTTAACAAAATCCACCCCAAGGAGCTGACCATGCCGACCACGACGGCGGCGATGATACCGCTCTTGGTGGTGCGCGGCCAAAACAACAGCATCACTAGCGCAGGCAAGTTGGACGAGGCGGCGACACTAAATGCCCATCCTACCAAGTAATTGACATTCATCTTCTCGAACAAAATACCAAGCACGATGGCGATGAGCCCCACCGCTACCGAAGCCAACTTGGCCACGCGCACTTGCTCATGATCGGACATCTCCCAGCCCATGACGTTCTTCAAAATGTCATGGCTGACCGCTCCGGCGGAAGCCAAGATCAAACCACTGACCGTTCCCAACACAGTCGTGAACGCAATGGCCGAGATCATCGCAAACAACCACTGATTGATACTCCTCGCTAACAAAGGAGCCGCCATGTTGCTATTGGTTACATCGAGCGCACCGCTGGTCATCGCTCCCAGCCCCATGTACAACGTCAACACGTAAAAGAAGCCGATGGCAGCAATCCCCACAATCGTACTCTTCCGCGCGGCGCTGGCATCTTTGACTGTGTAATAGCGAATCAGGATATGTGGCAACGACGCAGTCCCGCAAAATAGCGCGAGCATCAAAGACAAGAAATTGAGCTTGGGCCAGAACCCTGCCTGACGAATGCCTGAAAAGATCGGATGCTCTCCCGGTCGCAACACGTGCGTCCCCGGTGTTGGTTTGGGATAATAGACCGTTGTCACTCCGCCATCCGCAGCGGTGATTTTATCACTTCCCCACAGAATAATTTCTGAATCATTGAGCGTCTTAAAGAAGGATAACGGCCCCAACGGCCCGGTCTGAGTTTTTCCATCAGGCAACTTGGAAATGAAACCAGTCGGGTGCAATTCGTTGCGCCCACCGCTAACTAGTACTTCCCCCAGAGGAGCATTGTTAATCAGTGTGCGGCCATCGATGGTGGACTCGACCGTTTGACACTCCCGCAACCACTGGCTTCCGTCAGTAGCAGTCGTTTCTCGCAGCAGCAGTTTCCGAGCGTCACTTGAGACAACTTGTACGTACTGTTTATCCTGCCACTCGGGTGCCAGCGGCTCGATCGCATAGCCCAGTTGACTCAGTTTTTGCTCAGGTGTGCTGTCAGCGGTAAGTGGCACCGTCAGAAACTCGTAGCCATCGGTCCCACCCGATTGCACTTCAAAGCCGCGCTGCAAAATGAGTACGGTTAGTATAGCGCTGAAGACGACGAGCAGTGAACCTTTGAGAAACTGCACCCAAGTTGTCGAGACCATGCCAGCCGTGACCACGATCATGATCACCACAGCCCCCACAATCACGACGCCGACCCAGTGATCAAATCCCAACAACGGGCGCACCAGCACTCCCGCTCCAACCATCTGCGGGATCAAGTAAAAAACACTAACCGCCAGCGTGCTGATACCCGCTGCCAGTTGAATTCCTCTGGACTGAAATTTCGAATTGAGCGCGTCAGCAAACGTAAACTTCCCCAAGCGTTTCATCGGTTCGGCGATGACAAACAGTGCCACAATCCAGCCCGCTAGGTAGCCGATCGAGTACAGGAATCCGTCGTAGCCATAGAAGGCGATCATGCCGCAGATGCCCAGAAACGAAGCGGCTGAGAGATAGTCTCCAGCGAAAGCGATCCCGTTGACGAACCAAGGTATCTGCCCATGCGCGGCAAAATAACCCGACGACGATTTGGCTTTTCCTCCAAGATAAAAACTCAAGCCCAGAGTGATGCTGACGAAGACCATAAAGACGATGACGGCCAACATGGATGGTTCGTGAATCATGATTCCCCTCCAGTCCCACGCGCGCAGAGGAAGCCGTAGAGCAATGCCATGACAAAGGCCAAACCGATCAACACAAATCCCCACAACACCGCCAGGTTCAATCCGCCGACAGTTTGCAATTCACCCAACGTCGGTGCAAAGGCGTTGACCAGCACGAAGGCCAAGTAGAACGCGGCGTAAAAGAGAAAGAGCCAAAGTCCCAGTCGCGTATTGCGATCCTGGATCGTGGGTGATGTCACAAGAGAAGCCTTTGCCTGCCGAGCGTGATTGGGGGACGCGAACGAATGCCGCGCGGTGGTTCGTGAGAGTGTTGGAGCCACGAAGTGTGAGAGAAGATTGTAGCAACTTGCGGCGGAGCATGAACGATGGGCCCTAACGTAGCTAGTAGCTAGTAGCTAGTAGCTAGAGGCTAGAGGCTAGAGGCTAGATGAATGAAGCCCTCGGTCGCCGAACTTCGTAGCTTGGTTTGCTAACCGACAAAACTCTGGCGCCCGCCAGGCAAGCTGGCAGGGAGCCCGCAGATTCACTCCAATTTCAAACCTGGAACCTGGAACCTGGAACTTGGAACCTGGAACTTGGAACTTGGAACTTGGAACTTGGAACCTGGAACCTGGAACCTGGAACTTGGAACTTGGAACTTGGAACTTGGAACCTGGAACTTGGAACCTGGAACTTGGAACCTGGAACTTGGAACTTGGAACTTGGAACTTGGAACTTGGAACTTGGAACCAATCTTCCTAACTCCCAAGCATAGCGGCGATGGACTTTTTGGCTGCTTCGACGGCTTCGGGGATCTTATCTGGGAATTTGCCACCGGCCTGTGCTAGATCCGCTTTCCCGCCGCCACCACCGCCGACGATGGGAGCTACTTCGCCAATCCACTTCGATGCGCTCAGTCCGCGTTCCTGCAGCGCTTTGCTAATTCCAGCCACGAGCAGGACTTTGTCTTCCCCTGTTTTATTGGCAAACAAGATGGCGGTTGGTTCGCTACTCTTTTGTCGAATCTGATCGATCCACTGCCGCATGAGGTTAGGAGTAGCACCGGGGGTCTCGGCCACGACGACAGCCACACCTGCAACCTTTGCTGCCGACTCCAACAACGAATCGGCCGAGACGGAGCCACTGGCAGCCAGCGCGGCGACCTGCTGAGTCAACTTGGCTTGCTCTTCCTGCAAGGCGGTGATCCGCGCCGGAATCTCTTCAGTGGCTACATTTAGCAATCTTGCCGCGTCGCGCAAGATGGAACGTTGAGCCAAATAGTTGTTGGCGTCGTGCTTGGACTTGGCCGGAGATTTTTCGTCCGTGGCTGGACCGCTACCAGCGAGCTGCTTTTTCAAGCCGCGAATTTCGCCGGTCAATTGCGCGACGCGAACCGTTACTTCAGCCGGCGCGCAGCCCAACAACTTGGCGGTAGCGGACAGCAAGGCTTGCACCTGCTGGCGATGCGCCTGAGCCCGCCCGCCGGTATAGGCCACGATGCGGCGGGTGCCAGCCGAAACGCTCTCTTCGGCAATTACCTCGAACTGTTCGACTTGGCTGGTGTTGTTCAAGTGCGTGCCACCACACAGCTCCTTTGAAAACTCTCCCATGCTGACCATCCGCACGGGGTCGGGGTATTTTTCGCCAAACAACATCATCGCGCCAGCTTGTCGGGCTTCGGCCAAGGGGACCGTCTTCCACGAAATCGGGTCCGCGCGTTGCACTTTCTCCGCCACAATGGTTTCAACGGCGCGAATCTGTTCGTCGCTCAATGCGGCCTGGTTGGTAAAGTCGAACCGCAACCAATCGGCATCCACCTTGCTCCCCTGCTGTTGCGCGTGACCACCGACAATCGACTGCAGTGCGTGATGCAACATGTGCGTTGCCGAGTGGGCGCGGCGAATTCCATCGCGGCGGGAGACATCCACTTTGACGGTGACGTGCATGCCGGAGGAAAATCCCCCCGACTTCAAACGACCGATGTGAACCAACAGATCGCCGGCGCGCTGCGTGTCAGCGATTTCGAACAGTGAATCGTCGGCGAAGATCGTCCCTGAATCGCCAACTTGGCCACCCCCTTCGCCATAGCAGGGGGAGCGGTCCAGGACGATGCGCACCACTTGATCCTTGGCGTCCCGGGCCTTGAGTTCACTCACCAAGTGCGCGTCGTCATCTTCGCCAATGACAATCCCTTTGACTTGGGCTGACGATTCCACTTTGTCGTAGCCCAAAAACTCCGTGCGTCGCAGCGCTTCCTTGAGCGTTTCGATGGGACCGGTGGCGAACAGTTCACCACGGCCACCACCACTCACTTTCTCATGTTGTTCCATCGCTTCGCGATAGCCGTCCCAATCAAAGGTCAAACTGCGTTCGGCGGCTAGGGCTTGGAACAGTTCAGGTGGCACACCATAGGTTTGATAGAGACTGGCCGCTTCGCTGCCGTCAACCATCACGGCAGAGGCCGATTGCATGGTGTCGAACACGCGTGAGATACGCTCCAGCCCTCCGCCAATTGTCGAGAAGAAATCGTTCTCTTCCTTGCGGATCACTTCAGATACGCGCTCGGTGGTTGACTTCAGTTCGGGGTAGGCGCTAGCCATGCTGGCAGCCACGGCGGGGACCAGTTGGTACAGGAATGGTTCGCGCAAGCCCATCTGATGACCATCCAACACCGCGCGTCGCAGTAAGCGTTTGATGACGTACCGGGCCTTCTTCGGACCAGGCAAAATATTCTCATGGACCGCAAAGGAACAAGCGCGAATATGGTCGGTGATGCGTCGCAGTCGACGACCGTTGTCGCTCTCGTATTCGTACTTGACTGAACACACCTCAGCGGCCGCATCCAAAATCGGTCGCAAGATATCGATGTGAAAATTCGTAGGAACGTTCTGCAAAACACTTGCGGTCCGCTCTAGTCCCATGCCGGTATCGATGTTCTTACTCGGCAGCGGTCGCAAGTTATCAGGGGGATCACCTATTCGATTGAATTGAGTGAAGACCAGATTCCAGATCTCCACTTCCTTGCCGTTGTCGAGCTGATAGTAGATTTCACTACACGGACCGCAGACACCGTCGGGGCCCAAACTCGGAGCGCTGGCAGGCCAAAAGTTCTCGTCTTCGTCCATCCGCGAGATGCGCGATGTCGGAAGGCCAATCTTTTCGTGCCACAACCTGGCTGCTTCATCGTCGTCTTTATAGACCGTCACCTTTAACCGCTGCGGGTCGATCCCCAGCCACTTGGGGTCAGTCAAGAATTCCCAAGCCCAGGCAATGGCTTCCTGCTTGAAGTAATCACCGAAACTAAAATTCCCCAACATCTCGAAGAAAGTATGGTGGTACGCCGTCCGCCCCACGTTGTCGATGTCCCCCGTCCGCAAACATTTTTGGCAAGTCGTCGCGCGGGTGAAATCGAGTTTGACCTTCCCTAAAAAGTGATCCTTGAATTGGTTCATCCCCGCCGGAGTGAATAATACCGAGGGATCCCAAGTCGGCACCAACACGTCGCTCGGTTGGCGGGTGTGACCCTTGCTTTGAAAGAAGGCGAGATATTTTTCGCGGAGTTCGTCTGTTTTCATCGATCGAGGTTTCCAGAAATTTCCATTACCGCCAGCCGTAGGGTTGGGCTCAGGCGAGCAACAATATATCGGCAGAATTGGAAATCAGCTATCGGAGAATTTTTGAGAGGGGGGGTGTGGGGGCGGCCGGATTTCTATTCCACTGGCGGCGGGACTTGAATCGTTTCCGTCCGCCCGTCGCTGCGGACGATCGAGAAGGGGACAGCTCCAGTATGCTCCTGAACCAGGCGATAGAATTCGTCGGGGCTCGTCACGGCACTACCAGCCACAGAGTTAATCCCATACCCAGGGCGCAAGCCCGCGCTCCAAGCAGGCGTGTCGGGGTCAACCGACAGAATAGCTAGCTTTAATGGGCCGCGGCGACTCCCACCTATCCCCGTTCGGAGCAGCTCCGTTGAGACCGCCGTGGCGTAGTCGACCAACAGGCCCCGCCATTTGCTGGGGAGGTGGATTGCATAGCCAGGGCGGTGAGTACTTACCGGCTTCTTGCTCAGCACGGCAGGGAGCTGCAATTCATCAGGGGAGGTACGACCGGGGCGAAAGCGATGGACATGGAGTTGGACTTCCCCCCCCGCCGCCGACTGGCTGAGTTCACGAAACAGATCGTTGCGGTCGACGATCGTCCGTTCGTTAACCCCAAAGATCACGTCGTCGGCCCGCAAACCGGCTTGTTCGCCAGGGAGTCCTGGGATCACTACGCTAACGCGCGCGCCGCTAAGTCCACGCGCTTTCTCGGCGTCGCGCAAATCCTCGGGCTGAATACCGAGAAAACCGAACTCAGGGAGCTTGCCAGCTTTAAGCGTTTCGATCACCCGCAGAAACATAGCGTCAACGGCGATCGCAAAACCGGCCGATTGCTCGTAGCCTGAACTGGCTGCCAGGGCGGTGGTCAAGCCAATCACTTCCCCTTTGAGATTGACCAGCGCTCCGCCACTCATCCCCAGATTGAGCTTGGCATCGGTCTGAATGAGCGTGCCGAAGTGATGAATGGTCTCTTTTCCACTGTCTCCTCCCCCCGCTTCACTCGGTGCGACACGGTTCAAATTCGAGATGATTCCCCAACTGGCGCTGGCGCGCCCGTCGCGAGCGATGGCTTGTGGGTTCCCCAATGCGATCACAAATTGCCCTTTACGCAATTCGGCCTGGCCGAAGCGGGCGGGCTGGAGATTCGACGCATCGATTTTGAGAACCGCCAAATCACTGAAGGGGTCGGAGGCGAGCACTTTGGCAGGCATGCCGATCACGCGGGCCGCATAACTCTGCTTGTCTAGCCACACGAAGTAGTCGTGTTCACGCGGATCGTCCAGCACGTGACCGCAGGTGACGATGAAGCCATCGTCGCTGATCACCACGCCGCTTCCGAAGAGCGTAGGGACGAAATCTGGATTGTCCGGTTCGTCTGGCGAAGGGAACGGGCTCCCCAATCGAAACTGGTCGAAGCGGAGTTGATCGATCTTGGCGGCGGTGGTTTGATTGCGACGAACGCGGGCGATCGCCACCACCGATCGCTCCGCCGATTCGATAGCGCTCACCGTAGCCTGCTCGACTGCGGCAACCACTGCTAGCGCATCGTCTGACGTGGGCGATTGGGCATGAGTAACGACCGGTCCGAAAGTCAACAGGAGTACGGCGCAGGTACGGACAACTAAGCTCGATGTTGAGCCAATGAACAGCTCGATTCTAGGCTTCTCCCCACGGCAAGTCGTGCTTGCACAAGCTTGGGTATTTCTCAGAAGCTTGGTAAACAGTTGAAAGATAGGCGTAGTCACGGTGCAGTCACTCCCAAATCACGACAAATCTTCCGAACCAGGAAATCATTAATTTCTCGGTGGCGCGGTATTGCGGAAGTCTGGTTGTTAGTTGGATTGACATATAGCGTGTGCTTGCTCCCCTCGCGCATCAACTCGCACCCATTTTGCTCGAGGTGCGCGATCAAATCACGACGCTTCATGATTGAAAATCGAATGGCTCACGACGAACGTCCTGACCCGCAATTGAGCGCTGCGCCAGTTCACGGTTGGCAGCCATGACCATCTGCACGGCTTCCCGTAAGTTCTCTCGAGTTTCGTCGAGAGTATCGCCTTGAGTGTTAGCACCCGGCAATTCCTCGACGAAGCCAATATATCCTTCGGGAACCGCCATAAAAACAGCTGTTAGTTTCATTAGCTATCGACCATTTCGGTTTCCTTCTCGTCAGCGGCCCCCTCTTCGGCGCCCCCCTCTTCGGCGGCCCCCACTTCGGCGACGGAGTCAGGACCGAAGTAGCCACCGGCGGACATGATCAGGTCCTTGATCTCGGCGGCGACATCCTTGTTTTCCAGCAAGTACGCGCGGGCCTTCTCCTTGCCTTGTCCCAAGTACGTTTCATTGTACTTGAACCACGCACCACTGCGGCTAATGATTTTGGCTTCGGTGCCGACGTCTAGTAGATCCCCTTCGAAGCTGATCCCCGAATTGTGCATCATGTCGAATTCAGCTATGCGGAAGGGTGGCGCCACTTTATTCTTAACGATCTTGCAACGTACACGCTGGCCCACAACTTCTTCACCATCCTTCAAACTGCCGATGCGGCGGACGTCGATGCGGCACGAGGTATAAAACTTCAGCGCGCGCCCCCCGGGAGTGGTTTCGGGGCTACCGAACATGACGCCAATCTTCTCGCGAATTTGATTGATGAAGATCACCACCGTCTTGCTTTTGGCAATGGCCCCAGTCAATTTACGCATCGATTGGCTCATCAAACGAGCTTGCAAGCCGACGTGGGATTGGCCGATTTCTCCATCCAGCTCAGCTTTGGGTACCAGGGCGGCGACTGAGTCGATCACAATCACATCGACCGCGTTGCTCTTAATTAGGTGTTCCGTGATCTGCATCCCCTCTTCGCCACAGCTTGGTTGGGAGACCAGCAGGGTATCGAGCTGCACCCCAATCTTTTTAGCCCAGCTAGGATCAAAGGCATGTTCTGCATCAATGATCGAAGCGATACCACCCGCCTTTTGTGCTTCGGCGCAGATATGCAGAGCCAGCGTTGTCTTACCACTCGATTCTGGGCCGAAGATTTCGATAATTCGCCCACGGGGAACTCCCACACCTCCCAAGGCCATATCCAGCGACAGACTGCCAGTGGGGACACCAGTGATTTTCAGGAGGGCTTCGCCACCCAAGGGCATGATCGAGCCTTCGCCGAATTGCTTTTCAATCTGCTCCAGCGTGGTTTTCAGTCCCGGCTCGCGTTTGTAGACCGCTTCCATCCCTTCCGGTCCTCCCCCACCCTTTTTGCCACTGGGAGCCGAATTCTTCTTCTTTGCCATGTTTTTTCTCGCTGTGGTAACCATTTCCCTGGAACTCCTATCATTAACCATGCGCGATACTAGCGAATTGTTCGCTAAGTGGCAACTCGCCGCAACAAATATAGTATCGCGGTCCACTGGGACACCTTTGGTCACGACGGGGAAAGTTTTTTCTGAGTTGATTCCGTTCAGTTAGGCTCTAACCCCGATCGACGCGCGTTTCGACAGTTCTGCGGTCCTAAAAATCGTTCGCGAACAGGCCCGCTGAAATGGACCGATATCAATAAGACGGAGTTATCGCGGTTTACTTACAACAATCTGGCGAAAAGTAACAAAAAAAGTGGCATTGGTCAGCTAGTGCTTCATCCACATTCAGTTCGGGGGTAGTGGACGAGGTTACGAGTCCGTTTGATTCGTCACGGGTTTGGGACTCGTAACCTCGTCC
>JBGSJT010000030.1:0-2065 GCA_041741715.1 Pirellulaceae bacterium | reverse complement strand
GTCGAAACGCGTCTTGTTGAGCCTCCATTGACGACTGAGAACCCCACTGGTTTTGCGGCAGCGGTACACGGTAACGAAAGCCAGATTCTTCCATGCTTGGTTGCGACGAGGGATTTCGCTCTTGCCGCGATCCAGGCGTTCTACTCTGGTTGCGCGCGGCGGCTTCTCCAAGAATATTGATAAAACCAATCGCAACATTGCGAGCTAGCTCTCTCTCCCGATCTCTTGCGGAGTCTGCCGAGGACCTACCGGGTGAAACAGACGGGTTGGCAGTTTGCGGTAACGTCGGAGCCTGGTTGTTTAAACTAGATAACCGTTTTTGCTCAAGTTGCTTTGCCTTGTCTGCCTGAATCAAATCCCTAACTTCATTTGCGATTTTGTCTGCCTTCTGCTTGGCATCGATAACAGTATCCTCGTACCCTGGAGAGCTGGTCGGTATTCGGCGAAAGGACGCCACTAAATTGCTTAACTTTGCACGCGGAACAGACAAATCAGACTTGGTGTCAATACTGATCAGACCGGCGACATCTCTGAACTTCTTTTCCGCTTCTGCACGGAATGTTTCTGGGTCTTCTATGAATTCGAATTCCACCACTTCGCGATTCTGAGGGCTGCCCTCATTGCTCGAAGTCGCGTTAGTTGGGGGTAGTTTGATCTTCAATCGGCCCGTATCGACTTTCCATCTATCCTTATCAAAAATATTCCCAAATTGTGCATTGGCTTTTTCGTTAACCGAAACGCACGCCAAACCTGCGATGACAAGCAACATAAGCAACTTCTTCATTTTTTTGACTCCGACGATTAGTTCTGATGGGAACAGCTTTCCCAGGACACTTTTGGCGGCACCGTTTGCCCCCTACGAGTTTGAACTAGCGAAACAAAACGCGTCGCCCTCAGAAGAAGTTCTAAAAATGTGAGTTTTTGGCTGCAAGCGTTCTACCAAATGGCAGTGGTTGTTAAACCATTTCGCTGCATAGGAGCCAGAGACCGGCAGAAGCAGTCGCGGTCCCAGTCGCACGCAACTGGGCGAATTCCTTTCGCCACGAGCTTGCTGAACGTCATTTCCCCAAAGCCTAAATATGACATTGGCCTCACGTTAATACGGGGAAACTAGGACTCTAAGGAAAAAATCTCGTTCAGCGAGTCTCGCAAAAGCCGAAACTTCCGCTCCACAGTGGCTACGGACTTGCCGATTTGCTCGGCGATCTCGGCGTTGGAATATCCGGATAGTCGTTGTATTGCAATCTCACGTTGCACTGGATCTTTGATCTGCTCCAAAATCTCCCGAACGTTCTCCGTAAAAACTTCGACCGCTTTGCCATCCGGCTCGGCAAAATTATCCAGGCCAGCCTGCACCGAATTCCCAAGATCTCGCGCAAATACCGATTCGCCTCGCGCCACGCGCACATCGCGTTGTTTCGCCAGTTGAAAGCGCATCTCCCGGATAGCCTTCCGCTCGATTAACATCGCCAGAATCTGCCAAAGATCTTCTCGGCTCGAAAGTCGCTCAAAACGCCCTTCTTTCTGTCCTCTGAGAAAAGCCTCAAAGGCCGCGACCGCTACATCTTCTTCGTCCACCATTCGCCGCGGCAAGTTCTTCAATCGACGATTTGCCGAGCGAATCATCTTATCGATGAAACGACTCCATAAATCTTGAGCCGCAAGCGAGTCACCGTCCTGAAGCTTCTCGATTAGTGCGGTTACGGAATGCTCATGCGACATAGACTGGTCCCTTTTTGATATTTAGCTTACCCGCGTGGCTTGGTGCAGAAAGGCAGGTATGGCTGAAAATCTGCGGGATTCTTGTGCCTAGCGGATTCCCGTTCACGACGGCAATCTCTACTGGATAACCTAACCAAGCGTTCTCGACAACTACCCCCGCTTTCGCTCGCAGTTTCGCAGGTGCTCTCCCAGTCGCCCAGTCGGGTCAATTGAAAATCACTTTCCGGGTCATGAGGGGCACCGCAATGCGTTCGCGAGTAGAGGGGTAGAGGACATCATGTGATGTCCAAGAAAATGGGAACTGTGGGTTCCCGGGAAACCTTTTTGTGTGGAGCTCGGAAAA
>JBGSJT010000029.1:0-47598 GCA_041741715.1 Pirellulaceae bacterium | reverse complement strand
CGTTGGGAACTGGATTATCCGCGTGAGCCAAGCTTGACGCAAACAATATTGCGACAACGGTAAGTTTCTTTAGAAGCATGGTGTTGATTTGCGTTGCTAGGGTTTTGGAGTTGTCGAGGAACTGCGTTTCTAAGGGATAACATTGGCGATAACGAATGTTCGCGGGTTTGATTTGTTAGCAAGCTGGACGGCATCGCGAACTTTCGTTGATCGCGTGGTTCCCGGCAACCGTAGCGTTGGATGTTTTATCCGCCAGTGTTCATGTTAACAGATTCAGGAAGGATGGTCACGTTTGTTTCTAGTTCGCTTCGATGATTGTCACGCCGCTGAGCATCGTCACGTATCCGAGTGGTCGCTGCGAACAAGTGTGGCTCGATGTCGCTTAGGTCGGCTCCCATGTCACGGCAGCACACGAATCTGAGTGGTCTGGCCGGACAATCACGTTGGTCATCACGGTACGTGGAGCGATTGTGGCACCGATGGTCAACTCATTCGAATTGGATGTACCAACACGCGGGCGGGAACAACTAAGTTATCCCCGAACAGCTTCGGGGGTATTGGTCAATCTAACCAATATCACCCTACTCAGTCAAGCTAATTGACCAATATCACTCGGGAGCTCATAAATCACGAATCGTAGCCTAAGGGAGCGAGCAAGACCCTTGTGGCTTGTTTTGATTTTGGTGGTGAACGAAGGAGTGTGCGATGACGCTAGCTAAATTTGAACAAGTCGTGCTGGCTACCAAGATGGGATCGACGATTCCTGATGATAGCGACCCAACGGTCCATCCCGACTTAGAAGTCGAGCAATTGGACAGCGTCATTGGGTGCTGAAGTCAATGCTTAGCTGTCCTATTAGGTAGTCACCAGCGTACCGCAGATAGTACTACCGCTGTGCTGATGCCAAGCCACCTGTTGCAAGATCCAGTCACGCGAGGCGCAGGTGTCGGGACCGAGCAACACATAACAGCCATCGCACAGCCTGCCGATGATGCGACTGGGGACTTCATGGATCGGTCCCAGGTCGATCAACACCAATCCAAAGTCGCGTTTCCAAGAGGCGAGCCAATGCGGCAATTGTTCAAGAGACCAACTCGCTCTCTTACCGACGGGGACCGGAACGGAGACTTCGGACCAAGCTCCCAATGGAGAACGGACAACGGTTGGGCCGGTTTCCGGTTGATCATCAGCCCGCTCTAACGCAGCACCGACCATCACGCTCAGACGCACCAGCAACATCGGTCGAGTACCGTGACACACGCCGCGTGCGTCATCCAACACTCGCGATAATGCATCGATTGCGCGCCGATCGCAACCATAGCGGCTGCCATTTGTTAGGCCAATGGTCATCGAGGAGTTCTGAGACAGATCTTGTACAATCCCCTCGGCCCATTGGGCGACGGAATCGTCGGCAACGTTCTTAGCGGGGCTGGCTTTTTCGAGCGTGGCGGTGGTCATGTCATGCGTCCTGAATCGAAGTCAAAGTGCGACCAACCAAGCTTACTTACGGAGCTTGGCGAACAGTTGGCTATAGGGCGCAATCTTAGTGATGGGTTGTTCGGACTCGTTGGCCGATTTGGCGGTCAAGGGGAGTTCTTCTTCGACCACCAGCAGATCGCGATCATCGTCGTACTTGGCTTGAGAGTCGGCGGACCAACCATTGAAAACGCTCTCCTCAGAGATTTCCTGGGGGCGATGCATGGTGTAGATCTCGTCGTTTTTGCCTCCGCGAACGGAATCGATAGGGGGCTGTGGGCGCTGATCGCGTGGAGCGATTTCTATGTGCTCGATACTGAACGGTTCGACCGAGAAAGCGGCAAAGTTCAGTTGGGAAACGAGGTCTTCAATTTCGTCATGCACGGCCGCCTCATGCCTTGCATCCAAGGAAGCCACGTCAACCGACCACGTATCAAAGGCCGACTGGTAGGAAACTGGAGGATAGTTCGCCTGTTGATTGTGCTCCAAGACTTCATCCACGGTGCATGGCCGGTCATCGCTGTCGGGATCGTGTCCACTGGCCACTGAGTCGGCGAATTGTTGAATGCGGGCGACATAGTCGGCGGCAGCGACCGCTTGTTGCGAAGTCCGCGCTGTCGTCGAGTCGACGAACTCAGCCGTTTCCTCTTCGTCGGTGCTGGCTCGATCGCTAGGTTGCGTGGCAGCCGTTCTAGGCGAGTTGTCTACGAGCGTATACTGTGACAACTGTCTGGTGTTTGACGTTGACAAGCAAACTTCCTCTTCGAAATCGTCACCAAACAAATTCTTATCGGGACTGCGAGGTTTGTTAATCACTGCGAAGGAGCTCAACGCGTCGGCTGCGGCCAGCGCCAGTGGTGGATCGTTCTCCCACACACCCATGGAATCGAATTCACGTTGTTCTTCCTCCAACGCCAACAGCCGTTCGTCCGTCGGTCGATCGGCAAAGAAACTGTCAACGTCAGGCGTGGGGACGAATCGCAATCCCTCATTGTCCACTTCGATTTCGAGCAGACTCGCTTGCTCACGCGCTTGACGTGTATCAAAGACAACTCTCGGACGCGTTAGCAATTCAGCCCCGTTCTGCTCATCGGCTGGCGACAGAGCATGCGCATCGTCACTAAGTTGCTCGGCATCGTCATTTAGCTCTTCCGCAGGCGGGACAAATGCAGCGAAGAAACTATTGGCGGGCTTCTGTAGGAATAGGTCCGTAGGTTCATCAGCCAATCGAAGGTCGGCAGCGGAGTCGTCAGCGAAAGCCAGTTCGGCTGCTGTGTCAGATGCCGTTTCCTTCTGGCTCACCGAGCTTGCCGTAGAGCGCGTGTCAACGGGTTCGTCGAGTTCGTAATCATCCTCTAACGAACCAAATTCGACAGCGTTCCCGGTGCTATTGCGGCTGCCAGCGGCAGCGTTGAGGCGGTCGGCTCCAGCGTGCCAGGGCGCAGGGAGTTGCTGCAAATCGGCCCAAGCCTCTTCGATCAGAGCAGACGAGAGGGGACATTGGTTACGAGTAATGGCCAAGACCAGCGCGTGATCCATAATTTGATTCGCTAGCCGAGGCACACCTTCGCTGGCCGCATAGACTGTCCCCAGGGCTTCATCGGTAATCATCTGCCGTGGGTCGACGCTGGCTACTGAGAATTGATGTTGCACGTATTCCCGTGTCTGCTGTCGATTCATCGGCTGCAAATAGCAGCGCGCGGCCAAGCGTTGATTGAATGATTCCAATTGCGGCTCGGCGAACGTATGCTCCAATCGCAAACTACCAATCAGCACTAGTCGTACACGGGGCTGGTTGACGCGCGTGAAATTGGTAATCAACCGCAATTCGTCCAACAGCTTGGCGGGTAGGGTATGCGCCTCGTCGACCACCATCAGAATGCCTTCCGGGGCATGGCTGCTGTCGGGCTCCAGTCGGTCGAGGATCGATAGTCGTAGATCCCCTTCGGACAAATCGCGATACGGGAGTTGCAGTTCAAACAAAATGCTTTGCAGCAGCGCGCGTCGACTGCACAAGCGGGCGGCATGGAGCTTAACTACATCGAACCGCGCATCCAAGTCCTCGGACACGACCATCCCAAGTAGACTCTTCCCCAGCCCCGCGCCACCCAGCACCATGACCGGACCTTCGGCCCGCATGACTGCCCGGACGATTGTCTGGCGGGCCGTCTCGATGCTCTCGTGAGGAAAGTAAAATCTCGAATCCGGAGTCGCTCGGAAGGGACGATCTGGCGAATGAAAAAGTTCTTCGTGCATGAATGCAGCTCGTTTGTTCAAAGCGTGAAGTTAATAATGTAGGTGACAGCACTGTTTCCGCGTGAATCGATTGTTACGGCATACCGGCCATCAGCCGACCCAACGCGGCGAGCGGGCTTTCGATCAGCGCGTCTCGCCAAATAGAATCGAGGAAGAATCTTGTTACGGCTAAGACGCACCAAAATGTTACCGCCCATTCGCTGAGCCGCGTAAGTCGGCTCCCCACGCGAACTAGTGGAGCAGGAAGCCTCTGCAGCGTGGACGCTGCTCCTGCTCCAGTTTCCCCTTGCAGTGCGGGCAAACGCAGGGTGGCGACCAGTGGAATACTATCTAACTGCAATTCTTCAGCCACGCACATTGGCAGACAGGCTCCACCAGATTGCCTCCGCAATTGCAACCAACCCGCTGTCGACCCAGCCGACAAGCCGAGGATCAGGATACTAGCCGCCATCCACAACGGAATGGAAGTGGAACGGGGTGCGATAATTGGAAGACTCACGATTTGCAACGCACCTGACGAATGCTCTAGGGCCTCCTGCCACGCGAAGTCGGCTTGCTTGACTTGCTCCTGGGCGACATCGATTTGCTCGCTTAACTGCAATTCGAAATCGGCCTCAACGGACGACCCCGTCGCTGCTTGGGCGCTCACCGCATCGGTAGTTTGGCTGAAACCGGCCAACTGAAAGGTCTGCCGTGGAGTGTTGGTGGCAGTCTGGGTGCTAGTTTCTAGTTCGACGATCGGTTCTTTTTCGGATTGGTATTTGAACTGTGATTGATAATGCCGAGCGGCTTCTAATTCCCATCGCGCGAACCGCGCCGCGACCGTCGCTGGCGAGTTGCTGATTTTGGCTGGGTCAATCCGTGAAATATTTTTCAGCCAAGTGAAGTGCCGTTCCGAAGTACAACGACTTGCCCACAGCGTGCCAACCTCAACCAATACTACTTGTTCAGCGGTCGCCGCTTGTCCCATACTCTGCTCCTGATCCGCCAGATCGAGCACCTTTACCGACAGCAGTTGAATCCGTTTGTGCACCCCACGTTGAAGCGCTTCGCGATCCGCAATGGCCAAGTCGCGGAGCTGCGCTAGCCGCGATTCTGATACAACCACCTTGGATCGCACATGATATTGCACGGCAATCGGCGGCATGAAGTTGAGGCACGTCAAGGTGATGGCGAGCGCGAAGACAATGCCGCACCAGGTGGCGCGACGCAGTAGCACGTTCGATTCAACGGCTAGCTCGTTGCGATTGGATTCGGCCAAAGCTATCACTCCTGGTTGAGGTAGCCGCAGAAAGTTGATCCGCGACACTGTCGGTTAGGTCGTTATCGTCGGAACAATCGTTAGACTTTGACAGAAAACGGAATCGTACTAGATTTAGTACGTTTCCCGCCACGACGCACTAGCAAGCCTGACACTATTTCGGAAAACGTAATGCATCGAACGCCTCGTATCAAAGTGTGTGGTGTCACGCTATTGGGGGATCTTGATTTTCTGGCCGCATCAGGCGTCGATAGCATTGGTCTCAATTTTGTGCCTCATAGCCCTCGCTGCGTAAACTACCAACTTGGGCAACAACTCAGCCGCCGCGCGGCGGAACTTGGGCTTCTAAGGGTCGCGGTAGTGATGAATCCCACGGTCGAACAGCTAAATGAATTGCTTTCATTGGTTGACGTCGATGTGGTTCAACTTCATGGTACGGAATCTCCCGATTTAGCAACGGCCTGCCAGGGAACGCCAATTATCAAAACGGTCTCCTGGAGTGGACGCTCCGAAGAAGCGGCATTGGTCAGGGCTTGGCTTCCACTTGTCGAGTCGGGCGAACTGGTGGCTTGGTTGATTGATGCCCACGCGCCGGTGGCCGGAGGTGGGACTGGAAAAACGGCCTGTTGGGATTTATTGCAGCCGCGACCGCTCGATTTGCGGGGAATTCCTTTAGTACTGGCAGGTGGGTTGACTCCCGAGAATGTATGCCAAGCCCTGCAAACGACCTCTGCCGAAGGAGTCGATACGGCCAGCGGCGTCGAATTGCGGCCAGGTATCAAGTCCCCGGAGCGAGTTCAACTTTTTGTCCAGAACTTGCCCCGAGAGTGGAAAATCAGTAATGACAACTAGACTTAATCCCCTAAAATAAGGGTTTTTGCGGGTGAGCCTGGAGGGCGAGCGCTAGAAACCTTTGTTCCGGCCACTTTCCTGGGAACGGGAGTTTTCAAGTTCCGTCGGTAATCCTAAGGCACTAGCGGTGGGCAAACTTACCCGCTAGATCGCCACCAAAATGAATCTTAGGGGAACAACTATGCTTCGCAGTGTGAAACGTGGCAGTTTGCAGTTTTTGTTTGGTAGCATTTGCTTGGTTGGTTCTTACCTTGCGATGGCGGAGCCGTTACCAGCTCAATCGAATGCTGCACCTCCCGATACAATTTCGATCCTTGAGCCCACCCGCGACGAGTCGCTCAGTGAAATCGAAGAGACACTCCCAGCTCCACTTCCATTGCCCGATTCAACTCCTGAACCGCCACAGGAAGAAGATGCGGACATTGAGCCTGAACCGTTGAATGAAGTGATGGACCACGATCCATTTGCCAATCTGTTTTTGGATTTGCCAACTGATGTCGCTCGGGAGCCGAGCGCTCCCAACGAACTGGAGGAGGCTGCAGTGGCAGTCCCCAAAAGTTCAGGGCCGTCGGTCCAGGGGATGAATACGCTCACACTTCAATTGCTGCCAACGGAACACGGTTACTCGGTGGTACTGGCTGGCCCGGTACACGAGGCGCTGCTGTCGCTCAGCGAAATTGCACCGCTAGATGTGAAGTCGATCGTCGTCAGCAGTTCCCCACCTCCCCCAGTTCGCGAGCAAGCGCCACAAGCAAGAGATGCGATCGCGTCTGAGGTTCCACAGTTCGTTGGCAATGATGTGCAGTGGATCAGCGGCTACTGGGCTTGGTTGGATGACTCCGAGCGATTCGTGTGGGTCAGCGGCTTGTACCGCGATGTCCCTCCCGGCAGACGTTGGATGCCCGGTGCGTGGGGGAAGTCGGAAGACAGCTACCGTTGGACCAGTGGCTATTGGGCAGAGACGAATGAGGGGACGCAAGCTGCAACGCGGGGAATCGTCAGTGCGGAACCACTGCCACCTCGTCGCGACGAGTCGAGCACTGCACCCCCCAACAAAGATTCGTTCTGGATTCCGGGACAATGGCTGGTCGAAGATAATCGAGATGCTGCCAGACAAGACAAACAAAAAGACTCACCACGCGAGGTGGGCTATCGTTGGCGACCTGGCTACTGGTCGCAGCGCGCCGGCGAGTGGATTTGGCAAGTAGCACAATACATCCCCACACCCCAGGGCTACGTTTATGTCAGCGGCTACTGGGACTACGAACCGCATTTTCGCGGACAAGCCTACGCGGCGGTAGTGTTCGACACATCGACACCAGGAATTGACCGGCTTACATTCGTTCCAAGGTATCCACTTTGTCGTCCCGCCGCGACACTGCTGCATTTGTTTTCAAAGCCCGGCAGTTGCAACTATTTTTATGGTGACTTCTACGATCGCAGTTACGCTGAATTGGGGTATCAACCCTGGTATCAAGCTAGTGGGCCGCGCCTGCCAAGTGCGACTCGTCCCGCGTCCCAATTGCTGAGCTTTTACAACTGGAAATACGATCGTCAAGGAATTGACTTCGTGGCTAGCATGTCGCGATTCGCTGACCATTTTCGTTCGGCCCCAACGATTCGTCCAGCTGCACAGATCGACTCTGCACCACGATTGGTCCCGCGCGAAGGATTGGCGGGTGAAGTTAATGCGGCCACGTTTGACGCAATCGTGCGTGGTAACGTAGGAGGATACGATGCAGTGTGGCTAGCTGGAGCCAAGGGGCAACCGACTGACGAGCCCAAACGGGAACGCTCGCTTCGGGAGGCACCTTCAACGAACCTGCTGTCTAACAATTCTTCGGCAATTTCATCGGAAGTGGCCACCGCCTCCGCCCACGCGCCGGTCGGAGTTGGCGCGTCAGAAATTCCACGCGGGGCTGCTCCGCTTTCCATGCAGGGGACTGCCGGATTGATGGTCCTGCCCGGTGGCCGAATCATTGTGGCTCCCCGCGTTGCACCATTTGGCCCGGTTCCTTCAATTGGCCGGGGAATGCCGACGCCGCCAATGAATCCCCCCGGCAATTTCGTCCCGCGATTTCGACGACGATAATTTCAGAAGCAGTATCAGCTCGACGCGCTAGCGAGTGGGTCGCCGGTATTGTTGGATGTCGCTCTGCGGAAAAATCGCCAGTCCGACGACCCACTCGCTAGCGCGTCGAGCTGGTATTGTTCAACTAATTGAAAGGTAGTTTGCGAAGCTAGGTGGGACATAGTATAGTGATCGGTCTTTTGATCGCTGATCGGTTTGGCGGAAGCGATTTGCCGCACAGACTCGCGACGAACACCATCCAAGATGAGGGCGGCAGTGGCATATACAATTGGTGTCGACATTGGAACGTCCGGTACAAAGAGTCTGCTGATTGATCCCGACGGGAACATTTTGGCGGAATCGTCGGCTGCCTACGGAGTGTCGATGCCCAAGCCACTGTGGAGCGAGCAAGACCCAGAGGATTGGTGGAATGCAACGGTCAAAACCATTCGAGCGGTTGTCAAGCAAGCCCGAGTCAAACCGGCCGAAGTGAAAGCCATTGGGCTCTCTGGGCAGATGCATGGTTCCGTGTTTTTAGACAAAGCGGGGAAAGTGATACGCCCCGCACTATTGTGGAACGATGGTCGCACAGCTGAAGAGTGCGCTGAGATCACTGAGTTGGCCGGTGGTCGCGACGAGTTGATACGCATGGTGGCCAACCCTGCTTTGACTGGCTTCACCGCTCCCAAGATTCTCTGGCTTCGCAACAAGGAACCAAAGCGTTTTGAAAAGCTAAAAACTGTCTTACTTCCTAAGGATGAGATCCGGCGGCGATTGACGGGTGAGATTGCGACAGAAGTCAGCGATGCCAGTGGTATGCTGCTGTTGGATGTCCGCAATCGCTGTTGGTCGGACGAATTGCTCGGCAAGCTACAATTGGATCGTGGATTGTTGGGGACCGTTTACGAATCGGAGCAAGTGACCGGTACGTTGCGTCCCGAGATCGCCCAGAAACTCGGTTTGACGACTGCCTGCCAAGTTGTCGGTGGGGCTGGTGACTGCGCTGCGGGAGCCATTGGAAACGGCATCGTGCGGAGTGGCATCTTAACCGCTTCCTTGGGGACGTCGGGGGTTATGTTTGTGCATTGTGACGAACCGCAATATGATCAACTCGGACGACTACACACCTTTTGTCACGCGGTGCATGGTAAGTGGCACATGATGGGCGTTACCCTTTCCGCAGCGGGCTCGTTGCAGTGGTTTGTGGAGAATCTGTGCAAGGAGTTAGGCCAGCGTCGGGGGGTTGATCCGTATGCTGAAATCACTTCGGAGGCGGCCGCCGTCCCTGCCGGGAGCGATGGACTTTTATTCGCCCCTTACTTGGCCGGAGAACGAACACCGCACGCAGATCCACTGGCGCGGGGTTGCTTCATTGGACTAACTACCAGTCACAGTCGCGGCCATTTGGCGCGGGCGGTGATGGAAGGCGTTGCGATGAGTCTTCGCGACAGCTTGGAGATTATCAAAGGACTAGGTGTACCGGTTAAGGAAATGCGCCTCAGTGGTGGAGGAGCTAAGAGCGCGTTGTGGAAACAAATCTTCGCTGACGTAATGGACCAAGCCGCGTGCACCATCAATGCCGAACAGGGCCCGGCGTATGGCGTGGCGCTTCTTGCCGCAGTCGGCACGGGGCATTTCAAATCGATCGAAGAGGCTTGCAAGGCAACCATCGAAGTCGTCAAGAAAACTCCCCCTAAGAAGAACGCCGTCAAAAACTACGATCGCCTCTATCCAATCTACCAGTCGCTCTACGGGACACTGCAATCGACCTTTCAACGACTTAGTGAACTCTAAGGTGGCTCTCGGCTCTGTTTGAAAAGGGGTCTGACCCTTTGGAGGCAAGTCGATATGATTGGTTTTTTGCCTTGCCGGAGAGGGTCAGACCCCTTTTCAAGCTCTGTTTGAAAAGGGGTCTGACCCTTAGGAGGCAAGTCGATATTCATTAGTTTTTTACCTTGCCGGAGAGGGTCAAACTCCTTTTCAAGCAGAGCCGAGGCTTATGGCGTCGTTTTATGTGATCCGCGGTAAAGATAATGGCCAGCACTTTCCAATTCGTGGTGCCGTAGCCACTATCGGTCGCGAAGCTGTCAATCAAATTCGACTGCACGATACGGAGGTCTCGCGTAATCACGCGCAAGTCGTTCGCACCGGAGAGGCGGGGCACGAGATTGTCGACAATCGGAGCAGCAATGGCACCTATGTCAACAGTCGCCGTATCGAGACGAAAGCCTTGCAGAGTGGTGATCGCGTGCAAGTCGGTCGTACGCTCTTGATCTACACCGGTGGGCCAGAACCGCATGCCAGTCGGGCGATCGGCCATGTGGAAATCGTCGCCGAACAACAGCCGGCGGAGCTATCGCAGATTCGGGCGAGTCTCGATAGTCTCTCATCGGAAGCATCGCAGGGGGCTAAGTCATCCCCCAGCGATTTGAACTCCAGCGATTTGGAAATTGTCTATCGAGTGGGGCAGGCCATCAGCCGCACCGTTGATCTTGACGACTTGCTCACACAGGTACTCGATTTGATCTTTCAGTGGATCGCCTGTGACCGCGGTTGCCTGTTGATGGTCGACGATATGACGGGGCAATTGATGCCGATCTATAGTCGCGATGCGCAAGGCGCCAGTCCACCTAGCGGCAAGGCGACTCGCGCCATGAAGATCAGCCGCACCATTCTTGAACACGTCGTTTCCTCGCGTGAAGGTGTGCTCACCAGCAACGCCCAAGATGACTCGCGGTGGGCCAACATCGAGAGCATCGCCGACTTGGGGGTCAATGAAGCTATCTGTGTGCCGATGTTGGGCCGGTACGGTTTAGTCGGTGCGATCTACGTCGATACGACTATGTCGGCGGGCCTGTATGCCGAGCGGCAGGGGGAGACTCTCTTCAACGACCAACATCTCAAGTTGATGGTGGCCATCGCGGGACAAGCCGCGTTGGCCATCGAGGATACTCAGTTCTATCGCGCCATGCTCCAATCCGAACGACTGGCGGCCATGGGACAAACCATCGCCAACCTGTCGCATCATGTCAAAAATATTCTGCAAGGTGTGCGGGGTGGTGCCTATCTAGTGGATGATGGGCTCAGGAAAGAAGATCTGTCGGTGATCCGCAAGGGCTGGGGGATTGTCGAACGGAATCAGGCGCGCATCAGCAATTTAGTAATGGATATGCTCTCGTTCAGCAAGGATCGCGAGCCAGAACTAATGCGCGGCGATGTGCGGCAAGTGATCGATGAAGTGCTGGAACTGATGAACAGCCGCGCACAGGAGCACGCGGTCGATATTGTTTGGAATCCCCCCGAGCAACCACTCTCGGTCGATTTCGATAGCGAGGCCATGCATCGCGCGGTGCTCAACGTTGTCACCAATGCCATCGACGCGGCCAGCCAATTTGAGCGCCCCGACCAGTCGCGTGGGGAAGTTAAGATTTCGATCGAGCTGTCACAGCTCAAAAACCGCATGCGAATCCATATCGCCGACAACGGTCCCGGCATCCCGGAGCAAGAGTTGCCGCGAATCTTCTCCCCCTTCGAATCGAACAAGGGAGCGCGTGGCACGGGACTCGGATTGCCAGTCAGCCAAAAAGTGCTGCGCGAGCATGGTGGCGACATCGAGGTCCAAAGTCGCCTTGGACATGGTACGATGTTTACACTCACTTGGCCCGCCTTTCGCGATCCAGCCGATGGTGGTCTCCCCACCAACGTCAGCGACGAATTGGGAAATCGGGCGACGCTGTAGTATCGTGCGGAAAAACTGCTGTCGTAGCTACGTTCACCAGAACGTAGACTGTCGTAGCTACGTTCGCCAGAACGTAGACTTAGGGCGGTCTGGCGACCGCAGCTACGTTTAAGACGCGACCGTTATTCTCCGCATGACGCGTTAGACGACACGCAACCGTTAACCTATTTCAGAGTATTCCCATGACTTCGCTACTCCATGTGCTCGCTGCACTGTGCGTTTTCACGCTCTATCACGGCTACGCCTGTGCCGCTGATCGCCCGAATATCCTGTGGATCTCTTGCGAAGATATTAGCCCCCATTTGGGCTGCTATGATGACCCACACGCCATCACTCCTCATTTGGATCAGCTAGCGCTTGAGGGTGTGCGATTTACTCACGCGTACACTGCCGCTGGAGTTTGTGCCCCCTGCCGCTCAACCATCATCACGGGACTCTATCAAAATTCCATCGGCACGCATCACATGCGCTCTGAGGCCAAACTCCCGAGTTGGCTCAAGCCCTTTCCGATGTTCCTACGTGAAGCCGGTTACTATTGCACCAACAATAGCAAGACCGACTATCAATTTGCTCATCCTACCCCCGACCAAATTTGGGATGACAGCAGTGGTAGGGCGCATTGGAAGCATGCCCCCAAAGATCAACCCTTTTTCGCCGTCTTCAATTTTACCGGCTGTCACGAAAGTGGGATTGCCAGCACCAGTAAGTATCGCGAAGTGACTGCGGAATTAACGCCCCAGCAGCGACAAGATCCGAACAAGCTGACGACTTTTCCACCCTATATTCCCGACACGCCGCTAGCCCGCGAAGATTGGAAACGCAACTATGAATTGATCACCGCCATGGATGCTTGGGCGGGAGATCTAATAGATGAACTCAAGCAAGCTGGACTGTACGA
The DNA here is from genome assembly GCA_041741715.1 of Pirellulaceae bacterium. Taxonomy (GTDB): domain Bacteria; phylum Planctomycetota; class Planctomycetia; order Pirellulales; family Pirellulaceae; genus Aureliella. The sequence continues at coordinate 35,045 of JBGSJT010000029.1, read as the reverse complement.
GGAGACGATCATCTTTTTTTGGTCCGATCACGGAGTCGGATTGCCTCGGGCCAAACGTTGGCTGTACGAATCGGGGACACACATTCCGCTTGTCGTTCGCATCCCTGAAAAATTTCGCGTGGCGGGTCAGGGACAACCGGCCAGCACCAACACGGAACTGGTCAACTCCGTCGACTTTGGTCCCACGGTGCTCAATCTAGTTGGACTCCCTGCGCCCCGCGCTGTGCAAGGCCGCGCGTTTCTTGGCGCAGATCTCTCCCCGCCGCGCAAGTACGTATATGGCGCTCGTGATCGCATGGATGAGCGTTACGACATTATTCGCGCAGTTCGCGATGATCGCTATCGCTACATCCGCAATTTCGAACCGCTCAAGCCCTACTATCAATTCATGAACACGGCCGAGCAAGGGGCGACCATGCAAGAGATTCGTCGCGCCGAAGCAGCCGCCACGCTCCCCGAAGCGGCGCGACAATTCTCGACTGGGACCAAGCCCGCGGAAGAGCTATACGATGTCGAAACCGATCCACACGAAATACACAATTTGGCCAATGACCCGCGCTATAAAACGCGGTTGCTGGAGATGCGTCAGGAGTGCCTCCGTTGGCAAAAAGAGATTCGCGATATCGGTCTGGTCCCCGAGGCGGAGATTGAAATCCGCGAACAATCCATCGAGTCGCGTTACGATATATTGCGCCCATCCGGTGCGGACGCATCTGGTGGTGAAGCAATGGTGGAGCGATTGGTTGAGGCGGCCGCGCGGGCTTCCATGGGAGTCCAAGCCGTACCTGAATTACTGAATGACTTAAACGATCCCGATCCTGCCGTCCGCTTCTGGGGAGCGACTGGCCTAGGGAATTTTGCGAGCGAAATGCCAGCCGACGTATCTCAGTCGATTCGTCAACCGTTGGCTGCCGCTGCCCGCGATAGCGCGCCCGACGTGCGCATCGCCGCCGCGCGAGCCCTTTGTCGCCTCGGAGCACTAGAGGCTGGTCTACCAGTGCTCCAGCAAGAGTTGCGGAGTGAACACCAGTGGGGACGCCTCGCCGCCGCCATCGTGCTGGATGAACTCGACGAAGCCGCCCGCCCCGCGTTGGCCGACCTGCAAAGTGCGCTCAAGGATCAACCGAACAAATATATCATTCGAGTCACCAACAAAGCTGTCAACGATTTACTCGGAACCAAACACGAAGTACCTTAGCCCTTAACCCCAGCCATTCTAGCATGCATTAACATCACCCTCCCGCGCGCTTCATGTTGCCGCAGTAACCAACCCACTCGCGGGAGGGTCGGTAAGCGAGTCCTACGAGCTTTCCGGGGAGGGGCACCCCTATTTACCCTCCCCGCCAAGTTCGCGGGGCTCACCTGGCGACCCTCCCGCGAATTGCAACGACTGCTATGGCAATCGTCTGCGCGGGAGGGTGGCTAAATCTCAATGCATGTTATAAGGGCTGCCCATAACCCTTACCTCAAGACTCAAAATCATGAAACAACTCTGCTTGCTACTCCTGCTATGCTTCCTCCCTGCAGCCCCGTGTTTGGCTGGAGAAGCGGATGGGCGATTTGATATCTACTGGATCGATGTCGAGGGTGGCGCGTCGACGTTGATGGTGACTCCAACCGGCGAGTCGATCTTGATTGATACGGGCAACCCTGGTCGGCGTGACCCCAACCGCATCGTGCATGTTGCCACTCAAGTTGCCAAGCTGCGGAAGATCGATCACTTGATCACTACGCACTATCATGGCGATCACTTTGGTGGTGCTTCGTTATTGGCGACACTCATGCCGATAGGAGTGGTTTACGACAACGGTAAATTCGCCGATATGCCCAATGACCCTGGTCAAGAGTATTTTGAGTTCCCTTGTGACAAACGAATGGTGATCAATCCAGGCGATAGCCTGACGCTCAAGCAAACTCCCGGTGGTCCACAAGTTTCGCTGCGCTGTCTGGGGACGCGTCAGACCTTCGTCGAGGCGAGTGATTCCAATGGTGACAATCAAGCGGTGTGTGCTGATTGTCAACCCAAGGATCGCGATGGTTCGGACAATGCCAACAGCGTCGTATCGATCGTGCAGTTCGGAAAATTTCGCTTTTTCGATGGGGGCGATTTGACCTGGAATCAAGAAATGAAATTGGTTTGCCCACGCGATCTGGTCGGGCCCATCGACGTTTACCAAGTCACCCACCATGGTTTGGATAGCAGCAACAATCCCGCCGTACTTAGTACCATTCAGCCGCGTGTAGCCGTTATGAATAACGGAGATCTGAAGGGATGTTTACCAGATGTCTTTGCCAATCTGAAAGCCACACCGTCGATTGAGCGCATCTTTCAAATGCACAAGAATTTGCGACCTGATGGTTCAGTCAACAATGTGGATGACAAATACATCGCCAATCACCACGCCAGTGCCGATTGCCATGGAGAGTACATTCACTGCTCTGTCGAGCCTGATAGCGCGCGGTATACGGTATCTATTCCCTCGGGTGCAGGCTCACCAGAGACATTTGCCACTCGGGATAAATAGATAACGTCGACTAGCATCAAAGTCGCTGATCGCTACGCCGGTCAGTGCTCTGGTTCCGACAGTTGGTTCCAGCACATGGCTCGACAGTACTAATCTAGCGTTCGCAGACAGCGCACTTGCCGGCGGAGCGAGCGGCGGCATTGCCCTGGGCGCTACAGCAATTTCCTGTAACATTTCCGATCAGCCAATCAATCACCTTGGCTCCACTGGCACACATACAACAACTATCAAAGCGCCCCAGCATGACCAACCACACGTCGCGAATTGTCTACACCCATACCGACGAAGCTCCAGCCCTAGCCACCTATTCGTTGCTACCTATTATCCAGGCTTTTTCCCGTTCGTCAGGGGTTGTCTTCGAAAGTCAAGATATATCGCTGGCGGGACGCATCTTGGCCAACTTCCCAGAGTATCTAACTGCCCAACAGCAACAGCCCGATGCGCTGGCCGAACTGGGGATCTTGGCCACAACACCTGATGCTAACATCATCAAACTTCCTAATATAAGCGCCTCTGTCCCGCAACTCATCGAAGCCATTGTGGAACTACAGTCGCACGGCATCAATGTTCCCGACTATCCTGCCGAACCGACCAGTGACGCAGAGAAAGCGGTCAAGTTGCGTTACGCCAAAGTACTCGGGAGCGCGGTCAATCCCGTCTTGCGCGAAGGGAACTCCGATCGTCGTGTAGCTGCTCCCGTAAAAGCCTACGCTCGCAAGAACCCGCACTCGATGGGTGCCTGGAGTCGCGATTCCCGATCGCACGTCGCACACATGAGCCACGGAGATTTTTTCGGAAGTGAGCAATCATGCGTGCTCGACAAACCGACGTTGGTCGACATTGAACTGGTCGCCGCCGACGGGACGACTACCAAGCTCAAGGAGAAATTGTCCCTGCAAGCCAGCGAAGTTATCGACGCGTCGGTAATGAGCTGTCAAGCCTTGCGCGACTTCATAAAGCAAGAGATCGCCGACGCGCGGCAACGTGGCGTGCTGTTTTCCGTACACCTCAAAGCTACGATGATGAAGGTCTCCGATCCGATTATCTTCGGACATGTGGTCCAAGTTTTCTACGCTGACGTGCTGCACAAACATCGCGCAGCGTTGGAACAAATCGGCTTCAATCCCAACAATGGTATCGGTGATCTCTACGCCAAGCTTGCACAATTGCCCGCAGCCGAACAAGCCGCCATTGGAGCAGAGATCGATGCCTTGTATGCCAACGGTCCGAAAGTGGCCATGGTCGATTCCGACAAGGGGATCACCAATCTGCATGTCCCTAGCGATGTGATCATCGATGCCTCGATGCCCGCCGCGATTCGAACGTCAGGAAAAATGTGGGGCTCCGATGGCAAACTGCACGACACAAAGTATGTGATCCCCGATCGTTGTTACGCCGGTATCTATCAGCAGACGCTCGAATTCTGCAAGCAACATGGCGCCTTCGACGTGGTGACGATGGGGACCGTCTCCAACGTCGGACTGATGGCCCAAAAAGCTGAAGAGTATGGTTCGCACGACAAGACTTTTGAAATCGCCACCGCTGGCACGGTTCGCGTCGTTGATGAAGCAGGACAAGTGTTGATGCAACACGCTGTCCAAGTGGGGGATATCTGGCGGATGTGTCAGACCAAGGATATCGCCATTCGCGACTGGGTCAAACTAGCCGTATCGCGTGCGCGGATTACCGGGCACACCGCTATCTTTTGGTTGCATGACCAGCGCGCGCACGACGTGAACCTGATCAAGAAAGTCGAGCAGTACCTGAGCGATTATGACACCACCGGCCTCGACATTCAAATCATGTCCCCCGAGCACGCCGCCTGGGCTACTTGCGAACGAGCACGCGCGGGGAAGGATACGATTTCTGTTACCGGCAACGTGCTGCGAGATTACCTGACCGACCTGTTTCCGATTATAGAGTTGGGGACCAGCGCCAAGATGTTATCGATCGTACCACTCTTAGCGGGTGGCGGATTGTTTGAAACCGGCGCAGGTGGCTCCGCTCCCAAGCATGTCGAACAGTTTGTTGAGGAAGGACACTTGCGTTGGGATTCTCTCGGTGAATTCCTAGCCCTCGCCGCATCATTAGAGGATCTCGGGCAGAAGTCGGGTAAAGCCAAGGTAACACTACTAGCCGAGACGCTCGATCAAGCCACCACGATGTTCCTGGACAACGACAAATCACCTTCGCGCAAAGTGAATGAACTGGACAATCGCGGCAGCCATTTCTACTTGGCTTTGTATTGGGCGCAGGCTCTGGCTTCGCAATCACTCGACCAGCAATTGAAGTCTGAGTTTGCCCCCGTGGCTCAGGCGCTACAAGCGCACGAATCCAAAATAGTGGCTGAGCTGAATGCAGCACAAGGGAAACCGATCGACGTCGGAGGCTACTATCATCCCGATCCCATCAAGACCGCGGCTGCCATGCGCCCCAGTCCAACCTTGAACGCCATCATCGATCAGATGACTACTGAGCGGAATGGGCGGTAGCCCAACGGTTTTGCACTGGACAGAAAGTCGACTTGAAACCACCGGTGGGCTACCGCCCATTCCGCTCAGGTCGAAAGCCAACCCTTTCCGTATTATCTTTTTGCCGCACATTTTTTTGTCGGCCCAGTCTTCGAAGTGAGCACTTGTGGCGCTCCGAATTGGCCGCAATCGTTCTCCGACAAAAAGATGTGCGGCAAAAAGATGAAGAACTCTGGCTGGTGACATCCGAATCGCGGGTAGCACCACCTGCGACCATACCGTAAGTTGGATTCTGAGGACTGTCAAAATGAAGCTCAAGGCCACCGAATTGCCTACTGAAGTTTGGGAGATTTTGCCGCTCAATTCAAAGTTGCGAATGCGTTTCATAGCTGAGCTGGCTGGAGTAAAGGCCGCACAACCAGCCGAGCTATCGCGCTGACACTGGTTTGCATTGGTTGAAGTTCCAATCAATCGAATTGCGCAGGCTTCCAGCGGATGGACCAGTAGTTTTCTGCTATACTGGCAATCATCGGCCTACTCGCCCAGCTTCCCATCCTCGGTCAATTTGACGCTTCCATCCTCTCCTGGAGCAATTGTCATGTCACGGCTCGCATCCGTTTTTCTAATCATCGGCGCAGTGCTCGCTCCTCAGTTCCCAGTGGCTCACGCCGATGTGGCGGACGACGCGCGGCAATTGTTGCAACAAGCGGATTTCTCGGGCGGCTTCATCGTCCATCTTGGAGCCGGTGCTGGTGAATTGACAGCCGCGTTGAAAACAAACGATGCTACCCAAGTGCAAGGCTTGGAAGGTGATGTGAAGCAGGTTCAGGCCGCACGCGAGCGACTGGTCAAAGCGGGCAAGTACGGCGAGATCTCCATGGAGCAATTCAGCGGAAACGAACTCCCCTACGTCGATAACTTGGTCAATCTCCTGGTGGCCGAACAGCTGGGAGAAGTTCCCATGGAGGAGGTGCTCCGCGTCCTGGTCCCCGAAGGGATCGCGCTGATCAAGGATGGCGAAGGAAAGTGGCAACGTACGCAGAAACCACGCCCCAAGAACATCGACGATTGGTCCCACTACTTGCACGATGCCACTGGTAATTCGGTCGCCAATGACGACGTAGTTGCTCCTCCCCGTCACTTGCAATGGGTCGGTAGCCCGCGCTGGTCACGACACCATGATCGCATGGCCAGCATGAGTGCGCTGGTTTCATCGGCGGGTCGCATGTTCTACATCATGGATGAAGGGAGCCGTATCTCGATTCAGTTGCCTCCTAAATGGAAACTGATCGCCCGCGATGCGTTTAATGGCACTGTGTTGTGGAAGCGAGATATCGCCAAGTGGCAAACGCATTTATGGCCTCTCAAGAGCGGCCCTACGCAACTCTCGCGACGTTTGGTATCGACAGGATCGCGTCTTTGTCACCTTGGGATTCGATGCACCGCTCACTGCGCTCGATGCTAAGACGGGTGAAGTGCTGGTCACGTACGAAGACACCGACGCCACCGAGGAGATCATTCATACCGATGGATTGTTGTTCTTGGTCGTACGCAAGGGTAAGGCGGAACTGGCCGACTACGCGCCAGCCAACGGTCGCGTGGGTGACCAAGCAGCAGTCAAAGAGTTATTTTGGAATGAAGAGCCGCGAGTGTTGATGGCTTTCGAAGCGGCCACCGGTAAAAAACTGTGGGCCAAGCAAACCAAGATCTCACCACTCACCTTAGCTGCCGACGGTTCACAGCTCTACTACCACGATGGCAGTCGCGTCGCCACACTCAATAAATACTCCGGTGAACTAGCTTGGGAATCGGAAGAAGTTACACGACGGACTTCGTTCACTTTCAATTTCGGACCGCGTCTGGTGATTCACGATGGTGTGCTGTTGTACGCGGGCGGCGATGGCAAGATGGCCAGCTTTGACTCCAAGTCAGGCAAACAGCTCTGGACCTCCGAGCATCCCAATTCGGGCTATCAATCACCTCAGGATTTGATGGTCATGAAAGATTTGGTATGGTGCGCTCCGACTACTTCGGGCAAGGACACAGGGGTCTTTACTGGTCGCGATCCACGCACGGGCGAAGTCAAAAAAGAGTTTCCACCCGACGTCGATACCTATTGGTTTCACCATCGTTGTTATATCGCCAAAGCCACCAACAATTTCTTGATGCCCTCGCGCACCGGGATCGAGTTTGTTGACCCCGATCACGAGCACTGGGACATTCATCACTGGGTTCGCGGCGGATGTTTGTATGGTGTCATGCCTTGTAACGGTTTGACTTACGCACCTCCGCATAACTGCGCATGCTATCCAGAAGCCAAGCTGTTTGGCTTCAACGCCTTGGCACCACTGGCTCCCACGCGCCCAATACCCGCCGAAGTTCCCGAAGAAGGGCGCCTCGAACGCGGTCCCGCCTTTGATGAAGAGATCGGTGAGTTTGTCGCGGGGATCAACGACTGGCCCACTTATCGTCATGATGCTAGCCGCAGTGGTACATCCTATGCTGAAATCCCCAGCGAGATTGCGTCCACCTGGACGATCGAACTTGGCGGACATTTGACCTCTCCCGTCATCGCGGGTGGTCGAGTCTACGTGGCCCGTATCGACGAACATACGCTCTACGCACTCGATGAACAGAGCGGCGAAAAAGCGTGGAGCTTCACCGCTGGAGCCCGCATTGATTCACCTCCGACCGTGCAAGCCGGGCGCGTGCTTTTTGGTGCCACCGATGGTTGGGTTTACGCGCTCCGCGCTACCGACGGAGCTTTGATTTGGCGCTATCGCGCTGCCCCCATCGATCGTCGCACTATGGCCTATGAGCAACTCGAATCGCTGTGGCCCGTGCATGGAAGCGTACTGGTTCAGAATGGCCAGGTCTATTGCGTGGCTGGTCGCTCCAACTTTCTCGATGGCGGTTTGCGCTTAGTTCGCTTGGTTCTTGAGACTGGGGAGAAACTATCGGAAACGATCATGGATGAAACCAATCCCGAAACTGGGAACAACCTCCAAGAGAAAGTGCTGACTCTACAAATGCCCGTCGGTCTGCCAGACATTCTGTCGTGCGACGGAACACACATCTTTATGAAGTCTCAGAAGTTCGATCTCGAGGGGAATCGCTTGGAGATTGGTCCTAATTCCGGAGACTTCGCGGGCCAAGTCCAAAAGCAACGTGGCCCCGACGCACACATTTTTGCACCCATGGGCTTCCTGGATGACACTTGGTTCCACCGCAGCTATTGGGTGCTGGGGCAAAGTTTCGCAGGTGGTCATGGTGGCTACTATCAAGCCGGTCGTTTTGCCCCTTCGGGTCGAATTATGGTCAACGGTAACGGCTACGTCTTTGGCTATGGTCGCAAGCCAGAATACCTGCGATGGACCACCACGCTCGAACATCAATTGTTCGCGGCTGATCCCAACCCACCCGAGATCCCTAAGAACTTTGGTAAGAAAGGTGGCGGTGGAGCTGCCGGGGGTGAGTACGCGCAGTTCCCTAAGACACCTAGCCTCGATCCGACAGACAAACCACTCACCCTCGAAGCTTGGGTCACTACGACCAAAACAGAAGGAGTGATTGTCGCGCGGGGCGGACCAACGACGGGATACTCCCTCTTGATCCAGGATGGCCAACCGACATTCCTGATCCGCTCCAATGATGCACTGAGTGAACTCAAAGCGGAGAAAAGAATTGTGGGTGGCTGGCATCACGTTGTCGGTATGCTCACACCCGAAAAGGAGATGCGGATCTATGTCGACGGTGAGCGTTTGGCCACCGGCACCTCTCAAGGATTTGTCTCCGGTGATCCAGCTCAACCCATGGAGGTCGGCGCGGATGCCGGGACCGCTGTTGGCAATTATGAATCTCCCAATAACTTCACCGGTATCATCGACGAAGTGCGCGTCTACTTTGAGAGCTTTGATGACGCCGCTATCGCTCTACGTTATGCAGAAGGGAACGAGTTGTCGGACGAGGCCGTGTTGGCCGTCAGCTTCGACGATGGTTCCGCTCGGGATCATTCGCTCAGTCGTAATAACGGTACGGTGGAAGGTGGTCAGTTGGTCGATGGCAAAGTTGGCAAGGCATTGCAATTCACCGCTTCGACAGCTCCCAAAGGCAAAGGGAAGGCAAAAGCTAACAACGACAACAACAATGCCGATAACCAAGGCAATAGTTTGGTCAAACCCAAGTGGACGCAGGATGTTCCCATTTACGTGCGTGGCATGGTCCTCTCCGGTTTCCGCCTATTCATCGTCGGACCGCCCGACATTATCGATGAGGAAGCGACCTTCAAGCAGTTGAGCGAACACGATCCCCAAGTGCAAGAGTTGCTCGAGCAGCAGGATCAAGCACTCGATGGGCGCGATGGTGGCATGCTTTTAGTAGTCAACACCGAGACCGGAAAAGTCGAACACCAATTGCAGCTCGACGCCCTCCCTACTTGGGACGGACTGGCCGGTGCCAACGGCAAACTCTTTTTAAGCACTTTGGACGGCAGGGTGATGTGCTTCGGTAAATAGTTTGTATGGTCTCCCGTACGTCAGGCTTTTCTGCCTGACATGGATGCGCCAAGTGTGCTTTGAGAATTGTGTTGATGTTTTGATATGGGTCCATGGGAATGACTGACGGCCAGCTGATGGTCAGCGAATATCCGGGGGATGGCTTGCCCAAACCAGTCGCGTTTCCACCACCAGAGACTGTTGTGGAATTCGATGCGGAGGGGCTGCCTTATACCTCACTCCCATCGTTGCTTGAACTGAAGATGGCTAGCGGCATGACTGCCCCCCAGCGAATGCAGGACTTGGCTGACGTAATGAATTTGATTCGCATCAATCATCTTCCGCCGGAGTTGGCCACACAGCTCAATCCCTATGTGCAGGAAAAGTTTATCGAATTGTGGAATGTGGCGCAAATCCGCGAAGACTACTGAGGCTGAGCGGCCTTCAAAAAGTGTATCAACTGCCGCATTTGCACTTCAGAGATCGATGCTTCCAATCCGACAGGCATCAGCGAAACGCCACTAGTTTTCAACTGATCGATATCTTGTCGGGCGAGCGTGTAAACTTCACCCCCTGCACTCTTGAGCACAATTTGTCCCGCCGATTCGTCTTGAATGATTCCGGTCAGTACGCGGGCATCGGCATCCAGCACGGTGTAGCTCATATACTTGGGATCGATCTCGCGATTGGGATCCAGAATCGTCTCGAGCAGTTGCAACGGCGACTTGTCTCCCAACTGCTTCAGTGGTGGACCAACATCATTCCCAATATCTGCCAAGCGATGGCATTGCGCGCAGACTTGGCGAAAGACCTGTTCGCCGGTAGCCCGATCGTCTTCGGTCCGTGTCTCGTCTAAACCAGCAGAGTAGCGTGCGATCACTGCCTGTCGATCGCTGGCTACCTTCCCGAAGAGCTGATCAAAACGCTCAGCTAATTTCTTGTCTTGCGCGCGGCGCAGTTGCTCTCGTACTTCGAGCGGAATTTGCCCGACCGGAATTTCCCCACTGTCGATCGCATCAGCCAGTTGCTCTGCGGTCGCTTGTCGGCCAGCTAATCCGCGCAGCGCTTCGGCTTGTAGCGCTGGAGTGAGTGCCCCGAGTCGCTCAATTACTAACTCGGCAATTTCCGGCCTCGCATGCCAACTCAGCAATCCCAACACAGTTCTTTGCGCGGGTTCACTGCTGGTTGGTCGGAGCATTTGTCCAGCAAATACCAATTGCAATTTGGCTTCGACCAAGCGTAGCGATTGGAAATCGGCACTACTGGCGGTGTTGGTGGCCAGCCCCAGTTCCAGATCGGCCTCTACCTGCGAATTCAAATTGATTTGCTGTTCGCTAGACAGTGCTGCGCGCACCAGCGACACATTGGCATGACTCAGGGCCGTGGCGAGCACCGATCGCCACTGGCGTCCAACGTCGCTCGTCGCTAAAAGATTATCCAAAACCCAAGCTTTCAACCGTGGTTCTTTTTCCAGTTGCACTGACCATTCTGGGAGCAACAATTCCAACCATGCGAAGCGCTCCGAACGCGGTAGTTCTGATGACTGCTCCCTAAAAATCTCCCAACTAGAATTCCCTGCAACGTTGGCCACGATGGCTTGCACTAATGGTTCCTTGGCTCGTGGAAGCAGTTGAGATAAATTGGCCTGGCGCTGTTCTTCTGACCAATAGGGGGCTGCTGCAGCCAAGGCAACTTCCAATTGCACGCGTGGTCGCAGATCGTTGGCTAGGGGGTTCACGTCGACCATCAATTGATTGAGATTCACCAGACGCACTGCGTGCTGCAAGACGCGCTCATGAGTCGATTGCAGTAATTGATGAGCTAGGTCGGAAGTGAAAAGCTTGAGGCGACTCAGCACGTGCATCGCCAAGATCTGGGCTTCGGGCGAGTCGGAGTTCAAAGCGGTTCGTTCGAGCGCGGCTCGCGCATCAATAGCGTTGCGTTCGATCAGAAGTTGACTGGCCATGCGGCGTTGCCAGGCGATGGGGTGTGCTAAACTAGCAACTAACTCCGACGACGAAAGAGAAGCGGGTGGGCGATCGTTGGACTTGGCTGCGGACTTGGGAGTTAATCGCCAGATGCGTCCCCGATCGCGACCACTGGTCAGGTCCAGATGTTTCTTGATCATCGGTGGCAAACTCTTGGGATGCTCGATCACTTCACGCGCCATGTCAGCGATGACGAGCGAGCCATCGGGACCGTCGCCAATTTGCACTGGTCGAAACCAGACGTCGCGTGAGCGCACCAATTCAGAGTGCTGGTCGATCCGCTCACCGCTCCAAAACAGACCGTTATCTTGCAGCCGTTTGCGATGGACCAAATTGCTCCCCACATCACAGACAATCGCCGTATCGTGCTCTGCGTCACCAAAACCGGCTTGTCGATCCATGATGCAGGTACCGGTGGCACCGGTAAAGTATCCCGCCGCGCGACCACCACCTTCGACCATGCCGGGGGCCACACCGCTCATTCGCAATCGCGTGCGGACGATGCGCCAGGGTTCCACGGGACTGATGCGATAGACTTCGGCTTGCGGACCATCCAGGGCGATACTGCGGCGCGTGCTCGGCAGAGGAACGCTGGTCGCATGATCGGCGAGCCACCATTCGAGATCGATGATCTGTTGCAAGTGATCGCTGTTGCTGGTGACAAATTTATCGCCCCAACGATTGAAGCTCATGCCATGTTGACCACCACCAGCTTGGGCCACAATAGTTCGGCTGAGTGGATCGATCGCAAAGTCGCGTCGCCCGAGGGCGAACAGGCCACTGTCCGGCTGCAGCGGCAACTGCAATTGCGCACCGCTGCTGCTGGTAGCTCCGTGCAATAGTCCATCCACGCCCCATTTAAAACTGTTGACCAGCCCCTGGACGTTGTCCCGTCCGAACCCTACAAACCAATCCTCCGCTTGATCGCTGCGACCATCGCCATCAGTGTCGCGATACCAGGTAACGCGTGGAGCTTCAGCCACCAACACGCCATCTTTCCATGGCCAGATAGCAGTCGGCCAGGAGAGTCCTTCCACAAACGTGCTGCGCTGATCCATCCGACCATCGCCGTCAGTGTCTTCCAACAGAGCGATACTTCCCAGATGTTCCGTTTCCTGTTCGCTGTAGTCACGCATCTCGACGACGTACATTCGCAGTCGTGCATCGTAAGCAAATGCAACTGGGTCGAATACCAACGGTTCACTAGCGATCAACTGCAATTCAAAGCCCTCAGCCACGTCGAAACTTTTGATGACTTCGTCCATCGGTAACGCAGGCAAGCGTGGCAGTTCATCGGAGTAGTCCTTATCGACTGTGTCAAGTGAGGTTGAATCTGATGGGCTTGGCGATTGAGCGTAGCCCATGTGCGAGACTGCGAGCATCGCGATTAGTAGCTGAGTGAAGAAACGGCGTCGGGCAGGCATGATTCGTTATTACTCCAGGGTAGGACACGTCATTCGCGGTGGGACATTGCAATTTAGAATTGTGTCTCAGGGGCGGAAAGCGTGAGGCTCTCAACCAAATTCGGATTCTATTGCTCTGTCAAAGCTCTTTGTAGTGGACGAGGTTACAAGTCCTCGCGGTAACGCCACACGAAATGGACTCCTAACCTCGTCCACTACCCCAAAACTAAGCTCTGACATTGCACGAGAGCGACTTCGTTCGACCGCTTTATCTAGGCATCATACTTTATGGAGACCGCCAATTGGCTCTTCCAGTCGCTGGCTTCAGTCGGGTGCGACATTCCGTCTGATGCGATTCGCAGCCATGCATTCTGAGTAATTCTGTTTTCGCAGACTGTTTTTCTGCATCTCTCCGCACGGCTTGCATTACAATGCAGACTTGGCTGTACAATTGACTTACCGTGGGCCGCATTTAGGGCGGCCTCTGTCCCCCACCGCATTTCCATTCGGGAACTTTGCTCATGACCAACTCGACCTCCGTTTCGAATTCTACTCGTTCGCGCCGCACGTTTATCAAAACCACCATCGGTGCCGGGTTGTGCGCTGGCACAGCTCCCACAATTTTACCCGGTCTCTATGCGCAAGAGACCGGGGCTAACGAGCGCTTAGGGGTGGCCTGCATCGGAGTTGGTGGTCGCGGTAGCGGCATTGGTGGCCAAGCGGCTGACCTGGGGCACTTGATCGCTTGTTGCGACGTGCATCGCAAGAATGGTGAGAACTTTGCCGCTCAGCAGAAGGACAAGAACCGCGAATGTAAGGTCTACAACGACTATCGTGACATGCTTGAAAAGGAGAAAGGCATTGATGTCGTCACCATCGGCACGCCTGATCACTGGCACGTCAAGATCGCGGTCGAGGCCATGAAGGCGGGCAAGCATGTCTATTGTGAAAAGCCATTGACATTGACCATCGGTGAAGGACAAATTGTTCAAGAAGCGGTCAAGAAGTACGGAAAGACTTTTCAAGTCGGGACGCAACAGCGAAGTGAGTTCGATCTTAACTTCCTAAAGGCCGTAGCCATCGCGCGCAGCGGTCGCTTGGGTTCAAATCTGGAAGCGGTCAGCTCAGTCGGCAAGGCGGCTTCGCGTTCCGAGGACAAAGACAAGCCGTTTGGACCGTTTAAGACGGCGCCCAAACCGGAATATCTCGATTTCGATCTATGGCTGGGACCAGCGCCATTGGTCGAATACACGCCCGAACGCATCGGCTGGAATTTTCGCTGGTGGTTCGAATACTCGGGTGGACAAGTCACCGACTGGGGCGTGCATCACACCGACATCGCCTTCTGGGCATTGGCGGGGAAGGATGGCCAAGCGGTCGAAGCCCAAGGGACCGGCGAGTTCATGGGGACCACGCGCGAGCAGTCGCTAGGTTTGTTGCTCGGCACGGTTCCACAGAGCGAGATGCCCAACGCTTGGAACGTGGCCTATTCCTTTGATGTCGATGTGAAGCTGTCGACTGGAAATAAAATCAAGGTGGTCAGTGGTCCCAACGAACTGATCATCTCGGGCGAGAACGGTAAAATTCGCGTTAATCGCGGTTCACTCACCGGCAAACCCGTCGAAGAAATCGACGCCGACCCCAAAGCCAAGCAGGAAATCGAAGAGCTCATGGCTGAGATCTACGGTGGTGAACTCCCCAAGGGACACATGAAAAACTTCTTCGACGCGGTTCGTTCGGGCAAGCAACCAGTGGCCAACGTCACTGAACACGTTCGTTCGGTAAATGCCACTCACTTAGCTAATATCGCTCTGCTGACCGGTCGCAAGATCAAGTTCGATCCCCAAGCACAGACATTCCCCGGCGACGCAGAGGCTAACAAACTTATCAGCCGCACACCCCGCGATGGATACGCTATCGACGGATAGAAGTGTTCGATTGGCGATCGATCCCCGAATTGGTTTGACAATTAAAGCGGCAAGTATTCGATGTGATTCTCGATATCTGAGAATTCATAGACCTTGGCAATTAACTCGATGTCATGCACTGCTTGCCCAATGGTGATCGCCAATTGATGTGAGTAGATCAATCCGCAGAAGTATTGGTTCGCGTGTTGTCGCTGAGTGGCATCGGCTAGTAAGTCTTCATCTTGGCTGAAAAGAACTCTCTTGAGATAAGTAGCTCGAGAGAGTAATTCGGTGTCGCTTAGCTCAGCCGTACCGTCCTCTTGGGCAGTCAACACGTCAACATTGCGCCGGCGAAGTTCGTCAGTGACCGCTCGTTTGACATGAACATCCATGTAAATGCCGATGCTCATTTTAGTTTTCCCAGTGCCTTTAAACGTCTTCGCCCAGGAGAATCCAGTGACTGTGCGCGGAGCTGATTGGTCTCAGCAAGTTGCCGAGCGATCACTGCGTCGTAGTCGGCTTGGTGGTCGTAATAGTGCATGAGCGCGGCGTGGATCTGCGCCATAGATAGATAGCCGTTGTGCTGGTCGCAAATCTCCTCTGGACTCATTCCATGCGCGATCCGATCCAACGCCACCTCTACTACTTTTATATTGGAATCGTCAATCCAAGCAATATTTCGCTTGTCAAGAACGATATGGGTGCAGATTGTTGAAGCCATACAAGGTTGTGCCTGTGTGAATCGTCGTCAAAATCGATTATCATATTGTAACTACAGCAACCACATTGCGCAGGCTTGAGAGGGGGACTGAGTGACAAACTATCTTCGCAACATGCTCGCGATAGCTGTCGCAACGGCGACTTGGCTGCTGTCGAGCGGTAGTCTGACGTATGCCGAAGAAACAGCGCTATTCTTCGAACAGAAAATTCTACCGGTGCTGGTCTCCAAGTGTTACGAATGCCATTCGTCCCAAGCAGTGGAGCTCGAGGGTGGCTTGCGTTTAGATAGTCGCGATGGCGTGCGGCATGGCGGTGATTCCGGTCCGGCGGTGGTCGCGGGGAGCGAGTCGCAGAGTTTGCTGCTATCGGCTATCACATCCAAGGATAACCCGATGCCTCCGGATGCTCCGCTGGCCGCCGAAATCATCGACGATTTTCGACACTGGATTTTGACGGGTGCCTTCGACCCCCGCGATAATGTCGACGAACTGCCGTACCGCGAGCCAGACTATAGTGAAGCGCGCGAATACTGGGCCTTTCGCCCTGTCGAATTTCCGGTTATCCCCGATGTGCACAATCAGGCCTGGTGTACGACTCCTATCGACAGCTTCGTTTTAACGCGACTGGAAGCGGAAGGACTAGCACCCGCGCCTCCCGCCGCGCCCGGTATCTTACTCCGTCGAATTGCGTTTGATCTGACTGGATTGCCTCCTACATTGGAGCAACTCGATACGTTTCTATCTGATCCCAGCGAACTGGCCTATCGTCGCGTCGTGGATGAATTGTTGGAGAGTCCGCACTACGGCGAGCGACAAGCCCAACATTGGTTGGATGTGGTGCGCTACGCCGAAACAGAAGGCTTTGAGTACGATCGGTTGCTCCCCGACATGTGGCGCTATCGCGATTACGTGATCTCGGCCTTCAACTCTGACAAACCCTACGATCAATTTTTGACGGAACAACTAGCCGGGGATGAGATGGGAGATGCTCCCGAACTGCGCATCGCGGCTGGCTTTCATCGCTTGGGAGCCGTCCGCCGCAACGCTGGGAATCAAGCGGTGGCCAGTAGCCGCAACGAAGTGCTGACCGAACGGACCGATATTATTGGCTCAGCGATTCTGGGGCTAACGGTCGGTTGCGCGCGATGCCACGATCACAAATTCGATCCGATCCCACAACGCGACTACTACCGACTGCAAGCCTTCGTGGCGACGACCGAAGAGGAGAATGTTTCGTTGCGAGAGGGGCCCGATCGCGATCGGCTAGTCGCGCTCAAACAGGAACTTGACCTCAAGGTCGGCGAGCTCAAAGAGATCTTGGCCAACTTGGATGGGGACGAAGAGCTACGCGTCAAGGAAGAGATCAAGCAGCTTGA
Organism: Pirellulaceae bacterium; assembly: GCA_041741715.1. Classification (GTDB taxonomy): domain Bacteria; phylum Planctomycetota; class Planctomycetia; order Pirellulales; family Pirellulaceae; genus Aureliella. The sequence continues at coordinate 18,163 of JBGSJT010000029.1, read as the reverse complement.
AGCACGCACTCCCGCCGATGGTCCCACGCTCTGCAGCATTAGGAATGATAGAAAAAGCACGCGGCCTGTAACGCTGCTCAAACGAGGCGATCCCGATTTGCCGGGTGCGATTGTTGGCATGCGAGGTTTAGGGGTACTGACATCCACCGAGCAGTTGGAACTCCCCTACGAAACTCCACAGCCACGCACACGACTCGCGCGTCAGTTAACCGATCCGCAGCATCCGCTTACCGCGCGCGTCATCGTCAATCGCTTGTGGCAGCAGCACTTTGGAACGGGGCTGGTGAGCACTCCGAATGATTTCGGCCACAATGGATCTGCACCATCGCACCCTGAATTGCTGGACTACCTCGCCCATCGGTTGGTGGCAGGTGGCTGGCATTTGAAGTCCCTGCAGCGCGAAATCGTCTGCAGCAGCGTTTATCGTCAAGCCTCAGTGGTGTCGGCACCGGACCAACTCCAGCAGCGCGATCCCGCCAACCGTCTGTTAAGTCATTTTCCGCGACGACGTTTGAGTGGCGAAGAGATTCGCGACGCCATGCTAAGCGCTAGTGGCCGATTGAATCTCGTTCCAGGTGGACCGAGCGTCATTCTCCCTGTTGAGCAAGAGTTAATCGATCAACTCTACAAACCGACGCAGTGGGAGGTGACCAGTGACGAGCAGCAGCATCAGCGCCGATCGATCTACCTCCTAGCCAAACGCAATTTGCGGTTACCGTTCATGGAAGTATTTGATCAACCTAGTTCGCAGACAAGCTGCGCGATCCGCCAGCAGTCTACGCACGCGCGGCAAGCCCTCGAGCTACTCAATGGCCCGATCGCCAATGAACTTGCCTCCGCCTTGGCTAGCCGCTTGAGACGTGATATTAGCCACGATAACACTGGCCACGGGGTAACTGGCGACGGGGTAACTGGCGAAGGGGTAACTGGCCACGGGGACATAGCACACTCTCTGGAAGCGATTGTGCATCGCGCCTATCGGTTAGTCGCCGCGCGGCCGCCGCTCGACTCCGAATTAAAATTATCTACTCAATTCATCGAAGAGATCGGCCTCGAAGAATTCTCCCTCGCCCTATTCAACCTGAACGCATTCCTATACGTCGACTAATCCAGTTTTGTCCTCCTACTCCAATATTCCACCCCGACCCCACATGCACTCCCCAAGCACCAACCTGCTGCGTCGCGACTACCTGGCTCGATCGTGTTGTGGCTTTGGAGGTCTGGCTCTCAGCACGTTACTCAGACAATCCGCTGTCGCCGATCAGGGATTATCTGGCCAGGGACGTTTCAATGGCCCAGCCAAATCGGTGATCTTCCTATTCATGGCGGGTGGACCCAGCCACATTGAAACGTTTGATCCCAAGCCGCTTCTGAATCGCCTACACGGCCAGCAACGTCCAGCCGAGTTTGGCGAGGCGAAATACCAGTTTGTCAAACCCGACGCCAAACTACTCGGTTCGCACGTTCGCTTCCAGCGCTATGGTCAGAGTGGCATCGAGGTTTCCAATCTCTTCCCCCGTGTCGGCGAGTGTATCGACGATGTGGCAGTGGTGCGTTCGTGTTATGGCGATTCGGTGGTTCACTCAGCGGCGCAGTACGAATTGTTTTCTGGTCGGATCGTCCCTGGCTTTCCGAGCATGGGAGCCTGGGTTGTCTACGGCTTGGGCTCGGCCAGTGATTCGTTGCCCGCCTACGTGGTGTTACCCGATCCGGATGGTGCGCTGGAGGCGGGACAGCCGATGTATATGAATGGCTTCCTACCCGCCGCCCATCAGCCATTGATGCTGCTCCCCGGCCAACGACCAGTGCTCAATCTTGAACTCCCCTCCCATGCCTCTGGAGAGAAACGCCGCCGCACCTTGCAATTGATTCAACAGTTAAACGAAGCGGCGTTGGCACAGGCAGATGATGAATTGGAAGCGCGGATCGATAGCTACGAACTCGCCTTCAAAATGCAGACCGAGGCACCTGAGGTTTTTGATTTGTCGCGTGAGTCGCAAGAGACGCTCGATCTGTACGGTGTGGGGCGTGAGCCGACGCACGACTATGGTCGCCGTTGTTTGCTCGCGCGTCGAATGGTGGAGAAGGGAGTTCGCTTCACGGTGGTGGTCTCGGGTGGAGGACCAGGGGATATGCAGTGGGACGCGCACAAAAACATCGTGGAGAATCACGATCGCATGTCCGCGCAGACCGATCAGCCCGTAGCTGCGTTGTTGACCGATCTCAAACGGCGTGGGTTGCTCGATTCGACGCTAGTAGTGTGGGGTGGCGAATTCGGACGCTCTCCCGAAGCCCAATCGTCGCAGGGCCGCGACCATCATAACCTAGGATTCACGATGTGGATGGCGGGTGGCGGAATTCGCGGTGGACAAGTCGTAGGTGCCACCGACGAAATCGGCTTGCGGGCTATCGAGAAACCGTACCATTTTCGCGACATTCATACTACCATCCTGCATCAGCTTGGTATTGGTCAAGATGAATTGACCTATCCACATTTAGGACGCGACGAACGCCTGACGCAGATTCACGGCAAACTGATTGACGAAATAGTCTAAGTGGAATTGTGTTCCACAGTCGCGTGCGACGACAGGTGCCAGCTGTTTTTCCCCAGGTATTATTCGCCCCTAAGTGACGAAGTAAAACTTGTTGTTATGAAACAGAGAACTACTAAATTCAACGTTGGACCAGTGCGGCCAAACCTTCCACAAAATCGAATCTACAGCAACTAGAGTTTCGGTTAGAATTGGCTAACGATGTCAACCTCCGAATCTACTTGCTGGACTATCATTCGTGCGGCGGCTGCGGTTAACCCAGCCGACCGTGAGGAAATGGCACGTCGTTACTTGGGCGTTGTCCGCGCTTATCTCGCCGCCCGCTGGCGTGGATCAGGAAGCGACAAACTTGCTGAGGGCTCTTTCGTAAATCGACACTTTTTGGTGAACAACACCGTTAGATATTGTAGGTGGAGCGAAGTAAACCTGGAAACTCTGCGTTTCTCTGCGTCTCGGCGACCTCTGCGTTAACAGAGACGGCCGAAATACGTACTGATCAAACGCAGAGGTCGCAAAGACGCAGAGGACGCGGAGAAGATAATGAAATCGCGCCTAATTCGCTCTGCCGAAGGCGGGGCTGAGAATTTTGCCGAGCAGCTCAAGCGCCTCGATGCAGACCTTACTTTGCAGCGTGAACTTGTCTTCTTCGGCCAAAGCGTTTGGGGGTAGGACCAGGTCGAAGCAAGACGTGCCATAATTAAAACGCAGTTGCGTGAAGCACTCATCCATTTCCGAGTTGATCCTGATGCAGTCTCGTTGGACGAAGCGACGATCGCGGAGATAGAGCCAGGAGAGCCGATGTGGGATGACTAAATTGACAAGAACATTTCTGTGCGCACCTCTGCGTCTTTGCGAGCTCCGCGTTAAACTAAAACTTCGCGAAAAGTTTAGCCACCAAAACCTAGAAGGAAAGGTCCAATGGAAATTTCTGATCGGCTTGAAAGGATTGAGAACGACCTCGCTGAAATTAGACGCATGTTATCTGAAAGACCAGATTCAGTTGTCGAGGACGACGAAAAATACGGCGTCCAACAAGCCAAGTCGACTTGGTATGGCAAACATGAGAACGAAATTTCCTACGCGATCATTGGCTGTGCAATTGAAGTCCACCGAGAGCTAGGGCCTGGGTTGCTCGAATCGTTGTACGAAGACGCAATGTGCTATGAACTCAGGCAGGCGGGCTTAGCTTTCGAGCGACAACAACGAGTGCCCGTCAAATACAAGTCTGTCTTACTATCGACACCTTTAAAACTCGACCTTATTGTTGAAGAGAAGGTGATTGTTGACAACAAAGCGAAACAAACAGTGACCGCATTCGACAAACAGGCGCTACTCACCTACCTACGTCTTCGAAACGTCCGCCTCGGACTCATCGTCAACTTTCACGAACTCAAACTCGTCGATGGCGTTTTTCGAATTGTAAATGGGCTAACGGAGTAGGAGTGCCCCGACTCACGTAACTCTGAAGTCTCCAAGGCTTGATGGACAGTGAGTCACCAGTCAACCTCACTTTGGCAATCCCGCGCGACGCAGAGGGCGCGGAGTCGCAGAGGACCGCTGGGATAGTGCAAGCAACGCCGAAGTGGGATGCTAAACCCAAATTGACAAGAACATTAACTCTGCGCATCTCTGCGCCTTTGCGAGCTCCGCGTTAAAAGCCTTTGCCGAACGTAACGAGCCAATCACTGCGATCCGACGCAGCCTGACGGAGACCGAAAAACGCAGGTATACTGCCATCGACGGAAGAGAGCATATGGGGACACTCAACTTCCCCCAGGCGGTTTCTATTCCCCGACAAAGTGTAGTGTCCAAGGTTTTTTTCCTCGAGGTGTTTTTCCTTCACTTACCCACAAATTCCATTTTAGAATTCGTGCTCGTGCTCCGTGAAACGGTGCTCGCACTCGAAACGCCCCGAGCACGAGCACGAGCACGAAAAAAAACAAGGCTAAAGAAAATCGACAAAAAGATGTGCGGCAAAAAGATAAGTAATGCAGGAGGGGTTAGCGGATGTAGCATTCTCCAACTAAGTCGCGTGTGCCATGGCTACGGGCATGACGTAGTCGAAGGCGGGCTTCAGTTCTAGGTTACTGCAGCGATCCAAATGGAATTGCCGAGGCTCGCAGCGGCACAAGCAGAGCGCCAGAAACCGTCCAGGGGAAAGAAAGCGGATGGGGCTGACGATCCGCACTGACTTATTCCCTTTCGAATCGAGGTACTCTAACTTTAATACCAAGTCGTCGGGCGCGTGCATGGCTCGGTTAATAAATTTCTGTTGTTGGAAGTTTTGCATGGGATCAGCCTCATTGCTTACCGGGAAATACAACTGTTTCAGTTCAGTTATTATTCGGCATCCCCGTGACACCTTTGGTCACACCCCGCGAAAAACTTTTGGCTGGGTGTTAAGTTAGTGAAACTCATGCGCCAATGCCCAAACCCTTAATTTCTGTCCTTTCTGAAAACCCTCGTTCCCAGACAGAAGTCGGGGAACGAGCGTGTTTCTTTTACGATTGTTGCCAATGTTGAATCATGCTACCAAGACCCATGAAGCTTGGATCGACGTGGGGGGGACTTTCACCGATTGCTACCTGCGTCGTCCCGATGGAACAGTCACACGGACCAAGCTGCTCAGCTCGGGGGTCGTGCCGATCTCGTTGGAGAGTGGTAATGATGGCGGAGCGTCTGGGCACTTTGAGGCGACGGAATTGCGGGGAGATGCGGCTGGCTTTTGGGTCGGAGCTTGGCTGCGTTTTTATGATCAAGCGGGAAGTATCGTCGATCAGGCCCGTGTGACTGGGTTTGTAAATGGTAGCTTGCATCTGGAGCGACCGCTTGCGGGTGGAGTGGGCCGGCGGAGCGGCGAATTGGATGCGGGAATCGAAGCCCCTGTCCTGGCAACTCGCCGGTTGTTGGGCATCCCGCTGGGAGAACCACTGCCGCGCTTGCGCGTGCGCATGGGGACAACCAAGGGTACCAACGCGCTGTTGACGCGGCGAGGTGCGCGTACGGCCCTGGCTATCACCGCTCCGTTGGAGGATCTGCTGTGGATCGGCGATCAGACGCGACCGGATCTGTTTGCACTGGCCATCAAGCGTCCGCAACCGTTAGCTGAATTGACGCTGGGCATCCACGAACGACTCAACGCGAGAGGAGAAGTTTTATTGCCGTTGGATGAAGATCGAGCGCGGCATGATCTTCACCGCGCGCGGCAGGCGGGTTGCGAATCGTTGGCGATCTGCCTGATGCACTCCTACGCAAACTCTCAGCACGAACTGCAACTGGTCCGTTTGGCTCAAGCAGTGGGCTTTACACAGATCAGTCGATCGAGCGAGCTGGCACCACTCATTGAAATTGTTCCCAGGGCACAAACGGCAGTGGTCGATGCCTATCTTAGTCCCATCGTGCGCGATTACTTAGAGCGGTTGGTGACGCAGTTCGGCGGTGAGGAGTCGACACAACTGTTAGTGATGACCAGTGCCGGTGGCTTGGTCAGGTGGCGAGACTACTATGGCAAGGACAGCATCTTATCCGGTCCTGCAGGGGGAGTCTCCGCGCTCCGACATCTGGCCCAGGTCTATCAACAACTCTCAGGTGCGGCGCGCTTGCCCGAACTGATTGGGCTCGACATGGGGGGAACTAGCACCGATGTCTGCCGCGTCTCGGGTGATCATAATTTGCAATACGAATCGACCAAGGCTGGGGTGCGCATCTTTACTCCCACGCTACCGATTGAAACAGTGGCTTCCGGTGGAGGATCGATTTGTTGGTTCGATGGCGTGTCGTTGCGAGTTGGGCCGCAGAGTGCTGGGGCGACTCCTGGACCAGCCTGTTATGGTCGCGGTGGCCCACTGACGGTTACCGATTTGAATGTATTCTTAGGACGTATTCCTGGTGCGCAATTCCCCTTTCCGATCGACCGAGAGGCAATCTCGCGGCGGTTGAGTACAGCCTTGGTCGAATCGCAAACTGCACTAGGGTTTACTTCGGAAGTCGAACTCGCGCAGGGCTTTCGGCGCATCGTCAACGAACAGATGGCGGCAGCGGTCAGGACGGTTTCGATTGCTCAAGGTGTTGATCCGCGCGGGCAATGCTTGGTCGGTTTTGGTGGTGCTGCGGGGCAACACATCTGCGAGATCGCGGAGAGCCTGGGTATCGAACGCGTTATCGACTCGGCCGAAGCCGGTCTATTGAGCGCGCTCGGAATGGGGCTCGCACCACTGCGACTCGACGCTGTGGTCAGTGTTTACAAACCGCTGATCGCTGTCGATTGGATCGAACTCAGCGAGAACGCCCGGCAGGTCGAACAGCGATTGATCGATGAGCTGCACGATCAGGGAATAGCGCGAACTGATCTGCAGGTAACGCGATGGTTGGAATTGCGTTACGCCAAGACCGAAGCGACACTGACGATTGCCTGGCCTGAGTTGCCAGCGACCAGCGAACAACTCGCCACTGAGTTTGCCGCTGCACACCACAAGCGTTACGGCTACGCGCGGGCGCAGTCAACTCTCTTGGAATTGGTGGCGGCGCGGATGGAAGTGACGTCGCAAACCAGGCTCGGGGTTACGAGTTTGGCATTGGATACCCACGGTGGAACAGGATCAACGAGGCTGGATTTGCCCAGTGATACAAACGTAGCGACAGACGCAAAGCAGGACGCAAATCAAAGTTCTCGTTGGAAGCACTATCGACGACATGAACTCGCGATTGATCAAACCGTGCATGGTCCGGCCATCGTGCTGAACGTCGGTTCCACGCTCGTCATCGACGTTGGGTGGCGAGGAACATGGTTGCGAGATGGTTTATTGGTTTTGGAAAAACACGAATCCCCAACTGAGGCTGAGCCTACGAGTCCGCGGCACGCTTTCGATCCGATCTTTCGTGATTGTTTTGCACAGCGCTTGGCTGCCATAGCCGCGCAGATGGGGATCGTCTTGCAACACACGGCGGTCAGCGTCAATGTGAAGCAGCGGAGGGACTACAGTTGCGCGGTCTTCGATCAGCAAGGGCAACTCTTAGCCAACGCGCCGCACGTCCCTGTTCACTTGGGAGCCATGGGGCAAACCGTGCGTGAGATTTTAGTTGAGTTTCCGCACCCGCGCCCCGGTGATAGTTTTATAACCAACGATCCGTATCGCGGTGGTTCACACTTGCCCGATGTGACTGTGGTCACGCCAGTCTTTGATGACGCGGAGCCAGCGCGACTTAAATTCTTTGTCGCCAATCGAGCGCATCATGCCGACATAGGTGGTGTCGCCCCTGGTTCTATGTCGGTGTCGGCCACACGCTTGGGAGACGAAGGTGTCATCATTGCGCCCAGAAGACTCACCGCAGCGGGGGACGATTGCGCTACGGAGCTCCGACGGTTGCTGAGCATGGCACCCCACCCGCCACGCAACATTGATGAAAACCTAGCCGACATAGCAGCGCAGTTGGCCGCCAATGCGCGGGGGGTGGAATTGATCATGGAGTATGCGGCGACGAACAACTGGGAACAATTGCAACACTACTCCACACATGTGCTCGACTCTGCCGAGCAACGAGTACGCAATTTTTTGATGGCGCATCCAATCACTCCGGGACAGTTTGCTGACTTCCTCGACGATGGGACCAAGATTCAAGTCTCGATCGCATTGAAGGGAAGTGGGGGGATCAGCATCGATTTTAGTGGGAGTGGACCAACGAGCCTCAAAAACTTCAATGCGAATCGGTCGATCGTCACGGCAGCGGTGATCTATGTGCTGCGTTGTTTGATCGCCGACGAGCTGCCACTGAACGAAGGGGTGATGCGCTGCGTCGAGCTGACCTTGCCAACTGGCGTTTTGAATCCCAAGGCTTGCGATCCGATTATCGATTCACCAGCCGTCGCCGCCGGAAACGTAGAGACCTCGCAGCGCCTGGTCGACGTGTTGTTGGGAGCCTTGGGGGTGGCCGCCGCTTCCCAAGGGACAATGAACAATTTGCTCTTTGGCAATCAGCGGTTCGGTTTTTACGAAACGATCTGCGGCGGGGCGGGGGGAACGCATGGCCAAGTAGGTGCCAGTGGCGTGCATACCCATATGACCAATACGCGTTTGACCGACCCCGAAGTGCTGGAAGCACGTTATCCGGTGCGGCTACAGCATTTCGGCTTGCGAGCCGGTAGTGGCGGCCACGGCCGGTGGCGAGGTGGAGATGGAGTAAAGCGGGTGCTCCTCTTTCTGGAGCCGGTGGAATTGTCGCTGCTCACTTCGCGCCGTGGACCCTACGCGCCTTTTGGGTTAGATGGTGGGCAAGCTGGTAGTCTGGGATACAATACGTTAGTACGAATCGATGGAACGAGGCTCAGTCTGGCCGGTTGCTGCCAAGTTGCAGTGGCCAGTGGCGAACAGCTTGAGATTCTGACACCTGGCGGAGGCGGCTTTGGTAGAGCGCTGCAGGATGATGGGTCCGGTGGCTAAGTAATACTGGTTACAATAGAGTGCTAGCCCTAGTTGCACAGTGACCCACTCGCTGGCGCGTCGAGCTGATATTGGAGCGGCCGAGGGTTGGGCCATAACTAAAATAATTGAACAATTGGAAAGCGATGATGGATATGAGTAGTACGATGGGTGCTTGGCGTTTTGCGGTGCATTGGATCTTGTGTAGTGCAATACTAGGGTTAACCCTCACACCGGTCCGTGGGGACGAAGGTGTGGCGGAAGCGGAGCAAACCGACCGCAGCTCAGCGACCGCGAACGAAGATTCCCCGCCGCGCCCTATTCGCGCGCAACCGGTTGAACAGAACAACCACGCGGAACGCACTCTCGACGAGGTTCCTCAGTCGACCAAGGATGCGACGATTGCCCACGGGCGGGCCCTATCTCGCGCGTTTCGCGATTCGGCACAAACCGCACTCCCATCGGTGGTGACGGTCTTTAGTCGATCCAAGCGTTCCAGCGAAGCCAACAACCCTGTACTCAATATGATCGGGGGTGAACGGGAACAAAAATTTGATAGTGTTGGGTCGGGTGTCATTATCCAAAGCGATGGCTTAATCTTGACGAACCATCACGTAGTCGCAGACGCGGCGGTGATCGAAGTTCTATTGCAAGATGGCCGACAGTTCAAAGCCGAGCAGCCCAAGTCGGATGTGCAAAGCGATGTGGCCATTTTGAGGATCAACGTCGGCGAAGAATTGCCCGCCGCCAAGATCGGTAGCTCGAAGGATCTCTACGTGGGGGATTGGGTGTTGGCGATCGGTAGCCCATTCATGATTGAAGCTTCGGTGAGCGCTGGGATCATCAGTGGCAAGGGGCGTTACCAACAACTTTCTCGCGACGTACAAGGACAGTTTCTACAGACTGACGCCGCCATCAATCCAGGTAATTCGGGAGGCCCGTTGTTGGATCTGGATGGACGCGTGATTGGGATCAACACCGCCATCTCGTCGCGCACGGGAGGCTTTGAGGGGATTGGTTTTGCAATTCCGATTGACCGCGCCATATGGATCAAAAATGAATTGATCAAATACAATCAGGTTCGTCGCGGTTTCGCTGGGGTGCGGATTGAGAGTGTCCCCTATGAGTTGGCCCAAAAGCTGGATCTCCCTGCGGGGGCTGGCGGGTTGGTAAACAGCCTCACGCCCGACAGACCGGGGGCACTGGCTGGACTAAAACGTGGCGACGTGATCGTCGAATTCGCGGGGAGTCGCATACAGTCGAAATCTGGCTTTGCGGAGTTGGTACAACAATCTCCCATCGGTGAACAACTCCCGGTCACGATTATTCGCGATGGGGCGCGGATGGAGTTGACCATGGAATTGGTTGCCAAGCCGTAGTGATTGGATTCGCCGCAAGCGCGTTGGGGTACAGCTTTTAGGCGCCTTTGCATCACGATTATCGTCGCTCATTGGAAGATAAACTTCATGGTTGGATTTGAATTCAGCAGGCTTGCCGCAGTTGCGTCGTGGGTTGTTTGTGCCCTGGCAGCTGCCTGCAGTGCACAAGTTAACTTTTTAGCTCAGCCCGATCTGGGCGATGATGTTTTTTTGTTGGCTCCGCGTCCGCTGATGCGCATGCTTCGCGAAGGAGAGTTGGCCTTCGAACAGCAGCGATATAGCGATGGCATCACCGCCCTCTCGGCGCTACTGTTAGCCGATGACGAAGAACTCCCCGATGATGTGCGTGGCCAAGACTACTTCATCGAGCAAGACTTCAACGGCTTGTATCATAAGAGCCTCAAAGGTGAAGCGCTACGACTGCTCAGTAAATTGCCTGCTGAAGGTCGACGTACCTTGGAAATCCAGTGGGGTGTTACCGCGCGCCGTGAGCTGGAGAGTGCAATCACCGACAAGGATTTTGACAAGATCGGTGCGGTGGCGCGGAAGTACTTGCATACCGAAGCGGGCTATGATGCGCACGTGCTGTGGGCGCAGTATAAGCTGACCAGTGGGTATCCTTTGGCGACCGCCAGCCTGCTGCAAAGCCTGTTGGACTATCCCACGGCGCGCGAGCGGTATGGTCCCCAGTTGGCTTTAAACGCGGCTCGCGCGTGGCGACTGGCTGGCAATGCCGAGACGGCGGGCTTAATCATGAGAATGGCTGCGGGTAACTTCCCAGGTGCCAGTGTCGAGATTGCAGGAGAGCAGATCCCATTGGCGGCCAGTACCGATTGGGTTGCTGTGCTTCGCCGCGAAGCAGATGACCAGCCGCCGCCGTTGGTCGATCGCGCGGCAAGTAGCAATTGGAACGTGACCGGAGGCGCACCGGAGCGAAACGCGACCAGTTCAGCTAGTATGCCGCTGCCAATCGAACGCTGGGTCCGTGAAATCCATAGCAGTTTACCTGAGCAACAAGCCATTCTTCGCCACCACGAAGCGGAGTCACAAAAGGGAAGAGTGCCGCTACCAAAATTCGAATTGCGAATAGTCGGTGACTTGGTCCTCACTAAGACGACCGATGCCTCGCTGCTGGCTATCGATTTTGAGACGGGCGTTATTAAATGGCCACTCTATTTCCACAACGCACCGGTGCAATTGACGAACTTGCCCTACGCCGCCGCCAATGGCAATGCGGCACTTTCCAATGAACTTCAGAATCGAGTGTGGGGTAGCTCCGCGTTCGGCAAGTTTAGTTGTGACGAGCAGCGATTGTATTTAGTCAGCCAGCCCAATGACCAATTGCTCAACGCTGAGTCGATGTTTAGAGCAAATACCAGCGCGACAGATACCAATTTTTTAGAAGGTGCCAGCCTGGAGGCCGAAGGGGCGATTGTATGGCGCGTCGGTGGGAGCGACGGAGTTGACGAACCACAACTGGCCGACGCCTATTTTCTTGGTCCACCTCTCCCCTATGAAGGCGATTTGTATTGCTTGGCCGATTTTAAAGGGGAGACCAAACTGGTAGTGCTCGACGCATCCACTGGTCATTTGTTGTGGAAACAGCAGCTGGTCCATTCGGCTGGCTCGCCACTGCGCAGTGATCCCGAGCGGAGAAGTCAAGCCTTGTCCCCCACGATTTCCGAAGGGGTTGTAATCTGTCCTACAGGTGTTGGCGGCCTAGCTGCGGTCGATCTGTTGACCCGCAGCTTAAGGTGGGGAGCTACCTACACCACCAATCGTGCTCCACGCAATGTTCATCTGCGCGCTCGCTTGAGTGAGGGACCCGAGTATTCACCCTTGGAACGTCGTTGGCAAGAACCGGCAATGGTTGCCCAAGATGGCGTAGTGTTAATCAGTCCCCCTGAGTCGGAAGACTTTCAGTGCCGTGATATTTTGAGCGGACAATTGCGTTTTGGTCCGCAACGCAGAAATTCGTTTCGCTACTTGGCTGGCTTGCAGAAGGGGCGCTTGATTGCGGTTGGCGAGCGGCAAGTTACCGCCTTCGAGTTGACCAGTGGTAAGCCTGCGTGGCAGACCGAATTTCCCTCGGGATTAACGTTAGCGGGAAAGGGATTGTGGCAAGCTGGGAGCCTCATGCTACCACTCTCCGAACGAACCGTTGTGCGAGTTAACCTCAGCGATGGAACCATCAGCGAGCGCATGCAAGTCTCTCAGCCGCTGGGGAATTTGTTCGCATATAAGAATCAATTGCTGTCGGTTAGTTCCTCGGCGGTCTGCGTTTACTACACGCGTGAATCACTCGCCACGGAAGTTGCGGAGCGGTTGGCGGCCAATCCCAACGATACTTGGGGGCTCAATCAACAATCGCAACTGGCGGCTGCGCGCGGCGATTTGGTGGGGGCCATGCAAGCGCTTGAGCAGTCGTATGCGCTCGACCCAACCAGCGCTGATACGCGCTACCTGCTGGTGAATATGTTATTGGATGGTTTGAAAACTGATTTCGCAGCCTTCGAAGATTTAGCGCAGAAATACGCCGATGTGGTCGAATTTGGTCCGCAGCGATTTCGCTTCTTGCAGCAATTGACACTGGGGAAAATTCGCTCTGGCCAACACGCAGCTGCCTTTCAACGATTGCTGATGCTGGTCCCTAAGGTTGGTAGCACGTTTGCGGCGACACAAAATCGACAGCGCGAACTGGAGTTAGCAAATGGCTACGTGGTCGATTCGGACGCGTGGATTGCGACGGAACTGGCGCGGAGCCATGCCCAGGTAGCTCCGGGGGATCGCGAGCAGATGCAAGGCTTGATCAAGAATGAATTGGCTTCGCTCGAGAGCATGCTGGTTCCGTTGCAACGCGAGAAGCTGCGCTACTTGCAGTGGCTGCCGAATGCGGGTCCCGCGCTGCTGGGCCTAGCCAATTCGATGTTGGGTGGGGACGAGCAGACGATCGCCGAGCAACTGCTGTTGCCAGTGCTGCATGGAGGTGATGAGCAGATGGTTGAGGCGGCCCGAGGACTACTCGGCCAACCAACCTTGTCCGATCGTTACACGAACAATTTGGGAAGACTCGCGATCGGCTCTATTGTCGATGATCCGACTGGTTTGCCCCCCGCTCCCGCGGAGAGTGGCGATTCCGAAGCGGGGTGGCCCGAAGGGATGGTGCGCGTGGAAGTGAGTGACGAGAGTCGCTACGCGTATGGCAATCAAATAGAGCTGTTGTCCGAGCGCTATGGACGACCGGAGTTGACAGTGGCTTTATCGGGTTCGATGGTCATACTGCGCGATGGCAATGGGCACGACCGCGCGCGGCTGGAATTCCCTGGTGCGTCGGCTGATGCCGCCACGGATGAGATGACGCGTGGGACGATCCGCGGTGGGTTGCTGTTGATCGAAAAGAGTTCTGAGTTGGCCGCCTTCGATATCCAGCGAGATTTGATGTCAGGGACCGATTCCCTCTTGTGGCGACATTCGTTGTTTAGCCCTGGAGCAGCCCCGAATGTGCAGTTCTCTCGGCAGGAGGTGACCAGCCAGAATACGTCTCTGGGGTTCCCGCTCAGCCACCGTAAGATGCCACTCAATCAGCAGTCGATTGTCGGTCCTTTAACACCTAGCGGGGTGATCGTACAGATTGGGACCAAGCTCATTATGCTCGACGCCTTGACGGGCCGCCAAGTGTGGATGCGCGATGGCTACGATGATAGTGTGAGTTTAGCTGCCCAAGGTCTGGAAATAGCAGTCGTTCACCGTTCGCGCGGACGGACACAAATCCTCGACTGCCGCGATGGCGCGATAGTACGACAATCCAAAGTGGACGGCAGTTGGACGCATTGGTTTAGCCACCAGGGGATTATGGTGGAGTTATCCAGAAGTGATGTGATTCCCCCTCTCCCCACGAACTTGCGCGCCTGGAATGTATTTACTGGCGAGGAGGTATTTCGCATCGCGACGTCGATGAATTCCTCTGCTGACGTATGCGAAGGCCGCTACCTAGTCGTGCTCGAGCCCAATTCCAAAATTTACTACTGCGACTTGGAAGCCCCACGCGAGGTTTTGGTAAGGGAGCATCAGATTACAACTGCCGCTCGGGTCGGTTCGATCGCAGTGGAGCGTTTTGAGGATCGGTTGGTGGTGCTGTGTAGCAGCGATCGAGCTGTATCTAGGGAGGCTGATGTCATCCCCGTCCAGGGTGCGGTATTCGGTTTAGAGTGCCGCACGGGAGATCTGTTGTGGTCTCGACCGGGGCACCTAGCGGGGATGCAATTCCCGAAATCACAACCTCGGCAGTCGCCCTTCATGCTGGTCTATCGCAACTATGCCGAGCGCGAAAACATCTATCCGGCCAGTCTCGCCCTGATTGATTTGCGCAGTGGACGATTGGCTTATTCCAATCCTTGGCTAGCGCTACACGCTGGGAGTGGCTTTGAAATGAGTTTGAGTCCCGAAAGCCAAACCATTGAAGTCGGCTTGGGGGCGCGCACACTACGATTTACTGCAACATCCGAACCGAGACCGCCGCAGCCGATTTTTTGGTTCGGTCCACAGCAGCCGGAATCCGATGCCACGCTTGAGCGAGATATTTTTAGTGGCGGACTATTCGGGCGTTAGGGCGATTGCGGATAACTGGCGGATTGGGCCTGAGTGGGGTAGCTACCTTCGGGCAATTGAAAGACAGCCGTGTTGGCGGGCGTGGTGGGTGTCACGGCGGCTTGTGCCGTGCGGTAGACTTGATTGGCGGTTTGATAGGCGGCGATGGCGGACTGCGTAGTTGGGCTGCCGTTGATCTGTGACCACAGGTCGCGAGCTTCTTTCAGATTGGGGTCGGCTTGCAGGGCAGCTTGCAAGTGTGTTTGTGCACCCGTTAGGTCTTGCTTGGCAAAGTGCAGGTACGCCACGTTGTAGCTGGCCACGGCGGGCGGAAAGACCTGTGACAATTGTTGGACGGCTTCGTCGGAGCGACCACCGGCAACCAACATCGTCGCTAGATTGTTGCGGAACCGTTGGCTGTTGGGCTCCAGCGTGATCGCCTTTTCCACCTCCGCCAGAGCTTCGGAGTTGCGCCCTTGTTTTTGCATAAGCGAAGCGACTTCGTTGTACACATCGGCTTGTGGCCGCACGGCCAGCGCGCGGTTGTAGAACTGCTCCGCTTCGGCGTACTGTTGTTGCCGACTGTGCAGGCGAGCCAAACTGAGCAGGGCGGCTTCGTTATTGGGCTCGATCGAAAGTGCTTTGGTGTAGTTCTCCAGCGCCTTAGCATGCTTGCCTTGACCTTCGTAGAGTTGACCATTCGTGATCCAAATCTCAGGTCCTAAGTTGGTCGGCATGTTGGCTAAGCTAGTTGGATCGCCTTCGTTGGGATTGGTCGCGAAGGGGGCGGTGACGATGTTCTTGGCTTTGCCCATCGCTCCAGCCATCGTAGTCCCCATTGTCTTGACTTGGCCGCTGATCCCCTGTCCCGCGCTGGAAATCGACGATGCGAGCGTGCCGCTCGACTGCATTCCGCCATTGGGTGATGTAATGGTTGATTTCTTGGAAAACCAACCGGTAGGTCCTGGCATGCTAGCACATCCCGAGGAAACCACCAATGTCGACAGCCCCACGACAAGCGCGCGACGCAAGGTCCGTCTTCGCTGTGTTGAGTGTTTCACTAGTATGGCTCCAGGAAGGATGTAGGGGGATGGTGGCGCAATTGCGCCGGATATTACGACTTATCGTTATCTTCGGTACATCCGCAAGGGGAGCTTCAGTCAAATTGGCCCGATTGTCGTCAGGGTCTCCGCCTACTATTTGTCGCAGTGATCGAGCGGAGGATTGGCAAGTTGGGTCAATAAATTGGTTACAATGAAATCGCAACCCGTCAACCAGCACCCTTTTGAGAGCCACCGATGAGTTCCGCCAATCCACATGGTTTTGATCCCATGCAGCCACCGATTCCGCGCCCCAGCGGCGGCAACACGGGGATGATCGTTGGACTGGTTGCGGCAGCGGTGGCCATCCCCATGCTGATTGCTTGCGCTGGTATCTTAGTCGCTCTTTTGCTCCCGGCGGTGCAAGCCGCCCGCGAAGCCGCGCGACGCATGCAATGCTCCAACAATCTCAAGCAAATCGCGTTGGCACTGCACAACTATGAATCGGCCAACGGTTCCTTCCCTCCCGCCTACACCGTCGACGCCGCCGGTCGACCGCTGCATAGTTGGCGAACGCTGATCCTCCCCTACTTGGAACAAGGGAATCTCTACAATCAAATCGATCTCAACAAGGCCTGGGACGATCCAGCCAATGTGAGAATTTCTGAGATGACCATCGCTCCCTACCAATGCCCCTCCGCAAATCTGGCCAACGGATCGACGACCTACGTAGCGATCGTCGATCCGAGTGGAATATTCAGTGGGCCGGTAGGCTGCGCAATTGCCCAAGTCACAGACGGGCTCTCCAACACGCTGCTGGTGGCTGAGGTTGACAGCGCCCAAGCGGTATCGTGGATGTCTCCGCAAGACGTCGATTTAAGGGCCTACATCAACTCAGCCGCACTACCATCTTCGCACTCTGGCGGCGCAAATGTTTCGATGGCCGACGGTGCAGTGACATTTATCAGTGGAGCTACCACTCCAGCAGTCCGTACTGCAATGGTTTCGATTGCCGGTGGAGAATGAGCGGCAGCGTTAAGTGGAGCACTCTATCGGCTCACTTTGACAAGTTAGCTTGAGCCACTAATAACTGTCGCTTCTTGGGCGAAGCTGCGGTCGCCAGACCGCAGGGAGTCTACCACCGCTGGCTCGACACTCGCTGTCGACGAGCGGTTGACATTGCCAGCCACTGATTGCATTCGGGTCCTTTGCATCCCTGTCATTGCGATGCTCCATGCTAGCTTAGCCGCTCTGGCTGGTAGCTCCCTTTCATTGATGCTCATCAGCGCTTGCATCGCCTTAAAATTGGGGCTGGCTCGATCTCGCCGACCAAAATTATTGAGAATTTCCTTGCCATCATAACCCAAATCCGGTACGGTTGGGTGGTTTCAATTATCCATGGATCATCCGTGGATAATGTCCTGAAACGCCTTTAACCCTCGGACTATCCGACAGTATTAATTCGGTCGCCAACCATAGAGACCTAATGCAACTCCGACTCAAATCACTATTCATCCTCATTGCTATAGCGGCTGCCATCAGTTCGTGGCTGGCTACACGTAAAACGCCACTCTACCCAGGTGCGCTTGTCCAAATCGTCGATGGAATCCCTGGAAACGATAATCCCGTACCGATTGACCAGAATGCTGCCTTTGAGAATGCATTCTACCAGCTACTCGTTGACAAACTAGCTGCTCAACAACCTAAAATCATTGATGGCATGAGCGATCCGAATGCAGAAATTCGTGACGTGATACGATTGGAATCGATGAGCAAGAGCGACAAGACTGAACTCTACTCTGTTAATGCATGGGGGAATGCCTTGACCAGCGACCGTGAACAAATAAAGACTATAATGAAGATCGCCGTCCAAACATTAGACGCATTGTCGAAAGACAAATCTCGAGCATCGAAGACTAAGATTTTGAATCTTCCGCCCTTGTGACTCAGTGTGCAAAGACAGGTGGCGAACCAAGCGATGAACGAAAGTTCGCGATGCCGTCCAGCTTGCTAAAAAATCATACCCGCGAACATTCGTTATCGCCAATGTTCGTTGCAGTAGGATACTGACATGGATATCGTCTACATCGAAACATCAGTGATCAGCCACGCAACGTCAAGACCTAGTTCTGACCCGAATGCGCTTGCGCTTCAGCAACAGGCATAGCGATGGCTTGCCGACCAAAGAC
>JBGSJT010000028.1:0-4657 GCA_041741715.1 Pirellulaceae bacterium | reverse complement strand
GGGCGTCGCTACTATGGTGGCTGTGAGCATGTCGACACCGTCGAGCGGCTGGCTATCTCCCGCGCCTGTCAGTTGTTTGGTGCCGAAGCGGCCAATGTGCAACCGCATAGCGGATCACAGGCCAACATG
The DNA here is from genome assembly GCA_041741715.1 of Pirellulaceae bacterium. Lineage (GTDB taxonomy): Bacteria > Planctomycetota > Planctomycetia > Pirellulales > Pirellulaceae > Aureliella. The sequence continues at coordinate 4,528 of JBGSJT010000028.1, read as the reverse complement.
GCAGTCTACCTGGCTGCGCTCCAGCCAGGTGATACCGTCCTGGGTTTGGACTTGGCGCAGGGGGGACACCTCACGCACGGCATGCACTTGAATATCTCGGGGATGCTCTACAAGTTTTTTTCCTATGGTGTCGATCCGCAGACACATCGCCTGGACTTCGATCAAATCTCGCGCTTGGCTCGTCAGCACAAGCCGAAGTTGATCGTGGCAGGGGCCAGCGCCTACCCTCGCGAGATCCCGCACGGTCGCTTTGCCGAAATCGCCAAGGAATGTGGTGCCAAGCTACTGGTCGACATGGCGCACTATGCGGGTCTAGTTGCGGCTGGCGTACATGACAATCCCGTCCCCGTGGCCGACTATGTCACGACTACCACTCATAAGACCTTGCGTGGTCCACGCTCGGGATTGGTGCTCTGCAAGCAAGAGTACCTAAAGTCTATTAATAGCGCGGTCTTCCCTGGTCTGCAGGGTGGTCCACTGATGCATGTGGTAGCGGGGAAGGCGGTCTGTTTTGGTGAAGCTCTCCGCCCCGATTTCCGCAGCTATGGTCAAGCGATCATCGACAACGCTAAGACATTGGCCGAAACGCTGATGAGCGATGGCTTGCGGTTGATCAGTGGTGGTACCGACAATCACTTGTTGCTCGTCGATGTGACCAGTATCGGACTGGGGGGGAAACAAGCGGAAAAGGCTCTGGAAAATTGCGGTGTCACGGTCAACATGAACATGATCCCCTTCGACACTCGCAAGCCGATGGACCCCAGCGGTATTCGTATCGGTACCCCTGCCCTGACCACCCGTGGTATGGGACCAGCCGAAATGAAGATCATCGGTGGTTGGATCAGCGGTGCACTGCGGAATCCGGATGATAACCAACGCCATGGCGAGATTCGCCAAAACGTCCGTGAGCTGTGCGAAAATTTCCCTGTACCCGCCGAGGCGCGAGTTAGCGGAGCTGTCTAGCGTGGCTGATGCAAGCAAATCGAAAACCAATCGCATCTTAATCGCCGATGATAATGCTGCCAATCGCGAGTTGTTGGAAGCCTATCTCACTTCGGTCGATTGCGAAATCGAGATGGCCATCGATGGGCAAGATACGCTCGACAAAGTCAAAACATTCCAGCCCGATTTGCTGTTGCTCGACGTGATGATGCCCAAGCTGAGTGGCTTTGAGGTTTGCCAGCAACTCAAACGCGATCCACACACAGCACGGGTCATGGTGCTGATGGTAACAGCGCTTAATGAGCTGGGAGATATTGAACGCGCAGTGAAGGCGGGGACGGATGATTTTCTATCCAAGCCGATTCAAAAAGTGAAGCTGCTCAAGCGCGTCAGTAATATGTTGCGACTGAAGGACACGACAGACGAACTGGAGCGGCTGCGTCGGTACATTCGCGACATGGATGATCAATCAAAGCCTGGCCAGTGAACCTCAAGCGCTAGCCGTGATCTTCTTAATATCAGCTCGACGCGCCAGCGAGTGGGTCCTGCAAATATCAGCTCGACGCGTCAGTTTTGAAATTGCACGTTTTTCGTAACCTGGCGCGTCGAGCTGATAATGCTGGCTGACAGGCGGCACCACCAACCCACTCGACAAACACCCCCTAGCTTTACTTCGGGGTAGCTTGGGAGGTTATTGCCGGTCCGAAAATGTCGAATTAAGCGGCTTAGCCGCTTCAACCGATCCTGTCTGCATGGCAAGGCTACCCACAGGGGGTTGGGCTTGCTGAGTGGCTTTCTAGCGTCGACCCAATGCTAGTTTGTCCCCAACCGAATTCCCGCTCGGAAGGGTGTCGATGACGCAGACTTTATCGATAGGCGCGTGGCGCAGTCCGTTGACCGTAATTGGTCTCGGTCTGAGCATGTGCTTTTGTAATACAGTAGTAACGGCTGAAGAAACCTCCTCCTTGCGACGCACCACGACGGTTAAGGCTATCCAAGCCGCCGAGCCGGCTGTTGTCAATATTGAAGGAAACAAACCCGCCAATCCATCCGCCGCCGACTCGCAACAAGTCAATGGCATGGGGGCTGGGGTCATTATCGATGCGCGTGGCTACATCTTGACCAATCAACATGTGGTACAAGACGTAGGGCGGATCGAAGTCACACTCCACGACGGTTCGCGGCATGTGGCGCAATTAATCGCTCGCGATCAGGCTACTGACCTGGCTTTGGTTAAAATCTCAAGTCGCAGTCCACTACCGGTAATTCGGTGTGGTACTTCGTCGGACTTGATGCGCGGTGAACGAGTGATCGCCATTGGTAATCCCTTTGGCTACCATCACACGGTCACAGAAGGGATCGTCAGTGCGCTGCATCGGGACATTCCCGTCAACGGTACGCAGAACTATCCCGATTTGATTCAGACCGATGCGAGCATCAACCCCGGAAACTCAGGGGGACCGCTGCTCAACGCCGATGGAGATATGATCGGCATCAATGCGGCGGTACGCATTGGAGCGCAGGGTATTGGCTTCGCCATTCCTGTCGACAAAGCGATTGAGATTGCGTCCGAGATGATTGCACAGCATCGTAAGGGTTCATTCGAGATTCCGGTAAGTGTGTCGACCAAGTACGACAACGGCACTTCGCGAGTGGAGATTGTGCGGGCCAGCGATTCGGAACTGCAGCGCGGCGACGTGATTCGGGCGATCTCCAATCGCCCCATTCGCACTCGGCTCGACTACGAATTTGCACTCCTCGGTCAAAAGCCCGATGCACGGCTAGATGTGGATGTCGAACGTAGCGGCAAACGTATTTCGAGCACATTAGCGCTCGCTGACCGCTCGTCCGACTCCGCCGCTCCCCGAGTGCAACTGGCGTCGGCGACTTCGGTGCAGGATCAAGCCTTTCGTAGCTTGGGATTGCGATTGGATGTCGCCGATGCGGCAACGGTTCGACGAAATGATGCCAGTTACAAAGGGGGCTTACTAGTCACTGGCGTGCGTCCCAATAGTGCCGCCGATTCAGCACAGATTCAGAACGGGGACATTCTGGTTGGTTTGCTCGAATGGCAAACACCCAACTGGGATGATCTCTCGTGGATCTTGAAGTCGGAGGAATTCCGCACGGTGGTCGCTCCCAAATTCCACATCATGCGAGGTCGCGAAGTCTTTTGGGGAACCATGGAACTGACCAAGGTGGCCCAACGATAGCGGAATTGAAACAGACCGCACCAATGTTCTCACCAGGAGGGAACGGGAGGGAGAAGCGCCCCAGATTGCTTCTCCCTCCTGCTGGCTTGACCATTGCATAATGGCTAGTTGGAGCGAAATTTGCGATTTTCGACGCACGAGAGTGAGAGATGCGGCATCTAATCCCGTATATTGACCATTACGGTCAACTACGATCCGTCAGTGGAGCCACAACTGCAGCAGTTGATCGAGCAGTACTCGCAGGATGAACGTCCTGAGATTGCAGCGGTAGCCGTCGGGCAAGCGTTGCGCTCCAAGCTCGCGGTCGTGAACTAGATCGCCAATTGGAATCGCTGTTGGGTGATTCCAAAGGCGATGAAGTGAAAGTGAAATCACAAGAAGAGTAGCTGACTCGCCGCTGACAACGTATTTAATCTCTGCCGCTAATTGAGCTTTCGACGCTTGCCGGTTAGACTCCTTGTGGTGAGTGAACACGTCTCGGTAGCTCAATTGGATAGAGCGTCGGCCTCCGAAGCCGAAGGTTGTGGGTTCAACCCCCGCCCGGGATACTTCGAAAAGTGTAGTAAAAATAAGGCTGGAACGCATCCTATGCGTTACCGTCATCACGACGAGCGGCCCCGTTTTCAAGAAAACCATACCGAAAAACTGTCCTAGTAAGTTAGGACAGTCGGAAGTGTGGACTAGGTAACCGTTCACGGCTTTTAGCGTTGAACGTTTGGGGTCTTAATTCTAATCGTACTCTTAATCCTAATCTTTCCGGTAGCGGTATACTTGAGTCGAATTCTTTAAATGTATATGCCGCGATAGGTTTTCTAGGGCATGGCAGGGCAAAAAGAATCGCTGTGAGCGAAGATCACTCAATACTCAAAAGCAATTTCTTTTTGCCCTGCCATGCCTCGTAAAACCTACCCTCTGAAGTTTTTATCGACTGGTTCTTCGAGCCATCAAAGAAAGTCGGTCCCGGTGGAGCCATCAACGAGGGTTCGGCGTCTGCGGCTATGTTAAGAGGAGCTTCTTCTGGTGGATTTGCGGTGTTGACTTGCCGGTTGCGTTAGTGGATTAGACTGGGTGCCGCAGATCCACTTAACTTGGCCTCAATCGATGCGTGTAGATACTCGAAAAAGTTCTTCTGCTGTTTCTTGCAGGTAGCAATCGCGGTCCACATCCGCTCATTGAATCGTTGGCCCGATTCGCTGCGTGTGCCCTGAGTGATTCGGCGGTCAATCACCACATGACGAACTTGCTGCTCGCTATAGTTGTCTTCGGGACGTGGCGCACTAACGTATGTCGGGTATCAGGTGAGCCCAACAATACTGGGCCTTGATGTCGTAGTTCCAAGCAAATGAGCAGTTCGCTGAAAAATAGTCGAAATT
>JBGSJT010000027.1:0-59001 GCA_041741715.1 Pirellulaceae bacterium | reverse complement strand
AATTGGCTATCAGTCAGAGCGCGTACTTCCGTTCGCTCACCGACTATCAACTGGCCTTGCGAGATTTCCATCGAGAAAAGGGGTCGCTGTTGAACTACAATCAAGTCGGCCTGAGCGAAGGTGCCTGGCCCGCGCCAGCCTATCAAGACGCGGTCGAACGTGGGCGTTTCTTGACGCCCCGTTCGAACCCTGAATTGGTCGAAGTCCCCAACCCAGTCAGCTCCGGCGGTTTTGATCCAAGTCAAGTCGGGGCGAATTCACCTGGCGTATCGCCAGCCGCAATCAATCGATCGCCAGCTTCCATCGCTCCCGCCGTACCGTTAGAAATCGACCCAGGAAAGTAAAACGTGGCGTCGACCAATAAATACGTGCGACAAAAAGATGTGCGGCAAAAAGATGGATCTCCTCTACAGTAACGAGTCCACAAATTTTAGGTTCAGATGTCCTGAGATGCGAGTTCCCAACTAAACTTGTCCGGCCTGAGTGATTAGCCTAAGGAACATGGAAGAGCAGCTCGCTGAGAGCCGCAGGACACCATTCGAATACCTCATCTTTTTGCCGCTCATCTTTTTGTCGCTCAATTGCCTGAATGTGGCCTCCGGGGCTCGTTTGTCAGGTCGTGTGTGACATGAGCCAAAGGTTGGACAAGCTTTCAGCCTGTGTCGCATCCGGCAGAAGCGCCCCACTGGCCGCGCGATATCGCGCGCTTCTCAAAAAAATCTCATGGATGACCGGTTTGTCTGATTGCTATTGTGGTGAGACTGGGCGAATATAGAGGATTCCCCCCTCCCCCACCGCCTCACTGAGAGCCATGCCGATGCGCGCCTCCTCGCTCCTCCCGCCTACGCTCTTGGCTTGGATTGCTTTCGCAAGTTTTTCAATCTCACTGCGTGGTCAAGAGTCTACGCCCACCGATGATGTGTTGGCAGGGCATTCGTTCCACGGCGAGGCCTTCAACGAAGGGCCCAGACAAGCTGCCTATCTCATGTCGGGTCTGGGGAACGTCGACTTTCCCGCTTCCACCTCCAACGAACTTGCGCAACGCTTTATCCATCAAGGTGTCGCGCAGCTCCACGGATTTTGGTACTACGAAGCGGAGCGTTCGTTTCGTCAAGCGGCCCAGTTGGATCCCGAGTGCGCGATCTGCTATTGGGGCATGGCTATGGCCAACGTGGAGAATCGCAAGCGAGCGCGTGACTTCAGCGCCCAAGCCGTGGGGCTGGTGGACAAAGCCACTCGTCGAGAAAAACTCTACATCGAAGCCTACGATCGCTTTCTGCGCGACGAAGATGAGAAAGGGAAGAAGATTGAAAAGAAGGATCGCGCGCAAAACTATACCCACGATCTAGAGGAACTGGTCGAGGAGTTTCAAAAGGATGTCGAAGCTCGCGCGTTTCTGGCGCTGCAACTTTGGCAGAATGAACGTTCCGATCTGCCCATTGTCAGCCACACGGCGATCAACGCGGTGTTGCAAGATGTATTTGATGCCAACCCCATGCATCCGGCCCACCACTATCGCATCCACTTGTGGGATAAACGCAAAGCAGAGCGGGCGCTGGCCAGTGCGGCCTTGTGTGGTCCGAGCCTACCAGCTATCGCGCACATGTGGCACATGCCGGGACATATCTACTCCAAACTGCATCGCTATCAAGATGCGGTCTGGCAGCAAGAGGCATCGGCGCGAGTTGATCACGCGCACATGATGCGCGATCGCGTCCTCCCCGACCAGATTCATAATTTCGCGCATAACAACGAGTGGCTCATTCGCAATCTCATCAAGGTTGGGCGCGTTGACGATGCATTGGCGCTGGCTCAGAACATGCTGTCCCTCCCACGACATCCCAAATACAACACACTCAAGAAAGGTAGCACCAAGCTGGGGCGCGAGCGATTGTTGTTGACTCTGAATACCTACCGCTTATGGCCAGAACTAATCGCGTTGGCCGAGTCGGGGGTGATCGAAGCCACCGACGACCCACTATTGCAAATCGAAACCACGCGCAGCCTGGGGTTGGCTCATGCACTCAACGGTAATGCACAACAAGCAACCGCAGACCTAGCCAAACTGCAAACCCAACTGACCGAGTTGTCGGCGGAAATTAAACAACTGGAAGCAGAGAGCAAGGACGATCAACAGGCACAACCCGCCGACGACCAACTGGCAACCAAATCTCCCGAGTGTGACGAACGGCCCCCCACTCCGAAAAAAAGAGACGCAACTGCAGTGTCGCTCAGCAAGGAAGATAGCCTGAAGTCAAAAGCGAATCACGAGCGACGCGTTAAGGAACGAGCGGACAAACTCAAGAGGCTGAAGGAGCAGCGGACCGCGTTAGAGAAGGGCGTCGCTACTGTCCGAGCCGCGCAGTCTGCCGCCGCTGAAGATTGGGAGCAAGCGCTCAAGCTATGGAAGAAGTCTGATCTCTCCGATAACTTGCTCAAGGCAGAGTGGCTGGCGGCTAACGGCAAGTTTGATGACGCCTTGACCGCAGTCGACAAGGAGATCAAGGACAATCCTGACGAAGTGCCATCTCATGCGGTTAAAACGTGGCTGTTGGCTTTGCAAGATAAACAAGAGGCAGCCAAGGGAGTCTTTGAAGCTACTCGCGAGCTTGCTTGTGCGGCAGATTTAGAGACACCGCTGTTGGCGCGATTGCAACCGTTGGCCACTCAGCTCGGCTATGAAGCACATTGGGCAGCCGACTACCAACCTGACAAGGACATCGGCGAGCGACCCAATTTTGATAGGTTGGGCCCCTTTCGCTGGCATCCCTATATGGCACCTGACTTTCATGTCTCAGATATTAAGGATCAAGAGGTACGGCTCAGACAGATTGCCAACAAGCCAACGTTGGTGATTTTCTATTTGGGCTTTGGCTGTCTGCATTGTGTAGAACAACTACACGCCTTCTCACCTCGCGCCGCCGAGATTCGTGCGGCCGGGATCGAATTACTAGCGATCAGCACAGAAGACGTGGACTCACTCAACACTGGCCTCGCTTCTTATAGCAATCCGTTGGAGATTCCGCTGCATGCCGATCCCAAATTATCCGCCTTCAAGGCCTATCGCTGTTACGACGATTTTGAGCAACAACCGCTGCACGGCACTTTTTTAATTGATGGTCAAGGGCGCGTGCTGTGGCAGGACATCAGCTATGAACCCTTCATGGACGTCGATTTCATCCTGCTAGAATCGCAGCGACTACTCAAATTGCGTTAGTGTCTGAAACCCTTAAGTTCCGTCCTGTCGTGAACCTCAGGCGCTAGCCGTGCCACTTCCCACAAATTCAATTCAAATTCGTACTCCTGCTCAGTGAAACGGTGCTCGTACTCGAAACGCGCCGAGCACAAGCAGCAACCTAGAATTTTGAGTGATGATGGATAGTTAAGAGAATTAGGGGGCAGAAAACAGAGTGGTCGTGAGAGCGGTGGCGATTTTCGAGAAGTGTCTCAGTTTCGAGGTTTTCATCTTTTTGCCGCAGATCTTTTTGTCGAAAAATTGATGCAACGCGGGCTCCCTTTTCGCGTTCTTTGAGCTCTCTCGAGGCTCTTGTTTTCGGGGACAGACGCACCGAAGCAAAACTACGTCGCGTTTTGTCTGCGAATGGTGGCGTACAAGTCTAAATCGGCGCGTCCGCCGATGAGTGCAAATGCGCGGCGGATATGCGTTAGTCCTACCGCAATACTGTAGTGACTCGCTTGCCGTTTGGCTCCTAGCACATAGTAGTGAGGTTCGTCACCCAGGATTGCCGTGTCATTCACCAGCGGCTCGGCTAAACCAGCGGTGAAACTCCAATCCGCGACTAGCCGCTGGCAGTTGATCAGCTCATCACCACTGATATCCAACGTTTCGTCCTCGCCCGTTTGCAATCGCAACTGCCAACCTTCCGTATATTGCAACGATTCAATCCCCCAAGCAGGCATGCAAACCACGGTGCGTTGATTGTTGGCAAGCAAGTTCCGCGCTGCATCCGCCAACTCGGGCGAGCTGTTATCTGGTAAGTCCAATGGCTGCTTGTTTCCAATCTGCTTGGGTAAGATCCAAGTGATTCGTGTCTCCTCCACCTGTGTGGCTAGCTTCGCCAAGTCAATCGCATTGGCGCAGGAGGCCAAGTCGCGACCAAACAGCAAAGTGTGCCGACCAGCATATCGATCGCGATGTTTGCCAAGCACATCCACTTTTCCGAATTGCATGTTGGATCGGAGCGCAGTCTCTCCGATCGCTAATCCACCTCCGCTAGCCAAGCCGCTTTGGGGAGACAGTCCGCTGCAGTCGAGTACGATATCCACTAGTTGGGAGTACTCGCCTCGCTGTTGAGAATCGACGAGCACGCGAAACTCCTGCTCCGCCCGACGCTGGATCGATATTGACGAAGGGCTGCCACAACCGGTGCGGCTGATCGAAATAACTGGCGAATTGATTTGAACGGAGTCGTATAGTAAATCAGTCCGCGCCACAGGGAGAAGATACTTTTCGACATACTCGCGGTAGCTGACTCGCGCTAGGTCGGCAGGTAATGCGCACGCCGTTCCTTGCGCTTCGAGGGCAGCTAGCCCCAGCGACGATGTGACATGGCCCCACGGCAGGTCTATCAGGTGGTCTCCCCAAGCCAGTTGTCGATGCCCCACTTTTTGCGCATCGAAGAGTAGTACCGAATAACCTAGAAACCGCGCATACAGTGCCGCCTCAACCCCCACGCAACCTCCGCCAATCACGGCGACGGTGGCGGGGGTGTCAATTTCTGCATCCCAAGCCAACTCCATGCACTTACTCCTGAATGGGCAACTGAATCGTGCGGGCTTTGCCATTCCGCAGCACTTCAATATCGATCATGTCACCTGGCTTTGTTGTACGCATTAGTTGAACCAGCAGTTGACTTTCGGTCATGGATGCGGTGCTGCCAGCCACAGAGAGAAGTAGATCGTCCTGCTTGAAGCCTGCCCGTTTGGCGGCTTCGTGCTTGCCGAATTGCCCTAGTCCCTGCACGATCAGCGCCGTGCCTGTTTTCTGACCAGCCGCCTGTAGTTCCTCAGGTGTGGCGGTGCGTAGGCGTAGCCCACCCAGGACCATACCCCGCATCGGCCAGCTTGAAACACGCCAACCGATATCCCCGGTCTCACGCCAGCCTTGAGGGAGCTTCAGTGTCAGCTCACGGCGTTCTCCTCCGCGCTCGACTACGGCAGGGATTTCGGCTGCTTCCTCGGCATTGTGCAGTACCCATTGCATATCAGCCATCGAGACCAGCGGTTGACCAGCCAATTCACGGACCAAGTCGCCGGCTTGAAAACCTGCCGCAGCACCCCAACTCTCCGGGACAACTTGCGCAACCCGTACCGCCGTTTGTGGGTCCATGATCAAGCCCAGAATCTTCGGATGGGGATGAGGATAAAGTACCTTGGTTGGTATGGGCTTGTCCGCCGAACGATACCACTCGTGCAAGGCATCCCCAATCTGATGGCAGTGAATACAGCTCATAGCCACTTCGCCTTCGTAATTCAAGTTGCCCGAATAGCGTTCTTTCAAACTTGGGAATTCTTCTGGGACCGCCACTACGAACTGGCTGCCAGACTTGGCTGCCAACGCATCTTTTACTTCGGCATATCGGGCGTGCAAGTCGAGCACTTCGCCCATCGTGGCCAGAAAGCCTTCCAATGAAACATCGTCGTTCGATTCTGTTTGATGCGAACGGGTGCCATAGCGTCCGTAGATCGTGCCATCCCCATTCATAAAGAAGGCCGCCCACGATTGGTCGTAGTCGAATTGAAAACGCGAGAGGTCAACCCCATTGGTGTAGACTTGACGCACGCACACAAATCGACTGAGCGCCTTGCGAACGGCTGGGTTATTCTCAACAACTTGCTCATCCAATTGCGCACAGGCCTCGCAGGGAATGCAGCGCAAGATTACCAACAGGGGTTTGCCAGTGTCTTTGGCTTGAGTTAAACCTTTATCCACATCGTTGTAGATCCAAAACGCATCACTCAAGACCCGTGCGCGATCGTCGCGAACCATCGTGTTGCGATCTTTGCGTTGTGCCTGGAGCGCGGCTGGAGTCAGTAGCAGACAGACTGCCACAGCGAGGAACATTGTTCGTTTCATGATCGAGTCCTGAGGGAAAGGCCGCGTTTGACTATTGGAAGTTCGTTAAGCATCGACCGACTAAAAACTAAAAACTTTGGCTCATCTGAAGAGCCATTAAAGTAAACATCGTTCGGGAAATAAGTTTCGGATCTTAAACGTAGCTGCGGTCGCCAGCCTGCAGGAAGAAACCATCAATCGATCTCGGCGTCAGGCAGTTCTTCCCGCAATCAATGCCCGATGAATCATGGCATACTCACAACCGACTTCCACGCCGGATCGTAGTCGCGTTGCCACAGCGCCAATTGCTCGGCATCATCCAAAATGTGTCCATTGGCTGGATCGGTGTGCACGGTGCGACCAGTGCGATGGGCCATGTTTCCCAAGTGACAGAGCAGCGTGCTCTTGTGCCCCTCCAGAATCGGTTGATTTAACTGAGTTGCGTCATCAGCTCGCACCGCTTCAATAAAATTCCGCAGATGTTCGGGCTGACCACCGGAAGATTCCTTGCCCGACTCCACCAATTTGTCGTTGCGATCGAGCAGGCGAAATTGCCCGTCGGCGTCGAGTTCCAACGTTCCTTGGTCGCCATAAAACGCGCAGAAAAAATCGGGGGCATGTTTATTACATGACAGCGCATCCCAAGTGACTTGCCGATTGCCTTCGAATTCAAAACAGACCGATTGCACATCGGGTGTTTTTTGATCGTCGTCGTACCAATAGCGACCACCTGAACTGACGGTCCGCGTAGGATAGTCGACATCCAGTCCCCAGCGACAGAGGTCCAGTCCATGCACGCCATTGTTGGCCAGTTCGCCGCCACCCCAATGCCAGAACCAATGCCAGTTGTAATGCAGGATGTTGTCGCGATAGGGCTTACGGGGTGCGGGACCTTGCCACAGATCGTAATCCAGTTCGGGAGGCGGATCGGCTTGTGCCCCCGTACCGATCGGCCCGCGCAGATTGTTGTAGTAGCAGCGCGCCAAGTGAACTTTACCAATGGCTCCATCGTGTAGTTTGGCGATGGCCGCTTGTGTCCCCGCCGCGCTTCGACGCTGTGTCCCCATTTGCACGCAGCGTTTGAACTTCTGCGAAGCCTCGACCATCCACTCCCCTTCGCGCGGATTGTGACTGCACGGTTTTTCGACGTAGACATGCTTCCCCGCCTTGCAGCCCATGATTGTGGCCGGAGCGTGCCAGTGGTTCGGTGCCGCGCAGACCAGCACATCGATCTGCTTATCAGCCAAGATCTCACGAAAATCTTTGGTCGTGCGGGGAGCGGTGCCACCACGCAGGGCTTTCAGTTGTTCAGCCGAACTACTCAAGCGACGATCATCGACGTCGCACACAATCGCCACTTCGACTCCATCGATTTTTGCGAAGTCGAGTGCCAGAGCTTGGCCACGGCTCAGCCCCATCACGCCGATTCGAATCGTACGTTTAGTATCGTCTTGAGCACCAGCCAAAGAGGCGGATGTGGAAGCTGCAGTCACTGCGGCTGAGGCCAAAACAAAATCGCGGCGGGGGAGCATCACTTTCTCCTTGAGGCGGGAAGTAAGTTGGAACGGGGACGTTAATCGCGATTCCAGGGTCCCGTAGTCTAGCACGAAGCACATTCACTAGGCAAGCAATAGCGCCCACGGCAAAGTCTCTTATTTTTCGATCCACACAACCTCCAGCTCTGCCAATGCAGTATATTAATCTCCGCGATGTGAGGTCACACACCATGGCTTGGCTCCACAAAAAGGAGCTAATCCACTTTAATGTGAGCTTGGTCGTCGAGTGTTTCTGTCTCCCCGGTTTCCCCTGATGAGGTTCAATTCATGCGTTCAACTCGAAGGTTAAAAGTTCTCGGAATCGCGTCGCTATGCGCCGTCACCGGTTTGGGCTCTGCCATGTCACTTGTGCGCGCGGCTGACGAAGCTGCGGCGCCCAAGCACACGATCAAGGAAGTAATGAAGATCGCCCACAAAGAACCTAACTTGCTTAAGAAAATCGTCGCTGGCGAAGGTACGGACGAAGATAAGAAGATGCTGCTCGATTTGTACGTCAGCATGGTCGAAGGGAAGCCGAGCAAGGGTGACGCCGCATCTTGGCAAACCCTAGCCGGCAAAGCCGCGCTGGCCGCCGCTAAAGTTGTCGTCGGACGCGAAGGTGCCATTCAGGAACTGGAAGCTGCCACCAACTGCAAGGCCTGCCACTCGGTCCATAAAGGTTCCTAAGCGAAGCTTGCTTTAAATATTGACAATGACAAGCGGCCTGAGCGCTCGGTGCTCAGGCCCAATCTTTCATGACTCACCGATTTCAGGTTAATCCCAGCGGTAGCTTGACGGGCGGCTACTAAGTGAGTGGATCGACGAATAGTAGCTGTGCTACTCAACCAGTTTGAACGCTTTTTTCATCGCAATACCGGTCGCCTCAACGGCCGCTGCGTCATCTAATGCATTCAGCGCTTGATTGAACGGCTCGGCGCGGACGGGGCCATCGTAGCCCATCTCAATCAACGCGGCGAGAAAGCCCTTCATGTCAATAACGCCACTGGCCATGGGGAGTTCGCGACGATTATCGATCTGCTCCTGGACCGCTATCCCGGCAGGGGCGTCGTTCAAGTCGACCGCCACCACATCTTGATTGGCCAATGAACGCAGCGCGGCGACGTCCTCTTCGGCCGTGTACCAATGCCAACTGTCGAGTACCAAACCGATATTGTGGCGTTTGATTTCGGCAATCAATTCCATGGTTTCAACCATGGTATGAATAAACGCATAGCGCCGGCGGGTCCACGAGTTCCGCGGCCCCACATACTCGAGTCCCAACCGCAGGCCGTGCTCACCGAGGATATCCGCAATGCGACCCAGTCGCTCGGTGTGTTGCCGGAAATTGGCCCGATAAGTCAACTCTTCGTGCGCAGGACTGAGGTGAGTGCCAACTCGCGTTACTCCAGCCGTTTGGTAGGCCATAGCGATCTTGGGCAATTCCGAAAGGCCTTGCTCAAAAGTAGCTTCATCTTTGCGGAAATCGACCGACAAACTCGCTGCGCCCCACACTAGCCCTAAGTCGCGCAGGTTGGCTTGCAACTCAGCCACTTGCGCAGGGCTGAGAGTGAGCAAGTAGGTATGCAACGGCTCCACCGACTCGAATCCGAATTTCGCCGCCAATTCAATGGTTCGAACAGCGTCCGAGTTGACACCGATTCGGCCAGGACAAAGATCCAGCGTGAATTTGCGGTGCGGTGCTTCTTGAGCGTTCGCTTGGGAGTTAGTCAGGAATGTCCCTGCGGTCGTTAACGCGAAGGCTGTGGAAAATTCTCTGCGATCCATGGGATTGGTTTCTCATTAAAAATAGGGCGTGCTGTGGGGCGTCCAATCAGACACAGGGCTCGTGTCCGACAAAAAAATGGGCGGCAAAGAAATTTTGTAGTAGTTCGTATGACCGTTCACGGATTTTCCTGAAAGTCGCTGATCGCTCCGCCGGTCAGTCGCTTACCTGGTTCCCAGGCTCAGCCTGGGAACCCAAGGAATTGCAGGCTCCGCCTGCCGAAGCGTGGTTGGTTCCATGCAAGCGGGAGGCGGAGCCTCCAAGACGGTGCGTTCCCAGGCAGGAGCCTGGGAACGAGCGATCCGCGACTCGCGTGTGAACGGTTACGAGTTCGATCAATGCGCAAGTCGTGGTGCGGAGTAACCTTGTTCGCGGATTTTGGCTAGTAGACTTTTGAGTTCCGCAACTTTTTTCGGTTCTCGATCTGCTAGATTGTGTCGCTGCCCGACGTCCTCCTTAAGATTGTACAATTCCACGGGCAGATCGTTATCCTCTAAGTAGTCATGACGTTTCTCCCACGCGGCATTGCGACCTGACATGTAGCCATCCTGGGCATCGATCAACAGCCAATCGCCGTGTCGAATGGCATAGTCCCCCTCGCGCGTATTGTGAACATGCGTCGTGCGGACAGACTGTACTTCCCCTCGGATCAATGGCAGTAGATCGTGCGAGTCCTCGGCACAATCTCGGGGGAGCTCGAAACTTAAGGCTGCCGCGAAGGTGGCCAATAAGTCGATTTGACTGACCAGGGCATCAGAGACACTTCCAGGCTTGGTCAGACCGGGCCATTTAATGAGGTACGGCACATGATGACCACCTTCATAAATGTCGCGTTTGAGTCCGCGGAGCGGATGGGCCGACCAGTGGCCAAAGTTCTCGTCGCGCGCGTAAGCATATTTCTCAGGACCATTGTCCGCAGTGAACACTACGATCGTATTGTTCGCGAGACCACTATCTTCCAACGCTCGCAACAATTGCCCGCAGGCATCGTCGGTTTCGACGACAAAATCACCGTAAGGCCCCGCTTGCGATTTGCCGTCAAACTTGTCGTTGGGGATAATCGGCGCGTGTGGCGATGGAAAAGCGAAATACAGAAAAAATGGTTTTGCTGAATTGGCTTGGGCGCGAATAAAGTCGACGCCACGTCGTGTCGTAGTGGGAATGTTTTGGTACGGATCCCAATCGGAAACCATCGGGCCAGGTCGACATTCCCAATTCCCTTCCTTGATCGGCTTCCACTTGGCGGTATCCATCATCGTGTCTGGCGCTTTGACAAGTTTGTCATCTTCGATCCAGGCATAGGGCGGAAAGTTGATCACGGTATCGCCAAAGTAGTGATCGAAACCGTGGGCCAGCGGACCATTGGGAATCGATTTACTCCAATCAAACGCCATGTGACTCCAGGCAGCATTGTTCCCCGAGCCAATCGGCTTGGCACCAGGTTCTTTAATTGCATCCCAATCCCATCCCAAATGCCACTTGCCGATAGCCGATGTGGTATAGCCCTGCTGTTGAAACATCTCGGGCATAGTGAGGCGTTCCGGTTTAAATACCGAGTTGCCAAACACCCCCACAATCCCATGGAAATCTCGCCAGTGATGGCGTCCGGTCAACAACGCATAACGACTGGGTGAACAGATGCCGGACGACGAGTGACCATCGGTAAAGCGCATCCCTTCAGCGGCCAGCCGATCCAGATTGGGAGTAGGAATTTTTGAATCGGGATTGTAACAGCCCAGGTCGCCAAAACCGAGATCGTCAGCATATAGGACCAAGATATTCGGGAGCGCCGAAACAGACTTACCGGATTCGGCTGACTGTTGCTGCGCGCTCGACAGCCCGCTCGACATACTAGCGAAACAAACCGCTATAATAAATCTGACAATCATTAGTTCTAACCTTAGTTGTATTGAAGCCGGGGTTGATTTGCAGGCAAGCATGGACGACTTTCCAGTGAAACCTTCTGTATTATCTTTTTGCCGCACATCTTTTTGTCGACGAGCTTCGTTTACTTGTAAACCTCAGTTGTTAGTTTTTCCGACAAAAAAATGTGCGGCAAAAAGATGAAACACTCATCAGTGTAAATGCGTAGTTCGCGGTTCACCGCTTCGGATTGCTCAATCCCGTCAAACTCCTGAACAAGTGGGGACAATGAAATCTAAGATCGTGAACAATTGGGGACAATTGTTCTACTCTTTAATTGCCATCGATCAATTCCCCGAAGGCGTTGACAAGCGGTGGCTCGGTAACACCGTCCAGCGCAGAGGCGATCACTTGCTTCAGTTTTGTCATGGCCGCGCGATCTTGTGCACTGGCCGACGAAAGATCTATGGGGAGTTCTTCCAATGGTCGCTCGGTGAGTTTTAGTAAACGTCCGTCTCGAAAATATTTGTAATGGTGATCCAGTGCAAAGACTTCGCGAGAAAACTGTAACTTGTCATCGCCAGGTCGCGGATCGTACCAGAAAAAAACTGATTCTCGTTTGGTATTGGTACGGCCCAACAGTTCCGGGGCAAAACTGATCCCGTCGCAGATCTCCTGAGCAGGCAAGTGTCCTCCGGCTAGCTCCAACAGCGTCGGCAAAAAATCGGATGCGTCGATTAGAGAACTACTCACAGCGGGTTGAACGTGCCCAGGCCAAGAGACAATCAATGGTACATGGATACCAGTCTGCCGTGTCGATCCCTTTCCTCCTCCAATCGTGCGGCCATCCGACATTTTCGACGTGACCTGCAGGTGAGTCCCATTGTCGCTGTAGAAAACGACCAGCGTATTGTCTCGCAGCCCCTTCGAATCCAATCCACTAATTAGGTTACCAACGGCCTTGTCCATATACTCGATCATGTCCGTGGCATAAGCGAGCGATTCGGTAACGGGCTTTTCGGGATCCCAGTCGTCGCTGATCGGTGTCGGCACAAAGGGCCAGTGAGGGAGCGCCATTGGGTAGTATACAAACGCGGGCTGGTCACGATGACGCTCGAGAAAGTCGATCGTCTTGGCAACCCATAGATCCTCGCCAAATTTCCCCTGGTATTTCTTGAGAGTTCCTTCTTTCCCCGCAACTCCTTCCAGCATCGATGGATTGGCATAACGCGAGCCTTTGTCTTCGGTATGCAGCGCATGGAACAAGGCGTATTCGTCGAAGCCCGCATCCTTGGGGTGCATGCCTGTCCCCCGTCGTCTTTCGGCACCTGGGAAATCAGGCGGGTCATACGATTGCAATTGCCATTTTCCAAAAATCGCCGTGGCATAACCGGCCGCGCTCAGGTAATGTCCGAACGTTTTTTCCTGCGGATCGAGGATCCCGAAAAACTTCCAATTGCGATGATTGTATTTGCCAGTCATCAGTTGCACGCGAGTTGGCGTACATAGCGGTTGCGAATAGGCGTGAGTAAAACGCAAACCACCTTCCGCGAGTGCGTCGAGGGCGGGAGTTCGATACGAGATACCCCCGTAACAACCTAGCCCTTCGATGCCGACGTCATCCGCCATGATCAATACAATATTAGGACGTGACTGTTTAGCTTCTGCGGCGCGCAGAACCGGGCGCAGCACGATATTGCGATAGCGAACCGCTGTGTGATCACCTTGCAAGTAGATCGGCCCAGGCGCACTGTCATCGGCTGAAAGGGCTCCGTTGGTGCAGCCCACAATCGGTTCGTTGTCGATGACTTTCGTGCCATTTAGAATTACGGTCACATGCTGGTTCACTAACGTGATGTCATAAGTTTGCCACTCTCCCCCTGGTTTCCCTGCGTTGACGCTAGGGGGAATGCGACTGAAGATCGCACCGACCCCTTGGATGCCTTGCATGCGGCTGTCGCGATCGGTTACTTGTGCTTCATAGCGACCGCGTAGATAGACACCACTATTGCCACCGGCTGGCACATTGAATTCGAGCGTTAAATTGAAATCTTCGAACTCTTGTTCGGTCTGTAGATTGCCATAGTGCGAGAAGGGATCGAAACTTAGTTTGGGAGTCGTGTTGACCAGTTCGCCGTTTTCTACCTTCCAGCCGTTAAGCTGCTTGGGGTTGCTAAGCCGCCAGCCGGATAGATCGACACCGTTGAACAGCTCGATCGGCGCGCCTAACTCAACGTGATTCAAGTCGGGTCGCGGCGGAGGCGATGACAAGCGTTTACCCTGAAAGGCGACCTCTTCTATTTTCCCATCGTCGGTCGGCAACTCCATTACCAACGCGATGCGATCACCTTCAACGCGAGCTCGATGATTGATACTGACTTTGTTTCCTGTAGGAGGACCACCGTCATATTCCGGTTTGCCGATGGGGATATTGCGAAAAAAGGTCAGTTCATCTCCTTCCATGGCGATGTCGCTCATGTTGCGCCCCATCCCGACGGTCCACAGTTCACCCGCTAGCTCGCCGTTAGCTTCATTGATAGTCAACCATCCAGCGGCCCCGCCAGGCATCGCCAAGCCCCAGTTGCCGACGAAGTTGTTGGCGGTGACTCCCTCTGTTTCGTCCGCTAACGCGATGTGCGATGCGTAAAAGCATAGTAGAATTAGGATCAGAAGTGGCCGGAGTGAAGGCATTGAAAAAGGCTCTGCGGATCTCGATATTCGAAACTTCTCCCGCCAGTATAGCGACTTAACTATGAGATATGAGGTCAAAGCAATGCGATTGTTCTGCTGTGTCATACTGTGGATAGCTTTGCACAGCGTGACTATCGCGGAGGACAGGCGACCCAATTCCAGCAAGTATCTGGCAGAGCTCTTCGCACGGACAAATGGCGATGTATCGAATGGGGCCAAGCAGGATCGCAGGGTATTGAATTGTACGACGAAGGTGCCGACCCACACGAGCTGAATAACTTGGCCGACGAGCCCCAGCATGCTTCATTGCTCGCTCAGCTTCGGCAACAGATTCGCACGCATTGGGAACTCCCCTAGCGGTGATACCCCACAACACTCCTTAAATTCTTCATCTTTTTGCCGCACATATTTTTGTCGGCGTGTTTTTTGGAGCCCGTCACGTTCGAGCTGCGTCGCAGTAAACAGTCGCTCCCGATCAACCGCTAGTATGTTCCGACAAAAAGATGTGCGGCAAAAAGATGAAACTCATTGATGGGATAGAACAATTGTCAAATATAGAAACCTGCGAGGCAAACATGAATCGGACTAGGTTACTTACGGCCACGGCGTTGTTGTCAGCGTCGCTATTGTTGTCGAACTCTCTGTCAGCCCAAGATGCTCCTACGGCGGCTAGCGTCTTAAAAATCAAGTGGGACAACCCGCTCTCAAAAGCCGTCGAAGGAGTGCAACATGGAACATTCCATTCCGCCTGCATGGACACCACCGTGGGCTATAACATTTACCTGCCAACTGCCTACCAGCCTGAGGCCAAGCGGAAGTTTCCCGTCGTTTACTTTTTGCATGGGAGCGCGGGGAACGAATCACGCACCGTCCAGCTTGCAACCTATCTGCATTCCGCCATTGCGGCAGCGGAGATTCCACCGATGCTGATGGTCTTTGCCAATGGAGGACACAATAGCAACTACATCGATTCGGTCGACGGAACCATATTGCCGGAAACGATGATCATCACGGAGCTAATACCGCACATCGACGCCAACTTCCGCACCATTCCACAGCGCGAAGGGCGGGCCATGCAGGGATTTTCGATGGGAGGTGGCGGGGCACTGCGACTCGCGGTGAAGCATCCAGAGCTATTCAGTTCCGTTATCGTCTACGGTGCCGGCGGAGTTCGCGAGATTGACGACATGCCCACCGTGGATGAGATTGCGAATGTTGATCGAGCGGAACAAAAGATGCGAAGAAGAAAGATCATTATGGGGAGCGATCTCGACTACTGGCGAAAAACAAACGCATGGTATCTCTTGAAAGACAATCGAGACCAAATCGTGGCTAAGTTGCCTATCCGAATCGTGATCGGGACCGAAGATTTTTCACTGGGCGGAGCGAAGATCGCACGCGACCGGCTTGAGGATCTCAAGATTGGCTTCGAGTTCGAGTTGGTACAAGATGTCGATCACAACATCAACAAACTCTACGATCATTGCGGAGTCGAAGGCCTAAAATTTCACGCCAGGCATTTTGAAATCGTTGACGCGATTCGTTAGTGCTTGTCACTTTCGACCGCTGTTGCTACGGACTAAGCTGCTTTGTCCACCATTGCAAATAGACTTCTGGATCGGGATGAGGCTCGAGACCGCGCTTTTTCGTGGCGGCCTCGAACCACTCTTCACTCGACTCGAGCGTGGCTTGTAGCATCGGTTCAATCTGGTCGCCCAGATCTTTGGTATCTGTCATCCACTGGTCCAATTCACTGCGCAGGCTGACTAGCGTTTCCGTGTGGTTCCGCTACCCTCAGCAGCAGCGGCACGCTGGGTTGGGACGACAGCCAGACCGACAACAATTGCGCTTCAAGCGATTGCAAGTCTGATTGACGTTGATGCGTTAAGGTTCTGCACGATGACCAAGCTTCCATCCAGGGTGAAGTCGTTTTCATTGGTTAGGCGAATACCAAGCTTATGCTATCATGTGATTGATTTCAATTCGCTTCATTACTCCCATGCTTCTCACGACTCCCATGTATGGTGCCATCGGTTAATTGCACCGCCAGATTCATTACTTGCCCGATTGGGCGTTGGAGAATGAACCATGACCCGCTGGCTAATCCCTTGTTTTTCGATGTGGATGTGGGTTCAGTCAACGTTACCGCTGCCATTGCTGACGGATATTTCGGCCTGCCGTGCGGCAGACGCATATCGACTTGGGGCTGGCGATATGCTGGCAGTGATTGTGCATGGTGTGGTCGGAAAATTCGGCAAGGCACCTGTGCACTTCCCAAAAGAGGGCGAAGATTTTTCTCCTGTCATGGGCTTTCCTTATCCAGTTCTGGGTGATGGTCACCTGCATCTGCCACTGGTCGATCCCGTCGAGGTTAGCGGATTGACGGTGGCCGAGGCGCAACGCGCGGTCTCGGCTGCATACGTGGCCGCCGATGTCCAAACCCGACCGAACATGGTTGCGCTGACTCTGATGCGCAAGCGACATATCAACGTCACTGTCATTCACAATGATCCGTATCGTGGACGCACGTCGATCGATAGAGTAAAACTCTCTGCCGATCAGGCGACGCTGTTGGGGGCCGTGGCCGAAGCGGGTACTTTCGATCGCCACGCTTCCGTGCATGTGCTATCGCCCGGTAGTGGAATCACCGCCGGTGGCCAAGCCGCCAGCCAGGCAAGCCGTTTG
Source organism: Pirellulaceae bacterium (assembly GCA_041741715.1). Taxonomy (GTDB): domain Bacteria; phylum Planctomycetota; class Planctomycetia; order Pirellulales; family Pirellulaceae; genus Aureliella. Next base: position 42,368 of record JBGSJT010000027.1, on the reverse strand, counting down.
TCGGATGGTGCCGTGATGGAAATGCGTTCGCCACCACGGAATTACTATTTCACTGGTGGCTTGGTAGCGGGTGGGCAATTCAATTTGCCTGTTACCGGAGGATTTAATGCGCTGCAAGCTATCGCTGCCGCTGGTGGATATCGACAACAGGGGATACTCCCGCCCCATCAACTAACCATTCTCAGTCGCACTGGTCCGACTCACTCCGTGCCTCTCGCTCGCCTACTGGCCAATCCCAACGGTGTACTGGTCCAGCCCGGTGATACGCTGATCGTCAGGTAAACCCGTATAAAGGAATCTCACCATGCGAAGCATGACAATTCAATTCCGTTCGTGCATGCTACTGCTTTTGCTTTCGGTGCTAGCAGATATAGCCAGAGCAGATCTACAGGCTGGTGCGGCCAAGGTCGATATCACACCGCCGATGGGCGTTTCCATGGATGGACCGATCAGCAAGCCTGGACCGGCGACCAGCGTTCACGATCCGTTGCATGCCAGAGCATTAGTCTTGGATAATAGTGGAACGCGAATTGGCATTGTCGTATGCGATGCAACGGCCATCGGACAGGATGTTTTCGATAGCGCCAAAGAGATCTTGCACCAAGAGCATGGCTGGTCGACCAGTCAGCTATTGATGTCAGCCACCCATACGCATGCCACACCGCGATTGGTCCATGTTTCGCGCGAGCCACAAGATGACGCCTACCATCACCGCGCTGCGGAACTGATAGCCGAGGCCGTTGTGCAAGCCACACAGCGACTAAGCCCCGCTCAATTGGGCTATGCAACTTTTGATCGCGGCGACCTGCTGGCGTGTCGCCGCTTTCTGTGTGAGTCGGGGACGGTCGAGCCGAATCCGTTTGGTGATTCGGGGGAAACGATCAAGAGTGTGTCTGGTCGTTCGTCTGGTATCATCGAACCTGCTGGCCCGGTAGACCCTCAGTTTTCAATCCTATCAGTCCGTCATGTGGATGGACAGCCACTCTGCTTGCTTGGCAATTTCAGCGTTCACTATTGCGGTGGCTATGAGAAAGGAGCGGTCAGCGCGGACTACTTCGGATATTTCTGCCAAGCCATCGAGTCGCAATTGTCCAGCAATGAGGCTCATCCACCGATGGTCGGGATCATGTCCAATGGAACGAGCGGTAACACTGGATCGTTTCAAGGTTATACGCAGAAGTTCGCGCCCTTTGAGGGGATGCAGCACTTCGGTCGCTCATTGGCGGACGATGCGCTGCGGGCCATCGATGCCATCGTTTACCAACGCGATATTCCATTGTCGATGTTGGAAACAGAGATCGAATTGGGCGTACGGCGTCCTTCAACCGAGCGACTTGCCTGGGCCAAAGAGTTGCTCTCGAATGACCAGGCCAGAGGGCCACATGCTTGGTCGCGGATTTATGCCAACGAAACCTTGCATTTGAGCGAATTCCCGGCGACCAGAAAGCTCAAGCTCCAAGCGATGCGACTCGGCGACGTTGCCATCGCGGCTTGTCCCTGCGAAGTTTTCGCGGAAACCGGACTAGCGATCAAGCACGACAGTCCATTTAAAAAAACGTTTACTATCGAACTGGCAAACGGCTACGGAGGCTATCTCCCACCTCGCAGCCAACACGATCTGGGAGGCTACGAGACTTGGCCAGCCCGTTCCAGTTATCTGGAAATCAACGCAGAACTGAAGATCAGGGAAACACTGGTTCAATTGCTGGAGCAACTAGCTGAATAAGACGACACTTTTCGCTAATCACCACTACGAGTACGCTCGTTGAACGACACTAACAAATCGAGTTGCGAACCTACTGTCAGCGGCTTTGTTGAAGGGATAGAGCGCAACGGAAAATCATTTTTCTTGATAGGCTTCGGCGATGATGGCGTGTATACGGCTGACAATCTCGGGCTGCTGGACGGCCAAGTCGTGTTGCTCGCCAATGTCGCTCGACAATTCATACAATTCCAATGACTTGTCTTTGCCAGAGATGACCGCTTTCCAGTTGCCCATGCGCACCGCACGCTGGGCTTCGTAACTCCAAAACAAATAGTCGTGCTTGGGCTGTGTCTTTCCAAGTAACGTCGGGACATAGGAGATGCCGTCAACATTTTTTGGTGCCGTCGCCCCGGCCAGTTCACAGGCGGTTGGCAACCAATCATAGGCGGCAAGCGGTTCATCGCTGGTCGAACCGGCAACCACGGTTCCGGGCCACCAAGCTATCGTCGGAGCGCGGATGCCGCCATCGTACAAATCTCGCTTGTAACCGCGCAGGGGGCCATTGGCGTCGAAGTACTCGTGCTTGTGTCCTCCCTCGCTATGAGGTCCGTTGTCCGAAGTGAAAACCACCAGAGTCCGCTCGGCGATGTTCAATGTCTTTAATAGACTAAGCAGTCGACCAACGTCAGCATCCATGCGCGTGATCATAGCGGCTTGTCCCTTCTCGACGTCGGGCCAATCTTCGTTGGCGTAAATGCCGTAGGTGGGAACTTCCATTCCATTACCGGTCACACGTCCCCCTTCGTTATTTGCGTGTGGTATCGTCCAATGCACATGCAATAGAAAAGGATCAGAGGCGTGCTGTCGAATGAATTCAAAGGCGTGCTCTGTCATCACATCATGCGAATAGGTAACTCGCTCTGAAGCCACCTTGCCTCGACCGTCGGGATAATCGCCGATGACGTTCCCGGCCAGTGGGAACTTTTGGTCATTGAGCCATAAATGAGTTGGATAGTAGTTGTGGGCTTCACCTTGATCGAGGTAGCCCATCCAGAAGTCAAAACCATTCTGATTCGGATGGCCGGTCGTCCCCACTCCTCCCATCGCCCATTTGCCAACCCCTCCAGTCACATAGCCCGACTCATGCAACAACTCAGCCACGGTGATATCCGCAGGTTGGAATACGTAGTTGGCATTGGAATCGATGGCGGTGTGCCCGGTGTGCTGGCCAGTCCAGAGACTTAAGCGAGATGGACGACAGACGGTGCAGCCAGCGTAGTAGCTGGTGAGCTTCAGACCACCAGCCGCCATAGCATCCAAGTTGGGTGTCTTGATTCGCTGTTGTCCGAAGCATCCCAAGTCACCATAGCCAAGGTCATCAACCATGATGTAAATCAGATTCGGTTTGTCGGCGCGCGGCGTTGTTGTCTGAGCTGATACAGAGTTGATGTTTAATGCGAGAATGAACAGGACGAATTGTGATATCAAGAAACGATGTGTCACGGAAGAATGCCTTGGGGAGGAAAAAACGGCGAGCGTCATCAGTAAGACCGAGCTCAATTATAGCAATAGGTATTGCTCATGGTTCCCATGCCCCTGGTACGCGCCGGCAGCAATTTCGTGGCATTCACTAATCGGAATTGCTATATTGCGGTTTAGGTCGAATCACTGTCGGTTGTTAGAGGGAAGGTCCTGGGTTAAACAATTAGGAGTTCGCGATAGCTAACCACATGGGGAATAGGAGTGAGGGGAAGAATGGGAATTATGGAATGGAAAGTCCCAGAGATGGGAAAGATGGGAATCATGCGAAGAATGAAACTCATGATTCCCATTCTTCCCATGACTCCCATCCGTTGCGCCAACGTTCGACCGCTCCGCCAGCTTCACCACGAATCCTACCTCCGCAGGGCGACTATCAGACGTTGTTGTCGTTTCAGAAAGCAGAAGTCGTCTACGACATCACATTCCGCTTCGCCCATCGCTACCTCGCTAAGGGGGATCGAACAATTGACCAAATGATCCAGGCGGCGCGCTCGGGCAAACAGAATATTTTGGAAGGGAGTAAGGCGGGAACGACTTCGAAAGAAATGGAAATCAAACTGACCAACGTCGGCCGCGCGAGCCTGGAAGAGTTGTTAGCCGACTATCGCGATTACTTGCGTGTCCGGGATTTACCAATTTTGGCAAAAAGATTCAGAGCAGGCACGCTACGTTCGCAATCTCGGTCGTCAGACGCCGCAAACCTACGAACTCTATCGGTCGTTTATGGAAACGCGACCACCGGAGGCAATCGCTAATATCGCCATTTGCTTGATTCACCAGACGAACTACTTGATCGATCAACAAGTAAAGACGCTCGAGACCGAATTCCTTGAACAAGGTGGCTTGCGTGAACGGATGACCCGCGCTCGCGTCGATTACCGAAATCAATCGCGTCAGCGATAGGTCGTATACAATACCCGTGCGTCCAGTTCTAGCAGGCTGGCGAGTGTTCGGCAACTAACCAAATTTGGCGTCGTCATGTTACAACTCTCGATCATTATTTTCGGAATGCTACTGGGAATCGCAGCCGGAATACTGCGTGTTATTAGTATGGCCCCCATGGAATCACCTGCATTGCCATTGGCCATCATCATGATGTTTTGTGTAGCAGGGACGTCGACGGGCTATGCGATCATCTTCGCTGGACATCGCTTCCTCCCTGTCGAATCCCACCCAGCCAAGGTCGCTCGGGTACGACGTAGGCAATCGCTGCGTCCGTTTGATCAGCGGTTGTCCGGCTACTTGCATCGCGACCCAACGAAACTTGAGACCACTACGCCAGCGGAATCCAAGATGCCTTTCTGGAGTCTCGATCGCGAGTTAGTGCGCAGCCCCTTTCGCAGTAGTGAACAAATATTGGCAGTGCTCAAGCGCATCAGAGAACTAGTGTCTCAGCGACGCTATTAGGCGCAGCAGATTCTAGCGACGCCCCCTCGCCCGCTTGCCGGGCAGGAGCGCAAGTTTTGTTGGTTAGCAGCATTGTCCGTTAACACGCACGGCCGATCCCACTTAGCATCGTTCGGGAAATGACTGTCGTAGCTACGTTCGCCAGAACGTCGACTCCCTGCGGTCTGGCGACCGCAGCTACGTTTAAGATCCGACACTTATTTCCCGAACGATGCTTAACAAGCGTCTGTTACTTGAGCGGTTCAGTTTGTAACGATCGTAACGCCCACCTACCATAATTCATGGCTGGCATCGCATTGAGTTGCCGTGAGGGAGATAAAAAGCATTAGGCGTGACTTAAGTTTGAGATACGAGCCTGCCAATTATCTACCCAGCGTGAATCGATGAGCTCAGCCACTGCCACCACCAAACCTACTTATTCCGTGGAACGCCTGCCACCGGTCTCGGGCAATGATTTGCTAAATCAATGTTGCCAAGCTCCGGTCCCAGCGTGGCTTAGAGAGCTGGGGCTACCTGCCGAGCGGAAAAACATTCGCTGTTTGAAGTGGCGCACGCGATGGGCCAAACGGGCTGCGGATATTGTAGTGGCCAGCGGACTGCTGATTCTCACCGCTCCCATTTTGGTCTTGGCAGCCCTAATCATTAAACTCAGTTCACGCGGCCCGATCATCTTCACGCAAACGCGAGTGGGACTAAACACCCGTGGACCGAGTAACCAAGTCGAGGGGCGAGACTCTGCTGAGCAACTAACGCAACTCAACTGCGAATCGAATTGTCGACGCACGCAAGGAAACTATGGACGACCATTCACGATTTACAAACTGCGGACGATGCACTTGGACGCAGGCTCACAAGGGCCAAGCCAAGCTCAACGCGGCGACTCGCGAGTAATCCCGGTGGGGCGTCTGCTACGCCGTATGCGAATCGATGAATTGCCACAGTTGATCAACGTCCTCAGTGGAGAGATGTCAATGGTCGGCCCGCGTCCAGAGTGCATCGAGTACATGGAAGAACTCTCGCATAAAGTCCCTGGCTACGTGCAGCGGTTGGGGCTCAAGCCTGGCCTGACCGGCATCGCGCAGATCGAAGGGGGATATGCCAACGACTTGCCCTCCTACCGTCGCAAAGTGGCCTATGATTTGCTCTATCTGCAAAACTGCTCGCTATGGAACGATTTGCGGATCATGCTGCGTACAGTTCGAGTCGTATTGACCGGATTCGGTGCACTTTAATCAAACTGCGCCACGTTGGGTCACAATATCAGCTCGACGCGCGAGCGAGTGGGTCGCCGGTTTGGTTACGGTGCGCTATCTATCCACAACCCCCGCCATTGACGCGACCCACTCGCTGGCGCGTCGAGCTGATATTCCTGCTGATTTTCGCGTCAAAGTAACTGTCGAATCAAAACCCAGTTGGTCTATAATAGAGGAATGGTCCCTATCTTCACGAACTCGTCAGCACGTCGGACTCGCTAGCTCATGAGCTCCATCCCCAATCCTGTCTCACAGCCGCAGCGTCCGCCTGGAGTTCCCGCGTCAGTACGGCAGACGACGGATGAGGTCCGCCAATCGCTCCATCAACACCTCAAGAAAACGGCATCGTTCATCAAGTTCATGGATGGGCTGGTGCTGTTGTTCGGATGGATCGCAGCGATGTTGCTGATTTGGTTGGCGGCTTGTGCGGTCGACCATTGGTTGTGGCCGCTGGCCAGTTGGGGACGCTGGTTGTTTTGGGCGAGCGGTGTGGCCGCCGCAGTGTGGTGGCTCGGCTGGCGATTGCTTCCGCTGATCGTGCGGCGTATCAATCCAGTCTACGCCGCCAAACGAATCGAGCATCTCGTTCCCGAGTTCAAGAATGGATTGATCTCTTGGCTGGAACTGGAATCGCTCCCTGCCCATGGGGTGCCACGTGGGGTGATGTCCGCCCTAGCGTATCGCGCGGCTCGATTCATAGGTGGTCAAGATCCTTCCGCCACCGTCGACACCAGTCCCTTGATTAAGATTATCGGCGGGGTGTTGCTACTCTCGACTGGCTTGGTGTTGTATACCATGCTGTCACCGAAGAGCGTGTTTCTAACTGGACAACGCATCTTGATCCCCTGGAGCTCACTCGCTCCACCCACGCGCGTGCATATTTTGGAGGTCAAACCGGGAGCCATCGAACTCACCCAAGGTAAACCACTTGAAGTTGAAGTAGCGGTCAAGGGCTTGCGGCGCGACGAAAAAGTTGTCGTGCGCTGTAGCACTCTGGATAAACAATTTCAGAACCAGCGCACACCCCTTACCGCCACCACCGAGGGCTTTCGCTATGCGGGGCGGGTCGTCACCGAATCTCAGGGGATCCATCAACCGCTCGACTATTGGATCGAAGCGGGTGACGCCAGCAGCGGACCTTATCGTGTCCAGATCAGCCCACTGCCGTCAGTGGTGCTGCAATCAATCGAGCTCGAATATCCCCCCTACACTCAACTGGCACCACGGACCCTCAGTGGCGAGTCCGTCGAGGCAGTGGAAGGAACACGCGTCACGATCCATGCGCAATCCAATCAACCGCTGTCGCGCGGTCGACTAGAGATTAACCCCACGCTCGACGAAACCGGCGAACTGGTGAAGGCAGAAGCCTTTGTCGACATGCAGCTTGAACAGCGAGTAGTGCAAGCGAGATTGACACTGCAGCTCGACGACGCGCACAACAATCCAACGAAAGTCGAATACCGTATTCGCGGTTTTAACGAGCGCGGTGACTCCAACCCGCGACCGATCACGCACGCGCTTAGCGTTTTGGCCGATGTGCCCCCCGAAGTGACTCTGGTCGGACCTGAGAGCCGCCTACTCCGCGTCCGCGCCAATGCACGCATCAACCTCGAAGTCCGCGCGTCGGATCCAGATTTTGGACTATCGCGGCTGAGCCTTAAGCCCAGTCGCAATGGCGTCCCAGCTCCCGACATTACCCTGCTGCAAACCGACGCAGCGCGGGGGCGACAAGTGAAAACGTATGCGATCGATCTATCACAGTCTCGCGCCACGGTGGGGGAGAAATTCGAAGTGGTAGCGGTCGCCGAGGATAATCGCCACGATCCTGTCTCACAACAACTGGCACCCAATGTCACTCGTTCACAACCATTGGTTCTGCAAATCGTCGGCCCAGATGAGACTCCCGATCCTCTCCCAAATCCACCTCCGTCGAGCGATACGCCCAGCCCAAACGGTGAGCAATCGGGGAGTCAGCAGAATCCCCAGAGTCAACAGCAAGACTCGCTGGGTAGTAATGGCAACAATTCGGGTGAAGCGTCCAACGGTGCCGGTGAGTCACAGTCTGCTGGCGAAGAGCCTTCATCCAATGGCAGCAAGAAAGGCGAAGAGTCCAGCGGTGCCGGCGAACAACAGCCCTCGGGTGCGGGGTCTTCATCTGGTGGCAGCAAGTCCGGTGAAGAGTCCAGTGGCGCTGGCGAGCAACAGCCCAATGGCGCGGGGTCATCGTCAAGCGATAGCAACTCAGAGAATAGCCAACCCCAGTCAAACTCCGGTCAATCGTCTAGCGAAAACTCCAGCCAGAAAAATGGAAAGAATGCATCTAACTCCGAGTCGCAAGGCAAGGGAGACAATAACACTGGAGCCAGTGGCAGCGAATCGACTTCGCAATCCAGTCGCGGCGGCCAAGAGTCGACAAGCTCAAGTGGCGGCCAGCCGTCAAGCGACGCCGAAGCCTTTGAGCGAGTGAGCGATTATCTCAAATCGCAGCAGCCCCAATCTTCGCCAACCGAGAATGGCGCAAACGACATTCCAAAGCCCCAATCGCAATCGGGTGAAACTCAGCCAGGGGATAGATCCGCCGAGGGCGCTCAGTCACCAAGCTCAGATGCCCAAGGTAGTTCCGCAGATAGCACTCAGCCATCGAATCCAGACCCGGCGAGTTCCACAACTCAAAAACCTAGCCCACCAGAGTCTGAATCATCGGGTAAGGATCCATCTGATAACGAGTCAGCCGGTAAAGAGTCAGCCCGTAAAGAGGCAACTGGTAAAGATTCAACTGGTAAAGAGTCAGCCGGCAAAGAGTCAGCCGGCAAAGAGGCAGCCGGCAAAGAGGCAGCCGGCAAAGAGGCAGCCGGTAAAGAGGCAGCTGGTAAAGAGGCAGCTGGTAAAGAGGCAGCCGGTAAAGAGGCAGCCAGTTCGGAGGAATCTGGCTCAGAAGGTTCGCAGTCTGAGGGCTCATCTTCTCCCGACTCCTCTACTCCCAGCTCATCAACGGGTAGTGGTTCATCGTCAACACCGCCCGGTGGCTCAGGGACTGGAACACGTGGCGGGGAAGGAGGAGGGTCAAGTCAGCGCGACGCGACCAACGGCGAGTTGGCGGACAAGACAACACAGATGGTGCTCGATTATTTAAATCGTCAGAAGGATCAACCCGATCCCGACTTGCTGCGTAAAATGGATTGGACCGCGCAGGATTTAAATCGCTTTGTGGAACGTTGGAATCAGGCCCGCGACTTGGCTGATTCACGGAATCCGGCTGATCGAAAGAAGTGGCAAGAACTGTTGGAGCAACTTGACTTAAGTCCTGCCGAACGTCGTGTACGACAAGGATCGGATCTGAACGACAATTTTCAACAAATGCGAGACAGCGGCGGTCGGATGCGGGTGCCAACTAGTTTGCAAAAGCAGTTTGAAGCGTACCGTAATGCAATTGAGCAAGCGCGGTAGTAGGAGCGTTTGCGGCTGAGAGTGCCAGGCAAAAAGTCGTTTGGCGTTAGTGCTAGAAGTCTAAGGTTCTGTCCGTTTGTCAGCCCAACCGTTCCGCTGATTGATTTTGTCGACACGAGGTTCGAAGACGCGGCGATTTGGAACAGGAGCAAATGGAGAGAACGGAGAAAGAATGAAATCAATTCTGGGTTCATTCTTGGTTTTTCGTAGTTGATCTTAATTGGACAGCGCCACTTTGGGTGCAAAACAGTCAGAAATCGTGGGTTTTAGTATCGAAAATTTCATGGCGATTCCCCTTTCGGGATGCATGATTTTATAGCATCTGGATCAATGCCGTTGGCGAGCAGGTTTTTCTTTTTGGTTTTCGTGTGGGACTTCCGCGCGATCTCATTGCGGCGTTGGTAGTAGGCTTGTCGTTCTAGTTCATTGACGAATGCTTCCTTCTTTGCTGTCCTCGAAAGCGTCACCGAGTTAAGCCATACGTTCATTGCACTGCGAACTTGCTCAACGGTAATTTGGTGGAGGGGAGATAGTGGTTCCGGATCAAGCTCCTGACGGACTCGCGAACAGAACAATTGAGTTAGTTGGGTTACATACCAGTGACGATGGACACATCTCCAACCGCGCACTTCAAAGTGGTCCATGCCAAGCTCTTCCTTGGCTGTTCGAAAGCACGCTTCAACCGACCATCGCGAAAATGCAATGCGTAGTATGTCGCGTACCGTTGCACCATTACGGCCTGGAACAAGGTTGGATACAAAGTACTTGGTTTCCCCAGTCTCGATATTCCTTGCAACAAGCAAGCACTGCTTCCCCGATGGGATACTGTGTTTCTTCGATGCGTTGGGGTTTTCTACCTTACGCCAGAATACACACCACTTTACTTCCCATACCTGTGGCCCTTTGTTGGTATCTTTGATGCGATATCGTTGCCAGTTTCTGTCGCGTAGCGCAGGAGAGTATTTGGCTAAGTTGCAGACCTCTGATGAACGCCTTGGATGGACGACTCTCGCTTTTCGCTTGCGTCCTCGCGTCTCCTTGGTTTTCCTGGGTATTATTCGAACTGTAGGTTGGATTGTCCAACCATGAAAATTCGCGGGAACTTCCCCAACGAACGCTTGGCCTCGTTCTTCCAGATCGTCTAGGAACTTATGGTCGCGTCCATATGCTTCATCGAATGTCCACGCCTTGACTCGGATACCGTTGGCAAGAGTACGGTCAACCAATGAGATCGCAATCTGCTGTTTCGTTTGAAATACTATTTCATCAGGGATGAAGTTTTTTTTCGCCGGTCACGGTCATTGACGCAATCCTTCGTCAAATAGAGCTGACTGTCAATAAGCGTTTGAAAGCCAGGTGCCACATAACCCAAGTGAACACCTACCACGCAATTATCGATCTTGCCTCGATTTCCGTTGTATTGCCGGTCAACACCGACTGTTTCTTTGCCACTCTTCGTGTTTCCAGATTCGTCTATAGTTCCAATAGCATCTGCATGAGCGTGGTCCCGCGCAACAATCTGCTGGCACTTAACTCGCAACCGCTCCTCATTCCACTTAACCGATTCTAGAAAACGCTGTAACGTTCGGGGCTTGCGCCCGAACTTCAGTGCAATAGCTTCACAGTTCTTTCGATGAACGTCGGAGAGCTGGCCGCTAACATATACGCGAAGCAAGTCAAATCCGTCCTTCCGCTTGAAGCAATCTGAAAACAACAAAAGAAACGTAGCCAACTTGCGTCCCAGACCTGCAATCTGCTTTAATGTCATCCTTGACGATCCTCCGAATTGGGGTGTGTTGCCCGAGTTGATACACGGAGGATCGTCAACTTTTCTCAATACCAACGCAATGGCAATCAGCTCAACATCCCAACTCTAATGTGCGAAACAACTTAGGCGTTCGCTAGCAATCCAAAGTGGCGCTGTCCAATTAAGTAGTGGCCCCAAGTGGGGCCTTTGAAAAAGTTCCTCACGTACCCTATCCCGCTTGCCGGGCAGGAACGAGAGTTTTGTACGTTAGACGCGTGAACGGGGGGAGAACGCACCACCAATAGAGCCGTGTGTCCCCAAGCGGATTGCCATGCCCATTGGATGCAGCGATTGACAAAATCATGGAGGCAAAATGATTCCAGTCCGTCATTATTTTGCCTCCATTATTCTGCCAATGCGAGTACTGGGAGCGTGTACTGGTCACAGTTCGGACGCCAGCTCTCCGTTACCTCTGTTGGCTCCTGTTGGCATTTCGTCCTCAATCCACCGAGTGAGCGCGCAGCACTGGCGGCGAGCTTGCAAGGAAGCGTCGGACACCGGACGGTGTCCGAGAACAAAAAACAACCGAATGGTTCTGACAAATAACATCCCAATTTGCTATTTGTCGAACAGCCGGGGCAGAGCCTCGTCTGCCAAAGTAATAACAGGCGGAGCCTGCAAGGCAGTGGGTCCCCAGGCAGAGCCTGGGAACCAGAAAACGTCGAACGCGATGACGGCGGCTAAAGCCTGGACTCCAACGCAAAAAACTGCACCTTCGAATCAATTACGACGCGGAGCGCCTGAGCCACTTTAAATGCGGAGCAAGGCGTCGGTGGGGATGAATAAGTTGGCGTGTTGGCCGCTGGCTTTGCGGTCAGGACTTAGACATCGATAAACTTGCCCAGCGGCACTACAGTGGTGTAGCTGAGCGAAACCGACATGGACGACGCGTTGGATCATGACGGGCATTCGCAAACCATTCTCTGAGGCGAGATTGCTTACTTCGATCTGGGCCGCTTCTGGGCGAAAGCCGACCTGCTCGCCAGCAGCTATGGCTGTTGCGAGTTCTTGAACGAGTGGGGTGACTGCGCATTGGTTGAGACTTTGAGGTGACAACCAATTGACTCCCCAGGGGCTGAGTAACTCCGCGGCCGCTCGACAGGTGGGATGCTGATAGGCTCGTGCAGGGGTGGCTACCTGTTGAATGCGTCCTGCGTCCAGGATGGCGACTTGCGTGGCGAGCCGCAGCGCGTCGAGAGGATCGTGGGTCACAAAGATGAGCGAAGTTTGGAAATGCTCACTAACTTTGGCAAGCAGTTCTCTTAGTTCTTCGCGGAGTGGACCGTCGAGTTGACTGAAGGGCTCGTCCAACAACAGCCACGAAGGTCGTCGAATGAGCGCCTTGGCCAGAGCGACACGTTGCGCTTGACCACCGGAAAGCTGCGATGGCAGGTGCCCACTCAGCGATGCGATGCGAAACCATTCCAATGCGGCGGCACACCGCGCGTCGGACTCGGCGCGACTCAGTCGGAGAGATAGCAACGCGGTCTCAAGATTCTTTTGAACGTTCAATTGCGGGTAGAGCGCATAGTCTTGCGACATCAGCGCCAGCCCACGTTGGTCGGGAGTCACACGCGTTATATCGATGCCATCCAATTCAATTTGCCCCGCGTCGGGAGTTTCCAAGCCAGCTAGGATGCGCAGCAAAGTCGATTTACCCGCACCGCTTGGTCCCAGCAGCGCCCAGTGATCACCGCCGGTGAAGGGCAAGTCGATCTCCCTGAGCACCGTCACGTCACCATATCCCTTGGTTAATCCACGAATTTCAATTGCTGGCATTGGGCCTGAATTCTTTGCTGAAAACTCAAAGTTTAGGGAAGTAGCGATTATGCGGCGAGGGGCGAAGATGCTGTAGCTTCGGAGAGAAGCGAACCGAACTATTATGACGGAAAGAAGTCATTCCTCGGGGAGAGTACACATGCATTTTCGGCCCAATCATTTACTGCGTACATTTTTGCTGTCCGCTTCTGCCTTTCCTATGTCGCAAGCGTTGATGGGGCAGGAACCGGGGCCAATCGAGTATGTAGCCGCACCGCGTTGGGGTGAAGTCCAAAACGTCAGCGGTTCACGAGATCCACTCACTCTGTTGATTGCCAATGCACTCCCGCAACCACCGGCTCTGGCTAAGCCACCTGCCACGAGCGGGCCGATTCCATTGCCATCACGGGATCCCTTCCCCTCTGACCGCAAGCAAGACGTGAACCAAGAGGCTGACAGGGCGAAGCAGGACCAAGAGAAATCCGACGACGAAAGCGATAAGAGCGGCAAAAGCGAAGAGACAAACTCCAAAGAAAATGAGAATGCGTTAACGCCTCTGCAGAATCGAAAACTCGCGATATCAGTTCAAGTGGTCGATTTGTCGGTGACTGGGTTGGGAACAGGTAGTTTGCCTGAGTCGGCTGCTGACGAGCGTGAAAAGCTCCCTTTTAATAGTCGAAGTGGTGCGTTCAAGTGCGTTCACTGGCATCCGAGCAGCATTTGTCATTACCCGCTACGGTTCGAAGAGCCGATGCTGGAGCGGCATGGCCATGTCCGTTTCGGTTGTTGGCAGCCACTGGCATCCGGGGCCAAGTTCTTTGCTACGATTCCTATGCTCCCCTACCTAGCTACGTTGCGTCCCAGTTGTGAGCCAGTCTACGCGCTTGGCAATTATCGTCCAGGGAGCTGCGCACCGCTACTGCGCGAAACGATTCCCTATGACAAACAAGCAGCCGTGGTGGAAGCACTTTCACTGGCTGGGTTCTTCTGGGCTATGCCTCTATAAATTCCGGCCTGGACCTTGCGCTGCGGAGTTGGTACTTAGGAAGTCTATGGATGCCGCTGGGCGACAGCAAAGGCTTTGCTGTCGTCGTGGTGTCGTTGAGTGCTACCCAGTGCCAGGAGGGGCTGATATGAATAACATGAATTTCTTTGGTTGGATTCGAGACGGCGTACGGCAATCGGTCTTGTTGGGCGTCAGCGACGCAGTCGAACAACTCGGCACTCCCGCCGCAATTGAAGACCTGCATCCCAGCGTGGCTGGCTTCTTAAAAGTCGACCAGCAGTCTAGTGGTACACCGAAGCTCGCACATTCTTCAACGTCGAGCGGCACTGCGCCGAGCAACTCCAAAACGCGTCGACGCTTAGGGAAATCGCTCAAAGACATCGGCACCAACGCCGCGCAGTAAACAGTTGAGGACTCATGGCTCTCTCAGTAAATTGACTTGGCTCAGATCCATCGTTAGAATGGGATTTTTCAAACTTCCATTGACGACATCCGAAAACTACCTGCCGCAACGCAGCTCTCAATCGCGGAGCAAATCTGGGACGGATTGCTACAATCAGGTGCACTTGTTCAGGAGTGGCAAGTGGAAGAGGTGCGTCGTCGCGCAGCAGAGCTAGATTCGAATCCGTCGATGGCACTTACTGTAGAGCAAATGTGGGCCAAAGTGGATTCGCGATGAAATGGACAGTTCATTGCGATTTCACCCTTCCATCCCTGGTGAGCTTGATGCTGCTATTTCTCGCTACTCAGGTTTTTCATCGAGTACCGCGAAGCGACTGCGGGGTGCATTCTCCGACACATTTGAAAAGATCCTTGCGAATCCCGAGTTATAAGCCGTCGTCTACGATAATGTCCGCATCGTCCGAACTCGCAAGTTTCCGTATCTCGTCCACTACCGAATCGCGACTGACGCAATTCAGGTGATGGCGATTTTCCATTCGTCTACAGACTCTTCCGAGTGGCAAAAGACTGTTGCTGGCCGGTAATGCGATACGATATGTCCGGCTTAGCATCGTGCGGGAAATAACTGTCGTAGCTACGTTCGCCAGAACGTCGATTCCCTGCGGTCTGGCGACCGCAGCTACGTTTTAATTTCGGACAGTTTTTCCCGCACGATGCTTAGCTCATCTCAGGCTGCTATCGGAAGCGAGCAGGTGACGCGACAGCCGGTGCCAGGTGTACTTTGAATGTCTAAACGAGCACCGATGAGCTCTGCGCGATGGGACATGCTGCTCAAACCAAAATGCTTTGTTTCGGACCTGGAGCGCGCAACGTCGAAGCCAACTCCATGATCCGTGACAATCAAGACGATCTCCATCGGCTGCGCAACCCAATGTAGTTCCACGTCAATCCGCGTCGGTCCAGCATGGGTGATGGCGTTGTGAATCGATTGCTGCGCAATACGCAGGAGATTCCAACTGGGCGAGTCGGTCAGGGCCGCTTCAATAGCGGCGGGGACGGCCACATCAAACTGAGGGACGATGCGTTGCTGATTCAGTTCAGCATCGCGTTGGGCACCTTCGATAAACTGTGTCAAGGCTGATACCAATCGCGTCTCGCCACGCGCGGGTTGTCGTTCTAGATAGCCGATCAGTTCACGGGCCTCGACCAGTCCCAATTCGAGGCTCGCGATTGCTTTGCTGATCGAGCGTTGCAGCTGCTCCGTGGTCGGTTCATCGCGACTCTTGGCGGCCACCAACTGCAACCGCGCACCGATCACCCACTGCAACAATCCATCATGCAGTTCATAAGCCAGCCAGCGTTGCGAGGTCAAATCGTCCATGGAGTTTTACCTTAAACCGCGATATCAAAGATCCAACGCATCAAATTCATCAACCAGTCGATCCAAGTCGGGCCACTCCGCATCACTCTGCCCAGTATCGTCAACTTGTCTTGCGTTAGCATCCGACGACTCGCGCTGAGCCACTGCTGGGATAATGCGTGGGGAGCCGGAAGTCGCGTCGGCCGATCGCACAGCATCTGACCTCTCGGTCGCAGAGGGCGCGGACGCTGGCTTGGCGGGGTTGGAGGCAACTGGCAGTGATTTTACCGGAAACGACAAACCGACGGTCTGAACGGTTCTGTCCACTAACAATTGTTTAAGTTGAGCCAAGATTGGCTGAATACCCAGTTCAAGTGGCAAATAATAGACGCGTCGACCTGATCGCTCGCCAGCTTGCCCCACCTGGACGACTTGGCCTCCCAACTGCAATCGCTCCCAGTGCTCGGCGACTTGTTTGGCAGAGAGTGAGGTAACGAGCGCGATGTGCTGTGTAAAACCACTGAGGCATAAATAGTCGGTACTGTCGAGCTGCACTCCATCGAGCGAACCGACGAGCGTGGCGTCCAAACCCGCAGTCATCATCAGCTCCGTCAACAGGGCTTCTTCTGTGTCCGTGTTGCGGCCATGGCGGACCGCTGACTGTGAGATGATAACTGTTAAGCGAGATGCCACCAATGTCTCCAAATGTAAACGAAGTTTGTCGTGGTACCGTCGATGCGAATGGGCTGCTAAACACAGATCCTAATCTTAATCCTACTCCTAATCTTAATCGGACAGAGTGATCACGGCTCAAAACGTGAGTATCATTGAGAGTACGCTTAGGATTTAGAACTTTCTGTCAAACTTGCCCTTGAATCACCCGTTGAGGACAAGACACCGAGACGCTTGCGATCTTCCACTAGGTCATACATCCGCATGAAAACCTCGCGCACACTCCCCTGCTCTTCGACGAGCCATCGCTCGATGCGCTGCAACTCACAGAGTTCTTCTTTCAAAGCCACCGTGACGCCGAAATCACTCGTCAAGTGCTTGGCAACCAAGCGCTGCACGGTCTCGGCTCTGGGTTTCGTCGAGACCAGTGTTGCGAGAGTGCGATAGGGGTGATGACAGGTCGCCAACAGACCCATCCGCGTGGCGCGAAGCAGGCAACTCAAACCGGCATATTCCCAAATCCGTAATTGCTCGAGGCCATCCAAGATCAACAGACCACCACGACTCCAGTACTGACGCGAGGCGACAACTTGTCGAAATGGTTGATGCCCACGTCGCAGTCCGTGCCATACGATACTTCCCGCGAGATCACTCACTTGGCCGAGGGAATCGAATGACTGACGCCAACGCACTTGGCCAAGTGTTGGTGCTAAGTGGGCGAGCAACGTTGATTTGCCACTCCCATGCGGTCCGACAATCGCAGCGTTCCCCAGACACTGATTCTGGAAGCGTTTTGCCAGCTCGGCCAAGCTACAGTCGTTGACCGCTATCCACTCCAAGTTGCCCGGAGAGACAAAACGCGTGGCGAAAGGGTTGGAGCGCCATGGACCATTAGACCTCACGCGTCAAGTGTCCGAGATAAAAGGGCTGCTCGGCGGTGATTTCGCGTCCATCCCGTAGCGTCAACCGCAAGCGGACACACCACCGAATTTTCATCAATCGACCTTCATAGCTCAGCGGGAAGGCTGGCAAGATCGTATTGACTTCTCGAGGCTGGTTGAGCGGCCGGCCAGACAATTGCTCGCGGGTGAAACTTTCAAACAAATGAACCCCCAGATCTTCACTACCTTTCCCTTCGGTGCACCACATTACCGACACTTCCAAACGATCGATCAGCTCTGGGGTCACGCGTTTCAGGCAATATTCGAAGGAGAGCGTTTCGGCTGGCTCCAGGCCTTGGTGCAATGTGAGTAAGCGAAGTCCAATAGCTGGCTCGGAACGAACCGCTATGCTGCGTCGAGTGGAAAGACGACGACTGGGAAACTTCGGCAGAACAATGGCCACTTCTTCACTTCTCCTTCGATAACAATCTTCCACACGATCGCATTATTGCGTCCTTGGAATGAGTGCATCATATCAAGTGGTAAACACAGTTGGCAATCCATTTCCAACGGCTTTTCGGGTTCAGCGACCAAACAGGTCGAATCGGCGGTGGGCGCTGCAGTCTCAGTTTGACTGACTTCCGTCGGACAGGTTCGCATCTGCACGGGTATCCGCAGCGTCTCCACGCGCTGCGTGCGGATATCGGTCCCTTGCTGATACGTGGCTTCTTCGAAGGAAACTAACGAAACCTGATACTTCGCAAAGACGGTCCGTCCGTACTGACAAACGTACACCTGGTAGGTCTTGCCGGGCAACAGGGGAAGATCGCTAATCTCCACAGCGGTAGGTCCAACACCACTCTGTATTCGGAAGGTGCGAAAGAACCACCGTGTCGAGAAAAAACTGACTGTGGCGAACGGTACAAGCAGGACAGTTAGGAACCAATCAGGCCTACTTCGCACGTGATTCTCCACCGCAATGACGGCCAGTACCGCCAGCATTGCATTCCAGGCGACTGAAAACAGGCTGCTAAGGACTAGCGGGGTCGTTTCTCCGCGTTGAATAGCCAAGCGATAGGCCAATTTAACGCCGGGACTATCCATCAAAGCTCGTAGGCTGGGCAAGTTAGTCAAGTCGGTCTGTTCGCTCCCGGCGGCTCGACGAAGATGCTCCCGTTTGGCTTTGTCGACCAGAACGGACCGATGTTCGGGAGAGGCGAGCGTTCGTGAAACTTGCAGCACAAACGCGGTCAGGCCGATCACGATGAACGAGAGGGAAGCGATCATCATCAACCAAAAACCAAAGCCGATGGTCGGTAGAAAAGTGTTCTCAGGCCAAAATACCTGGGACGACGCCACGATCGTCAATGATACAATACCGAGAATGAACAAGGCACCGAAGAAGGCCGCTTCGCTGACGCTCCCGACGACCCACCAGCCGCTCATCCGCGTGCCTCGTTTTTTTCCCCACAGTCGTACCCACTTCGCCACCCTTGGGCTCCCAATGTTCGCTATGCAAATCCACTTCACTCGCCAGCTCTTCAGCAGGTTATCATTTATCAGCGCAGCCATTCCTACCAGGGGGGAGGTTTTTCGACTGGCTTTTTTCACATGGTTGATACCTCTAGCACTAGCACTGTTGCTCACGGGGGCCAATCTCGCGCCGGGGCAGGACTGGCCGCAAGTCATGGGAACCAACCGCGATGGGCAGGCGTTGCAACCGACACGTTTTGACACCACTTGGCCCACTCAGGCAAAGATCGCTTGGCAAGTTGGACTGGGGAGTGGCTATAGTGGTGCCGCCATTGCGAACGATAAGGCCTTCGCGTTGCATCGACTCGGTAACGAAGAAGTGCTCGAAGCCCTCGACCTAACTAACGGACAGAAGCTGTGGCGGGCTAGTTGGCCAGCCACCTATCGCGGCGGAGCGGATCCTAATCGAGATACAGGCCCACGCTGCGTGCCAACCATCAGCGGACAAGTCGCCGTCTGTTACGGTGCGGCGGGTGATCTGGTCGCCGTCGCAGTGGACAGCGGTAAACTACTCTGGCATCGTCCCTTGCGTAGTCAATACCGCGCTGACGATGGCTACTTCGGGGCTGGCTCGGCACCGCTGGTGGTCAATGAAACGATTGTTGTCTGCTTGGGCGGAAAAGAAGCGGGAGTGGTCGGCATTGAACTAGCCAGCGGTAAAACCAAGTGGACCGCCACCAACTACGATGCCAGCTACGCCCCACCCATCGCTGTCGATGCGAAGACAGCGATGGTCGTGACGCGCCTACATACCGTCTTAATCGATATCGCGCAAGGTGAAGTACTGTCCGAAATTCAATTCGGAAGCCGTGGCCCCACAGTCAACGCGGCGACCCCAATTCCAGTCGGACAGGACCGCTATTTGTTGACAGCCAATTATGGTGTAGGGGCTACACTCGTATCAACCACCGGTCACAAGCTGGTGCCAATCTTTAGCGGCAGCGATCTACTCAGTAGCCAATACATCACGCCGGTCATGGTGCAGCAGCGAGTCATCGCGATCGACGGTCGAGACGATGGGGCTGCCTCTCGGCTCTGCGCCATCGACGTCAACTCGCAACGCGTCGTATGGGAACAACCTAACTTCGGAACAGCACACTTAATCGCTGTTGGCGCGCAGGTCTTGGCGCTGACCAAATCAGGAACGCTATTGATGATTGACGGCGCGGCCGACGAGTATCGCGAACTGTCGCGGACGCAACTGCCACCAGGAACCTACCGTGCCCCACCCGCGATTTCAGGTGGCAGATTGATCGCTCGCGATACCAACAGTGAGAGTGGTCGCAGCCAATTGGTGTGTGTCGAATTACCGCTGGATCAATAGTTAGCCGCTAGCTGACCATCGAGCGGGAAATAAGTGTCGAGACTTGACCGTAGCTGCGGTCGCCAGACGGCTAGGAGTCGACGTTCTGGCGAACGTAGCTACGGCGGCGACGTCGTACCAATGCACTACTCACGCCAAGCAACAGCCAAGCGACCGCAGTAGGTTCAGGTACCGCCACTACCATCACACGTTCGCTACTCCCCGTGGCCGCCATGGCGTTGTTGAGTTGCGTGATGTAGCTCGACACCAGCGTATCGCCCGAACCTTCTAGCGGCCCTGTTAAAGTGCCAGGGTCGTTAACGAACCAGTGTATGCCAACGATGACTGGACCACTAGGTCCTATCAAAAAGCTGGGCCCCCCCGAATCGCCCGATACCAACTTCGCTTCGTCCAGTCCCAAGCCTGTCGTGGTGTTGTAGTCGTACACAAAGACGGTCCCAATCGAGACGCCATTGTCCGCATTGGGGATCACATTGAAGATCTCATTGCGTCCCAACCGCATACTGGTCTGAAAGGGGAGTGTGTCGGCTTGCCCCCACACATAAATCTCCTGGCCAATCAAGTTAGCGGGACTGGTGGGGGCGGCGATCGCATAAGTGCTGATGCCAGTGACTGGCGCGCTGAGCTGCGTCAACACCAGATCACTGCTGAGTGGGAGACCTGTGCCAGTTATGGCGATACTTGCCCCAACTGTGCGATCGACAAAACTTCCTGCCGCATCATTACCCGTATAAAAGCGAAGGGATGTTCCTGCAATGGGAGCAAGATGAGCCGCGCTGATCACAAACGAAGGGCTGATCAGCGTCCCCCATCTGCCATCGGGTGTGCGCCCCACTCCCGACCAATTGTACGCACTGCCCAGGAAGGCTGGTGAGTTGTTAAAGCGATCATAGCGATCGGCAGTGGCGGCCGAGTAACCGTTGACCGTCAGGCCCGCCAGTGCAGCTGTGCGGGTAGCGTTAGCGATGAACAGCCCAAGAAGTGCGATTAGGAACAGACGCATGCAAAAAATCCAGCGGTGGTGTGAACAAACGAAGATGCCGATAGAAAACGAACGTCGAGGGACACTCGTATTATCCTCTAATCATATTCCGAAATTCGGAGAAATCACACCAAAAGCGTAAGAAATACCTGCGTAAACTCAATGCCGGAAGGGGGGCTATTTCAATTCCAACCGCTGGTTGCTCTCTAACCCGTAACTGCGGTCGCCAGACCACACGGAGTCAACGTTCTGGCGAACGTAGCTACGAGAGTCAACGTTCTGGCGAACGTAGCTACGAGAGTTATGCGAACGTAGCTACGAGAGTTATGTTCCAAACGATGCGAAACTCAACCCGGTGATGATCCCCAGCGACGTGGCAGCGTAAATGAATAGAGTAAAACCACCGCGCCTGTCGCCAGCGAACTCCAGGGGATCCACTCCTTAGGGCGAATCACCCTACTATTGCTCACTTCCAGAGTCTGGGCGGGCTGAAACCAGCCTGGATTCACTTGCACCGTCTCAGTGCGCTCGGATGCCAGCGTTGCACTATCGATCAACAAGCATTCGACACCCACAATAATGAGCATCGTACCCACCGCTAAGAAAAATGATCGCCACACCTGTTGGATCTCCCAGGAAAAAAACGCCTCAACGCACCCTCCTGAAACTTATCGGCAGATTGCTAGCATTGGCTGAAGCGGATTTCGTGGAAACGGGATGTATTTGCCGCAATCGCGGCTATTTGCCTTGGCAATACATTTAGCTAAAATTGGAAGATGGAGACGCAGACATGACAGAAATCCAAAACTTACTCAATGAACTCTCCGCATCGGAAAAACTTGCGGCAATTGATTTCCTGTGGAGCAAACTGGAACCGGACCTCGACGTAATCCCCTCGCCAGATTGGCACGGTGCAGTACTAACAGAGAGACTTTCAAATCCATCTCCACACCCACCGTTGGAATTAGATGACGCGATAGCTCGCATTCAGGAACGAGTCCGTGCAAGTAAAAATTCGGATGGAAGCGGAGCGTGATCTTGGAGACGCAGCGGTTTTCTACAATTCACGCTCGAATGGTGTTGGCGATGCGTACCTGGATTACATGAACGAAGAACTAGCTGCCCTATCTGAGACCGCAGGGACACATCGCAAAACACAGGGGTGTCACAGAAAACTCGTTAAGCGATTCCCGTACGCGATTTACTACCTAGTTCAAGAAAACATTGTCGAAGTAGTCGCAGTTTTGAACCAGAGGCGAGGGCCTCAGTACGTCAAGCAACGACTCACAGATCTATAGGTGGGACGATCTTAGTTTGGCGGAAGGAAGCCTAAATAAAAAAAAGGTTCACAGGCTAGTCAAGTTGGCATGGGGCCATTTGGTACCGACGAATAGACCGGCGGCGAAAGGATGTTGGCAATCGAAGCGCGCTGCAATCTATCACTCCACAACTTCCAACCCAGGCCGCGCAGCTTTCAATTCGTCGACGCCCGAATAACCGACGCCACTATTGCTGACACTAATCCACTCCAGCTTGGGTAGCTCTTTGAGCCGTATGGCTGCGTCGTCGTCCAGCCGAGTGCCATTAATATTCAGGCGCCGCAGTTCTTTCAACTGCAACAACGTGTCGACCGATTTGTTGGAAATCTTGGTGGCCTCCAAATTCAGGTCGGTCAATTTGCTCAGCCCCGACATGGCGGCCAGAGCCGCGTCGGTCGTCTTCGTTTCCGACAGTTCGAGCGTCACCAGCCCTGTCAGTTTGCCGATCTTTGAAATCCCCTCCTCGGTCAACAAGCGACACTCGGTCAGCGCTAAATAGTTCAGCTTGGGAAAGTTGCTGATCACTTCCATCGCGCGGTCATTGGTGGATGTCAAACGCAGTTCGAGTCGCTCGATATTTTTCAGATCCTTGAGCTGCTCGAATCCCTCGCCAGTGATATCACATTCGTGAATCCGCAATCGCTTAAGATTCTTCAATTTGGCGATGTCCGACATGCAGGCGTCAGTGATTTTCGCTTGATCCAAAAACAACGACTCCAATGAAGTAATCTCTCCCAAGACAGCAATCACTTCATCGCGCACAAAAGTTGTATTCAGATTCAGCGACTTGAGTTTCTTTAAAGTTCTCAGGTGCGACACCCCTTCCTTGGTCACCTTCGCGCGTTCGAGTTGCAAATCTGCCAAATTGGTAAGCTCACCAAGGGGTGGCATGCCAGCATCTGTCAGATTGGTATTGCGCAAATCGAGGGCGCGAAGTTTCTTCAGTCCCGTCAGCGCTTTCAGACCTTCATCCGAGATGGAAGTTAGTCGCAGAGAAAGCACCTCCAGTCCGCTGAGTGTGCCAATCGACACAAGTGCCTTGTCGCTGATCCCAGCCCCGTAGAGATCGAGTCGCTTGAGGTTGTGCAGTTTCTCGATGACCTGGAACCCTTGGTCGCCAATCCCTGTACCACCCAGTTTCAATGTTTCTAAACCGGGTATTCCAGCCAACAAGGGGAGCAGATCACTGGAATCCTCGCGACGATCCACGGCCGCACCAATCACTCGTCCCGACTGGTCTTTGGTCAGCGTAAAGCCCGCTTGCTCCAGTTGCTTCACCGCCTCAGGATCATCGTTGGGCACGGGAGTCGGTGGTAGCTTGTTGGTCCCCTTTTGGACAGTCACTTTGACTGCAGGTACCGGCTTCACTTCCGGCTGGCAACCAATATTGACGCACAGCACTAGGCCCACAACGCCAAGCACACCGCCAGATATCAGGCGTCGATAGAGCAAATATCGCGAGATCATTTCAATTCCCAAAGTTGTGGTTAGTTGGACAGCGCCACTTTAGCTGATATTGGGACCGAAAGTGGCGCTGTCCAATTAAGGGTTCGATTATCCAATACCAAGCCTAGCCCCAGCAGCTCCAATTGGCAAGGATAGTCGCTGACCGCTCCGCCGGTCAGTCGCTTTGTGTAACCGCTCACGAGAATTCGAGAATGCAGGCGTTAACCACAGTTGAACGCAATTGAACACAGATTGACTGGAAAGATTTATCAGTGTTCATTTGTGGTTATGTGTGGTTAGTTTTCCATGTCTCGGTCTGAGGCGTGAACGGCGATCGCTTTTTTGGTGGCCTCTCATCGCACCGATTGGCAATCGCGTTGTATGATAGGCACGCCAGACCACGTTTCTACCGGTCCGCGTTGTACGTCCCTTTCACTCCTAATCTGATCCCTACTATCAATTCGACTGACTGCGATCTCCATGACACGTTTGATATCCTTCGCGGTGCTGATCGCGATCATCATCATTATTGGACTGCTGTTTTACAAAGTCCTGATTGGGTTCTTTATACCAGTCTTTTTAGCGGCAGTACTGGTGGTGGTATTTCGTCCCTTGCATCGCTGGGTATTAGAAAAAACGGGGCAACGCGAACGCATGGCGGCCGTCTTCACAACACTGCTAATAATGCTCATGCTGCTGTTGCCTATTGGGACCCTAGCGACGGCTTCTGCCGTGCAAGGCCTGCGGTTGCTCGAACAGAATGATGCCAAGACAATCGCCCTGCGACTTACACAAATCCGCTCAGGCTTGGGGCTGCAAATGCCTCCCTACCAAGACCGGCTCCGGGTTGTCAGCGAAGAACTCGACCAGATTGTCGAACAGACGGCTGATTCCGTCGTCAGTGAAGAGAACGTGAGACTGCGACAGGTTGGCCAACGGACAACCACCACGCTCCGTGAATTAAAACTGGCCGTGCAGGAAGACGGACTGAGCGGTACTCAGTATGACCAGCAGTTCGACGAATTGGTCCAACTATCCGAGCAAGTTGGCTTGGCCACGGACGAAGAGTTCGGTGCAACCAAGTTAGCGGTGGACCTCAAGTCAAAATTTAGCACACTGCGAACATCGCTACTCGGAGGGACCATGCTGGCCTTTGCCCGAGACCTAGCAAATCCCACCAAGGCCAAAATCGATAGCCTGGTTGGCGAAGTCGTAACCTACGTTCGTCCACGGTTGCTGTCACTCACCGGGGCGACCGGCACGTTTATCGTGAAACTAATATTTGGTAGTGTGATCCTGGTAGTATCGACATTTTTCTTTTTGGTCGATGGCCCCGCCATGATTAAGAACATCATGAATCTCAGTCCACTCGATGATGCCTACGAACAAGAATTGCTGCTTGAATTCGATCGTATCAGTCGAGCTGTCGTGCTAGCCACGATCCTCTCGGCAATGGCCCAAGGACTAACCGCCGGTATCGGTTTCTATTTTGCTGGAATGGAGTATCTGACTCTGCTGATCATGCTGACCACGGCCTTCGCGATGGTCCCCTTCGTAGGACCAGCGATTGTGTGGGTGCCAGTCTGTCTGTACTTAGCCATGAATGATCACCTGTGGGCCGCCGGACTGCTGGCTACATGGGGAGTGCTGGTGGTTGGGACAGTCGACAACGTCGTGAAGGCAGTCGTGTTGCACGGACAATCGCAACTCCATCCACTCTTAGCCTTGCTAAGCGTGCTAGGGGGAGTGCAAGCCTTGGGGCCGATCGGAATCGTCGTGGGCCCCATGGTGGTCGCCATGCTGCAAACTCTGCTTAGTATCCTACAACGCGAACTGTTGCATTTCGAAGAACATAAATATGTGTTGAGCGCCGTCGGTCCGACTGCTAGCACCACCAATGTTGATTCGACTGCGACCGCAACAAATCCTACTGAGATTTCGGACGTTGCTCCGAAGCCCCCATCCGCCCCCGCAACACCCAACGCCGTTACGGATTCTTGAGTCGACCGATGCCGGAACTACCTGAAGTCGAAACCATGTGTCGTGGAATTGCGGCAATTGTTGGGTGGCAAATCGAATCTGTCACGAAGCCCAAGTGTCGATATCGACCGATCTCCATCAAACCCACGATTGCCATTATCGATCGACGCTTACGGGGAGAACGCGTTACCGAAGTGTCGCGGTTGGGAAAGCGCGTCGTGATTTACACTCGCGACTGGGGACTCATTCTACAGCCCAAGATGACCGGCTTGGTAGCTATCGAATTACCTCCTGACCCTGAGCATGTGCGTTTGCAAATCGACTTTGCCGGACGACCACCACTGCGACTGCAGTTTTGGGACCGCCGTGGACTGGGGACTGTCGAATTGGTGCCGCGCGATGAGATCCAGCAGCGCATCGTGGCTGGTCGACTTGGTCCCGATGCCCTGGCCATTACCCAAGCGGAGTTCGCGAGCCGACTGTTGGCCACGCGGCGACCAATCAAAGTTGCCTTGCTCGATCAAAAATTGGTGGCGGGAATTGGCAATTTGTATGCGTCGGAAATGCTACATGTTGCTAGAATCCACCCCGAAACGATCGCCGCCGCTGTCAGTCGCAGTAAGCTTGCTAAGCTGTTCTCCGCCATGCAAGCCATCTTATTGACGGCTATTGAGCACGAAGGTTCAACACTCGCCGATGGTACTTACCGCAACGCGCTCAACGACCCAGGGAGTTATCAGAATCATCACTTGGTTTACGACCGCGCCACCCTCCCCTGCCCCACTTGCCAACACGGCACGATCATCCGCATCGTGCAAGCCCAACGCTCGACCTTTTATTGTCCGTGTTGCCAACGACGGTCTAATCGCAACGCGTAGATAGAACGCTACGGCATCCTTGTCTCGGCGGAGGAGACAACTGCTGGCTACAGGTAGCTGCCAGTTGCTCGTTCCGCCCGAACAAGCCGGACGAAAACAAACGCTGTTTCCGAACATACTTACTTATTATTTCAATACAACGCGCGTGCTCACGACGGCGGAGCGCGCGTCCTTAACGGTCAAAAACCATGCGGTCGCCGTCGCTGGTGGAGCATCCGCAGTAATCTCATTCCCAGAAACATTCGCTGGCGTTGTGAACCAATTGCGTTTGTTGATCTCAGCGGTATCTGTCGTGTAATGCAACTCAGCGGCAAGCGGCAATCGGTCTCCAACTACATTGAGCCTCACCTGCCCGTCGACTAACTGCGGATCGCTCACTTGACACAAGGCGGGTTGATCAAGCAAGCAGTGATCGATGAACAAACCAATTTCGATCGGTGCCCAACCCGGTGGATGGCCATGGGGTCGGTTGACGATGATCGCCAATTGTTTTTCTACATCCGCTCGAACAGGGACCGCGTCGTAAGACTTCATGTAGCTATCGAGTGGATAAGCGAAATCGTTCGTGCCATTGACGAACAATATCGGCATCGAAACGTGGGGGAGATAGCGCGATGGATCCCACAGTTCGACCCATCGCTGTTGTTGTACCGCCGACATTTTCTCAAAGCGTGACAGCCAAGCGCTGTTTTCGTGCAGGAAGCCGCAACCATAAACAGGTACCGCAGCTTTAAACCGCGAATCCACACCAGCCGCGATGCACGTCAAATAGCCTCCCCAACTGATCCCCGTCACGGCCGTCCGCTCGGCGTCGACACTCTCCAAGCTGCGAATCCAGGAGTGAGCGAGGATGACGTTGGCCACCGCATGATAGGGCCACTGTTCTGTAGCAGGCTTGTCGATGCTCCCGAACTTTTCGTCGTCCCCCTGCCCTGGTCCGCCATCAACGAGTGCGGTTCGGTTCTCGGCCTTGTGCGGGTTCTCTCCCTCGATCGGTCGCGTCCCTGCTAGGTCCATGGCAATGGCCGCATAGCCGCGCTCTGCCCACAGCTCGGCCCACTCGCGAAAGGCAGTTCCACCACCACCATGTACCAACACCACTGCCGGATATTTTGCAGTGGAACCATCGGTGATTGCGCGACCACTATCTGAAGTATTTGCGGCCGCCAAAGTGCTGGGGCTCGCGAAGTAAGCGAATACCCGTGTTGGCTTTCCAACATAGGACTCCCCCGTGTAGAACAGCGAACGCACGGGACTGGTTTCATCCAACCACTCTATTTCCGGCGGCTGGCTGAGCACGCTCAGGTCCCACGGGATCGTCGTCTCCGGCTGAGCCCATGTGGCACTCACGTGGACATTGGTCAGGAGCAAGCAGATAACTAGTTGCCAAGCCCGCTGCGACATGTTCATGGTAAGCTTCTTCATCACCAATTTTCCTGTCGTAAAATTTTCCTGTCGAATACCGTCTTTCCCCGACAATTATGCGAGCAATAACCACATGGGACACAGCACTTCTGTGGCACCAATTTTCCTATGGCAAGTGTCGGATGCGGAGCTTGCGGAATTGAATGGGAGAACCTTCGCTTTCCAAGCACAGATAGCCCTGCGCGGGTTCGATGTCGGTACCACCCGAGACCTCTTGGCCGTTGACCCACAAACGGACTTCACCATTGATAGCGCGGATGTAGTACTGATTCCACTGGCCGTGTCCAAGCGCCAAGTGTTTGCGTGGAAAGCTGCGTGAACCATCCGGAGACAATGGCGGAAAGGGAGTCATCTTGACTCGGACCGCAAACACATCGCCATTGGTGCCGAACCAATCGGTGGCTTTGCCCGCCGCTTGCAATTTCGTCGTATAGCCGTGATCGAGGATCTGCACTTCGATACCTGCTGGCAATCCAGGCTCGCCATCTTCGCTCAGTTGTTCGATGGAGGCTGGCGTGGTCCACACGAAGACTCCTGAGTTCCCGGCCGACTTCTCATGCATCCACTCGACGACCATTTCAAAATTCTTGACTTGCTCCTTGGTTCTCAGCACGCTCACTGGCTTGCCGGTACAGTGCAGTGTCCCCTCCTTCCACGACCAAGTATCTGGCGCGCTATTGACGTGCGCGAAATCTGCTTCAGTCAGCGATTGCCAACCGGGCCCGGTATCATCAACATAAGCACCTGGCGGGAGTTGGGTGGTCGCTGCTGGTTGTTGAGCCTGACAAAAGTAGATGCTGCTCAAAAAAGCGATAGTGAAAACGAAAACAGTTTGAAACGCTTTCAAGTTGTTATTCCTTATAACGGCAGACGGGGAGTCGTCAATCGATAGTGTACTCCAAATAGTTTTACCAGAAATAGTTCAACCATAACGCGGCGAGACTCTTTCGCGCTTCCATGGGCAACGACTCCTAGGCCGCGTACAATCATGAGGAAAATTATTCCAAACTGGGCTACCAATATCAGCTCGACGCGCTAGCGAGTGGGTCCCTGTGCCTTGTATCCCCGCTGTCGCCGAAAACACTCGGACTGGAACCCACTCGCTATTGCTAGAAACCTTAAGAACCGTCCGGTCAAAATCGGATTATTCAGGTACTCCCCTGAGGGGGAGTCGCGACGGGCACCGACGCATAGCGTTGGTCGGCGAGCGGAGAGGGGGCCGCCAAGCCCTCCCCGCTCGCATGACTCGCGACCCTCCCGCAAGCGGGAGGGTTCCTTGCTGCTGATATACGTGCTCATGCAGAATCCGGTTACGATGCTGTGAAGCGCGCTCCGAACCGAACGGAACTTAAGGTTTCTAGCACTAGCGCGTCGAGCTGATATTAACAATGTATCATGCACATTTTTTATACACGCTCACTGTAATGCACAATATGCAAGCACTGGATCTAATTCTTGACAGTCGACTGGTGGCAATCATTCGCCTGGATGATCTCACTTCGGCAGTCGAACTTTCGCGAGCACTGCTGCAAGGTGGCATTGTGGCCCAAGAATTTACACTGACCAATCCGCTCGCCTTGGAGGCGATTGCCGAAGTGCTGCGAGAGATTAAAGAGTTTTCCTCGGGCACAGCCACGATCGGCGTGGGCTCAGTGCGATCGACTGAACAAGCCACGGCGGCCATGGCAGCGGGGGCTCAGTTTGTGGTCTCACCCATCCATTGTCCCGAGGTGTCTGCGGCCTGCATCGCGGGTAATGTGCCACTAATGAGCGGCGCATTGACACCGACTGAGATCGCCGCCGCTTGGGAAGCTGGTGCCTCACTAGTAAAAGTCTTTCCCGCGCGAGGCTTAGGGCCCGAGTATATCAAGGATGTATTGGCACCCATGCCTGAAATTAAACTCATGCCCACCGGTGGTGTCGGACTGGAGAATATGCAGGCTTACTTTAAAGCTGGCGCGAGCGCAGTGGGGATTGGTGGTAGCTTGATCGATCTCACCGCTTTAGCAGCTAGAGATTGGGAGCGAATCAGCGCCACGGCCCAACAGTATGCGACTCGAGCACGCACAGGGGGGACAAAATGAGCGACGCAATCAGGCCGTACGATGTGTTAACGCTGGGAGAGACGATGGCGCGATTTACGCCACCTGGCTACGAACGCTTCGGACAATCGCGCTCCGTCGAAATGCACGTGGGTGGAAGCGAATCGAATACGGCAGTTGGACTGGCACGGCTCGGACACCGCGTCTGCTGGCTCTCCCGCTTGACCGATAATCCCATCGGACGCTGGATCGCTGGAGAAATAGCTTCGCATGGCGTAGATGTGTCTCATGTTATGTGGACCGACAATGATCGCGTCGGAACATACTATATGGAACGTGGCCCCGTACCACGCAACTCGCATGTCTTCTATGACCGGGCAGCGTCGGCGATGAGTAACATGCAGCCCGAGGAATTGCCAAGCGAGTTGTTCATGCCCCAAGGAGCACGTCTGTTTCACACCACGGGTATCACCGTAGGATTGTCCGAGTCCACGCGACGAACGGTCCAGCGCGCCGTTGAGCTCGCGCGCGCGGCAGGGCAACTCGTGAGTTTTGATTTGAATTACCGCAGTCGCTTGTGGAGTCCCACACAGGCATACGCAGCATGCGAACCAATCATGGCTCAAGCCAATTTGGTTTTCCTTCCGATCCGTGATGCGTTTACAGTCTGTCACGTGACAACCAATTCGGAGCCGTTCGCGGTCTGTCGTGAGCTACATAGACGCTGGCCACACGCCACTATCGTGCTGACGCAAGGAGAGCTCGGAGCGGTAGCCATGGATGCACAAGGAGAGTTTTTCGAGCAGCCTGCATTCC
Organism: Pirellulaceae bacterium; assembly: GCA_041741715.1. GTDB lineage: Bacteria > Planctomycetota > Planctomycetia > Pirellulales > Pirellulaceae > Aureliella. Next base: position 11,383 of record JBGSJT010000027.1, on the reverse strand, counting down.
GAGCGATCGAAGTCGAACGATTGGGTGGTGGCGACGCATTTTCCGCAGGCTATCTCTCAGCAGTGCTTTCAGGAAGCGAAACGGCCCATGCACTGCGCTGGGGCTGCGCTGCGGCGGCAATGAAGTACACCATCCCCGGCGATTTGCCATTGATCGAACCTAAGTTGGTCTCTTCGCTGGCCAGCGATCTTTCTGGCTCTACGGGGCAAGTTCAACGCTGAGCTCGAAGTGGCATTAGTATTGCTGGGGGATTGGCATGGCTGGTGTGTTGGGTGGCACTGGCATGGCCAGTGGAGATCGAAGTGTTTCGTGTGGATGTGAGGACTTCTGTGCCAATGCCTCGAAGTAACCGAAGTTGGCATCGACAGGGCCTGTTCCAACACCAGTTCGCTGATTGGGTCGATCGTCTTCGACATGAAACGCGATAGCTGAAACGAATTCATTACTTCGAAGCACTGGAGCGTGATGCGTGGTTCTTGGCTCGCCTACTTCGACTTCACTGGCTAGGCCAGTGCCACCCAACGAGAGAAGACAGGGCCTGTTCCAATACCAGTTCGCTGATTGGGTCGATCGTCTTCGACATGAAACGCGATAGCTGAAACAAATTCATTACTTCGAAGCTTAGGAGCGTGATGTGTGGTTCTTGGCTCGCCATCTTCGAGTCCACTGGCTAGGCCAGTGCCACCCGATGAGCTAAGTCAGGGCCTGTTCCAACTTCAACGGTTTAATCACTTGCCCAACGAGCTATAATGGCCGCAACTAAATACAATGGTCTCGCGTTAAAGGTGTTTTAATGTCGCACTTGGCTTCTCAGGTGAAACCGACCGAAGCGTTTCTGGACGATGTGCTGCTTGGTTTGTCTCAGCCTAAAAAGTCTCTCCCGTGTAAGTATTTATACGATGAGCGAGGGTCGCAGCTATTCGATAAAATCTGTCAGACTGACGAATACTATCCGACGCGGACAGAGTTAGCGATCATGGAACGTCATGCCGAGTCGATCGCCTATCAAATTGACAAAGCAGTAATGTTAGTCGAGTACGGCAGTGGCAGCAGCTTGAAGACTCGCGTGCTGCTAGATGCGTTGCAGGAACCAGCCGCATATGTACCCGTCGACATTTCCGAAGAGCATCTAATTAAAACCGCCATCGAGCTCCAAAGTGTTTATCCCACACTGGATGTCTTGCCGGTCGTGGCGGACTTTACGCGGCCCTTTTCACTGCCCACCAGCGAACGTCCAGCCAGCCATGTGGCTCTTTATTTCCCAGGCTCGACGATCGGCAATTTTACTCCCCGAGCGGCTGGACAAATACTGCGCGGGATGGCGGCCATGCTCGGTCCAGGTGGTGGCCTGCTGATAGGGATCGACCTCCAAAAGGACGTATCCACCATCGAAGCTGCGTACAACGATGCGCATGGAGTTACCGCCGAATTTAACTTGAACCTACTCACGCGTATTAATGAGGAGCTAGGGGGGGACTTTCAACTCGGGCAATACGAGCACCGAGCCATCTACAATAGCGTCAAGCAGCGGGTGGAGATCTCAATCGTCAGTCAGACTGCGCAGCACATGCAACTTGGCGATCAAGTGATTCGCTTCGAAGCTGGCGAAGAAATACTGACTGAGTATTCACACAAATACACCATCGATGGCTTCGCCCAATTCGCCTCGCAATTCGGCTTTTCGCTGCACGAGTCGTGGACCGATAAACACATGTATTTTGGTGTGTTGCATTTAGTGCTCGATGCACCCTAGTTGGAATAGCCGCACGTAGAACCCGCGATAGTTCAACCGCATGCCGCACACAGAGTTCTTAAATACGGCTCCGACAAAAAAATGTGCGGCAAAAAGATGGAGATGCTCGATGACGGCACGAGTTGACAGACGGGTGATCCCAAGCCACATTGCCTGTCCTGAGCAGTGAGCCGATCGGACCACGAGCCGATCGAACCACTTGAATCATCTAGCTTTTAGAAACAACAAGTCATCCCAATCCCCTTCATCTTTTTGCCGCACATCTTTTTGTCGCCCGCCGGCCGGGTGATGACCAGTGCGCCGCACGGCTCTGCGGAGTAGCCGTTAAACGCAAAAGCTGTGCCCCTATGAATTAGAAATGTCAAAGATGAAATATGCGGTGAGCGAAAAATACCGAGACATAAGACTGTTTACGGAGCGACTGGTTGAGCCGTTGTCGGCGGAGGATTGCATGGTCCAATCGATGGCCGATGTCAGCCCCACACGCTGGCATTTGGCCCACACCACTTGGTTCTTCGAAACGTTTCTTTTGGCAGAGGAACCAAGCTATCAGCGCTTTGACGACGAATTTCACTTTCTGTTTAATTCCTATTACAACACGCTCGGAGAACAGTTCCCGCGCGAACACCGGGGACTCATCTCCCGTCCCGGTCTGCAGCGCATCATGAGCTATCGTAAGCATGTCGACGACCACATGCTTGAGCGCTTGCAACAACACGACTTCGCCCAGAGACATGCGCAGTTGATCGAGGTGGGGATGCAACATGAACAACAACATCAAGAATTAATACTGACCGACATCAAACATGTTTTATCTTGCAATCCAACGTGGCCCAATTATCAGTTCCTACCACTCGATAGGGCCGCTCAACCCCGCAAAGAAAGTTCGCCAGCGGACTGGATCGCGATTGATGAAGGGGTGTACGAAGTTGGTTTTCAAGGTGCTGGTTTCGCGTTTGACAATGAATCACCGCGTCACAGAGTTTTCGTGGAGCAGTGTTCGATTGATCGGCAATTGGTGACTTGTGGTGAGTACTTAGAGTTTATCAACGATCGTGGCTACCAGCGGCCCGAACACTGGCTATCCTTGGGATGGTCGACGCTCAATCGGGAACAATGGCACGCTCCATTGCATTGGCACAACCTCGATGGCCAGTGGATGCAGTTCACGTTGGCTGGGCTGATTCCACTGGAGCTTGAGGCACCAGTTGCACATGTCAGTTTTTTCGAAGCGGACGCCTATGCGCGGTGGCGTGGAAAACGCTTGCCAACGGAATTCGAATGGGAGCTGGCAGCTACGCGGTTAGAGTTGGCTGGGGACGAACCGTTTGCCGATTATCTGCTAGATCATCGGTTGGCCATTCATCCAATGCGTGCACCGAAGTCGCTGTGTGGCTCGGTTTGGCAATGGACGGCCAGTAGCTACGTGGGATATCCGGGTTACCAGCCACCAGCCGGCGCGGTGGGAGAGTACAACGGCAAGTTCATGTGCGATCAACACGTTCTGCGGGGTGGCAGCGTGGCCACGCACAGCTCGCACATTCGCACCAGCTATCGCAACTTTTTTCCAGCTGCCGCGCGGTGGCAGTTCAGCGGCATTCGCCTGGCGCAGTGGTAGAAAGCCCCCGCGCGACTCGCGTGTGGTACACTAATCCGACCGTGCCCATATCAGCTCGACGCGCCAGCGAGTGGGTCGTCGGTTTTGTCAGTGGAGACCCGGTCGGTGGCGCGTCGAACTGATATTGCCAGGGCCCCACTCGATGGCGCGTCGAGCTGATATGGGGGTCGAAAGCGCGAAGTCCAACTAGATCTCTCAAAAAACCATCCCACCTTCGCCGGAAGTTGCCTCTCATGTCTTTGCTGAAGCCGTTGTTAATCGTCTGTTTGCTCTCCGCGCCGAGTCTCGCGGCCCAACGTCCGAACATGATTTTCATTCTGGCTGACGACCAAGGTTTTGGCGATGTTTCCGCGCTCAACTCCGAATCAAAAATCCCGACTCCGAATATCGACCGCATCGCCAAGGAAGGGATGATTTTCGAAGATGGCCATTCGTCATCATCCGTTTGCACTCCCACCCGCTACTCAATCTTAACAGGCCGCTATCACTGGCGAACCACTTTACAGGAAGGTGTGTTGGGTGGCTTCTCGCGTCCACTGATTTCACCGGGACGGGCAACAGTGGCGTCGATGTTGAAGGAGAACGGATACCGCACCGGCTGCATCGGCAAATGGCATCTAGGCTGGGACTGGCCGCTCAAAGATGGTGGCGTGGCCGATGATGGCGGAGATTATTCGAAAGCGTTTGCCGATGGTCGCAACGTCGACTACGCGGGTGAGATTCGCAATGGCCCCAACGACGCAGGCTTCGATTATTTCTTCGGCATCAGCGCGAGTTTAGATATGCCACCGTACGTTTTTGTTCGCGATCGCACCCCCACCGAGCTGGCCACAGTTGAAAAGGCCTTTCATCGCAAGGGACCCGCCGGAGAGAAGTTTGAAGCGGTCGACGTGCTCCCAACGTTCACGTCCGAAGCAGTTCAGTTCATCGCCGAGAGCGCTAAACTGGAACAGCCATTCTTTCTCTATTTCCCACTCAACGCGCCCCACACTCCGATCGTCCCCACGCCAGAATGGAAAGGGAAGAGTCAAGTCAATGACTATGGCGACTTTACGATGCAAGTCGATTGGACCGTGGGTGAGATTCTCAAGGCACTCGACGAAGCAGGGATTGCCGACAACACTTTACTGCTGTTTACGACCGACAACGGTTGTTCCCCGGCAGCCAATATCCCAGAACTCGAAGCGGCTGGGCATGATCAAAACTATATCTATCGTGGTCACAAGGCGGACATTTTCGAAGGTGGACATCGCGTCCCCTTCCTAGTGCGCTGGCCCGGCGTAGTCGAGCCCGGTTCACGCACCAAGCAATTGACGGGACAGCTCGACTTTTTCGCCACTGCCGCAGAAATCGTCAAAGCCAAATTGTCACCCGAGGCCGCCCCCGACAGTGTTTCGTTCCTACCAGTTCTCACTGAAAAACAGACTCAGCCGATTCGCACGTCGCTTGTCAATCAATCGATTAAGGGTCAATTCGCAGTGCGCGATGGAGATTGGAAATTATGTCTAGGACCTGACTCGGGGGGTTGGAGCGATCCCAAACCGGGACAAGTCGATATTTCCGTTTCACCCAGCATGCAACTCTACGACTTGGCGGCTGATCCAGGAGAAGAGAAAAATGTGTTCAACGATCATCCCGAGCGCGCTGAGCGGATGCAACAGTCGCTCAGAGCGCTCATCGATCAAGGACGCTCGACCGACGGCCCACAATTGGAGAATGATACTGAGATTGTGATGGTCAAGCCGATCACACCCTACAAGGCCCCCAAAGACTAAGAATTGTTCGGGAAATAACTGTCGTAGCTACGTTCGCCAGAACGTTGACTCCCTGCCGTCTGGCGACAGCAGCTACGGGTATGTAGTCTGGTTACGGGACGTAGTCCCCGACGGACAAGTAGCCACACCATAGCAGCGGATGGCTACCGGCCACCAACGGCGGCGAGTCCTTGCCTGCGGGAAGAAGTAGCGGTTCATCGGCTAGCAAAAACTGCTCGGGCCACTGAGCCAATACGCTACGCCGGAGCGCCTCCGAGGGACGTTCTGATTGCAACTCTTCCAACTGACGTTGTAGAAATATCTTGGTGCTGCCGCCGCCGACGGGCCAGCGGCTGAGGCAAGCCGTTTTGGTTCCACTGTATAGCATGGCACAAATTGGCAGGAAGAGCTCATTGCCATGCCCGAGCTGACCTTGGCTTAAACTTGTTTTTAGTCCTGGCAGCAAGACGATCGGTGGCGAAGTGCGGGGCGTATCGAGCCACATGCCAATCCGAGCCTGCTGGGGCTTGCCAAGTGGTAGGACAGGTACCTCCCAACCATTGTCAGAGCTCTCGAGGGTATTCGCGACCCACAGTTGATCGGACTTGAGTTTCAGCCAGGTCGCGGAGGGAACGGTCACCTTTTGATTCAGCATGACGACGTGCGAACCGGGAATGGATTGCGCGATACTGCTGGCCGCCTCGGTGTTTTGCGTGGCATCCAATGCGAAAAAATTACCGACGATTCCAACGGTTTCCTGAACCTTGGGAGCCTTGCCGAACGCGACCTCGAAGCTCCCCAATGTCGGCACATACGTCACGGCCCGCCCTACGATCCACGGTGGATTTCCTGCATTTGCGTCCTGTGGCAGCAATTCAAACGGGACGTACCACAATCGATCGTGGGGGATCATGATCACCCGCTGACAACTGTCGAGCAAAGTTTGCACGTCGGCTGGAAACAACGACGACGCGATTTTTTCGGCGGTGATGCGCCAGGCAGCCGTGGGAGCCATTACCTCGCTCGGCTGACTCGGTTTGTTGTCTCGAACCAGTCCCATTTCCATCAGCAGTGCCGAAAGACTCGCATCCAGCTTTGCTGGCTCATCCACTTGCCACTGGTAAGCTTGGTCGCGAGTGATCGCCAGACCGAAAATCTGTCCGCCGCCGACCACCATGGCTAAGACCAAATCACGTTCGGCCAGTTGCGTTTGAATCGATTGCAGATTGGCCGCTGGCGGAGCGAGACGTTCCAAGTTGCGGCGTTGCAAGCTGATAAAAGCGAGTTGGTTTTCAAAATTGCTGGAGAGGCTCTCTAATTCCGCAAAGGCTTTCTTGGCATCGGCAGGAGTCCTTCGATCATCCAAAGGGATCGGCGCAGCGCGCAGCTTGGCGACCAGCGACTCAATCTGTTGCCCCATAGTGATCAATTCGGGCTGGCGTTGCAGCGCCCCCTCGACCGAATTACGACTGGCCGGCGAGAGTTGGTCAGGCCGAACACCCATGGCTTGTCGCCATGCCATCAGTCTTCCACCCAGCGGTAGAGCCTGATAGAGACGTTGGCGTTGCACGCGATCCATCCGCTCCAGCATTTCTTCCACCGACGCACCCCGTGTGGATGCTAGTTCCAACAAACGCAGATAGGCAGGGTCACGAGCCGTGGTCAACTCGGCCAGTGTTTTCAAGGGTGTCAACTCCCAGTCAGTTCTAGTCGGTTCAGCCACGGTGTCGACCAATACCGCTTCCGCTTCGGCCGCAGTCAGTGATTGGGTTGCGAGTAGATCGAGTGTCAATTGCGATTGAAAAATCGATTCGACCACCGCACCTGTGGCCGCCGTGCCACGGGCAAATTTCAGGGCGCTCTCAAGGTTCGAGATCCCAAGCGTGCTACGATTCTGCGCGAAGGCCAACAGGGCCGATGTGAATGCGAGTTGTGCTTGAGCACGTGGCAAGGTTATTTCACGACCGCGCAGAACCACCGCCGCTTGTCGCAATAGCTTATCGGCTAAGCTAAAATCGTTGCCGTAGATGGCCAGCTCACTTGCGCCGACCAACGCGGCAACTTGCACACTACCGCTCTTCTTGTTGGCCCAAGTTGCCAAGCGTTGCAAGGGATCGAGCATATCGAGTCGTCCCGAGGCGGCGGCACAAGCTGATAAATTGTCGATCGCTTCCGCCACAGTAGCGTGTTGTTCGAACTGGGCCGCCAGCAGCGATGCGTCTTGCAAATTGATGATCGCCGCTGGATAGTTTCCCTCGCGCGCGTCCAGCTTACCGAGGATCAACAACGCCAACGAAGAGAGATAATAGTCGGCTTGATTGGCGATTAACGTCCCTTCGCGTAACAACTGTCGACTATCAACGCGGTTAGGTGAAGCGAGGCTGCTGGCACCTTGCAGCACGCGCCACGATGCGTTCAACCACGGAACCTGCTGCCTGGGGTTGCGCGCGAACATAGCTTCCAGCGGTGCGGCCAATGGTGAATGCTTGGCCAACGGCCCCAGCACTTCCCAACGACGCATGAGCGCAATGCCCAACGTGCGAATGACCTCGGTCACGTCCAACTGCGTTACCAAATTCACAGGCGCTATCACACCCCCCTGCTGCGTGACCTGCGCGGCGGTTGGATCGACGGATAGTTGTAAACCGGCGGGGACGATGACCGCCTGCGTGGGGCGCGACTTGGTGAACCAGCCAATCCCTTTCGCGTGGGCCTCCAGTTCCGCGAGCTGCTCGGACTGTACCTCAACTTGATCGATCCAGCCGGAGTTCGCAAGGGCCAACATTAGGGCTGCATCGTATTGCTCCAGCGCCTGAGCCAGATTTCCTTGTTGGTAATAACACTCCCCGAGCATGATTAGCGGGGGGATACTATCGACCCACCTCCCTTCTCCCAAGCGACGGGCTCGATTGAGTGCCGTCTGAAATCCATCGGCGGCCTCCAGCGTCCGACCAATTCGATACAGTTCTCGCGCGACGTAGTACTCCGCGCGAGGCAATTCGCTGACTGGTTGAGCGCGCAGTGTTTGGATGGTAGCCAGGAGCGTGAGTAGAAGAAGTAGAGCGTGGTGAAGTGAGCGTAATGCAGTCATTGGGTTCTCGAATGCGAAAATTGCTGTCTGCGGCTGGACACTCCTAGTTTAAACCGAAACCCGTTGAAAAATAGCGAGTGAAAAGAGAACCGATTTGGTTTAATCCTCAGCCCGAGTTCAACCGATAAATTCGATAGGTCTTACCGTGGGGACGTTCCGCGGTAGGGGTGCACGAAACAATAGACGGCTGTCGAGGGAGAATCGCTGATGATCAACACCATGCGTTCGCAGGCTTGGAAGTATGCCTTCTTGGGCTTGGTATTGGCGGGGGGGATAGCTCCATCAGTCGGTTGCCAAGTCTCCGTGGCGGGCCAAACACTCCCAAGTCCATATTACCTAATGGACGACGTGCAATACTTCCCGGCTGGCCCGGAGAACAAGATTGCCAATGAAACTGCAGCGATGAAAAAGGCCGCCGCCGAAGCAAAAGCCAATCGGCGCTAATGTCGCATTAAAGTCGCTAGAAGCTAGTTGCTAGAAGCTCGCGCGATAGCGGACTTGATCGCTGTCCCCATGTCGGCTGGCGACGGGGCGACAACGATACCGGCATCTTCCAAGGCGGCTTGTTTCTCAGCGGCCGTCCCCTTGCCGCCGGATATAATCGCACCAGCGTGCCCCATCCTCTTTCCAGGAGGTGCGGTCGCTCCAGCGATGAATGCGGCGACAGGCTTGGTCATATACTGCCTGATATATGCCGCCGCTTGCTCCTCAGCATCTCCACCGATCTCGCCGATCATCAGAATCGCCTCGGTCTGATCGTCTGCTTGATATAGCTTGAGCAAGTCGATATAGGAGGTGCCGACAATGGGATCTCCCCCCAACCCCACACAAGTGGATTGGCCGAGTCCTAAATTGCTGGTCTGCCACACCGCTTCGTAGGTAAGGGTCCCACTGCGACTGATGATACCAATCTTGCCAGGGTTATGAATGTAGCCGGGCATGATACCAATCTTGCATTCGCCCGGTGTAATTAACCCAGGGCAATTGGGGCCGATCAGTACCGATTGGCTGGCACGAACTCTGGCGTAGACCTCCACCATGTCCAGGACGGGAACCCCTTCTGTAATGGCCGCGATGATTTCGATCCCGGCATCCAAGGCTTCCAGGATTGCGTCGGCCGCAAAGGGTGGTGGAACGAATATCATCGTCGCGTTGGCACCAGTTTGTTGGACCGCCTCCTCGACGGTATCGAACACCGGCAAACCCAAGACGACTTGGCCCCCTTTGCCTGGCGTTACGCCACCGACCATTTGCGTACCATACTCGGCACAGCCCTTGGTGTGAAACGTCCCCGCGCTGCCAGTGATCCCCTGACAAATCACTCTGGTTTTTTTATTGATCAGGATGCTCATGTGTTTATCTTGAGGCTTGAGGGTGTATAGCAGGGAAAAGTAGCCATTACGCTCCGCGTGATGAGCCCCTGCACTCACCACGCGGAGCGTGATGGCTACTATCAGTCGGGTTTATTCTTAGCTGCCGCTCGTTTACGCCCCAGCGGCGGCGGCGACTACTTTTTTGGCGGCGTCAGTCAAATCGTCGGCGGTGGTCATGGCTAAGCCACTATCGGCCAGCATCTTTTTGCCCTCCTCAACTTCGGTCCCTTCCAGTCGGACGACTAGCGGAATGGAGATCCCAATTTGCTTCGAGGCTTCGATAACGGCGGTGGCGATGGTGGTGCACCGCGCGATGCCACCAAAGATGTTGATCAAGACCGCTTTGACATTTTTGTCCGAGAGGATGATGTTGAAGGCCTCGACGACTTGTTCCGTTGTCGCCCCACCACCTACATCCAAAAAGTTAGCAGGTTGTCCGCCATGGTATTTGATGATGTCCATCGTCGACATGGCCAGCCCAGCACCGTTGACCAGACAGCCAATCGTGCCGTCGAGTTTGACATAGGAAAGCCCTGCATTGCCCGCACGAACTTCGGCCGGTTCCTCTTCGCTCAAGTCGCGGAGCTCTTTCAATTGCGGATGGCGAAACAGGGCGTTGTCGTCGAAGGTAACTTTCGCGTCGAGCGCGATCATCTCGCCAGTTTTAGTGATGACCAGTGGATTAATTTCGGCCATGGAGCAATCGAGATCGACATAGAGTCGGCAGATGGCTTTCATGAATTTTTCAGCCGAGCGGGCGGCTGGACCAGTGATCTCGAGCTTTTTGCAGAGCTTTCGGACCTGGTAACTGTGCAGTCCAACGGCTGGGTTAAAATGCTCGCGGAAAATCTTTTCTGGTGTCTCAGCGGCAACGTGTTCGATCTCCATCCCACCTTCGCTGCTGACCATCAAGACCGGCATGGCGTTACCGCGATCGAGGACGATCCCCAAGTACAATTCTCGGGCGATGTCGCAACCCGCTTCCACGAAGACTTGATTGACTTGCGCTCCAGCTTCACCGGTTTGAATGGTCACCAAGTGATTTCCAAGGAGATTCTTCGCGACCTGTGCCGCTTCGTCGGCTGATTTGACCAGTTGCACACCGCGTTGGGAGGGGACTTCCTTGACCGTCCCCTTGCCACGACCACCCGCATGCACTTGCGCTTTAACGACGGCTATTGCGCCACCGAGTTCCTTGTAGGCCGCCGAGGCCTCATCGGCGGTGCGGGCCACGCGGCCATTCAAGACCGGGACACCAGCCTCGCGGAAAAGTTGTTTCCCCTGGTACTCGTGAATCTTCATCTAGGCAGCATCCCGTAAGGCAGAGCGGGCGAGTGGGTCATCGACCGGCAGCAAGCATGCCCAGATCGACGATGGTGAGACCGGATTATAGTGGCCCCGCCAAGGCTGAAAAGGCCGGGCGTCGGAGAGTCGGAGAGTGGTGGGAGTGGTGGGAGTGTGGGAGTGTGGGAGTGTGGGAGTGTGGGAGTGGTGGAGTGGTGGAGTGGTGGAGTGGTGGAGTATGGGAGTGTGGGAGTGGTGGAGTGTGGGAGTGTGGGAGTGTGGGCGTATGGGCGTATGGGAGTGTGGGAGCGTGGAGTGTGGAGTGGTGGAGTGGTCGGCCGGGCGTGGAACTGCATTATAGGGCTGAAAGCCAACGCTGTGAAGCATTTTTAAGCAGCATTTTTTAGCTCGTGGGATCGAAGTTTCTTTTTCTCTTCGGGCGTAAGCTTGCGTATAGTTGGATCTCCAAGTGGTTTGATGCCAGGGTTCTTGGGACGATAACGTGCTCGC